>PAPH01000054.1 GCA_002709005.1 Hyphomicrobiales bacterium | reverse complement strand
TTCAAAACTCCCAGCTTCCCAATCCAAACAAAGCCTCGCGCGAACCCCGCCGGGGCTTCCTTGCGTTCCGCGCTCATAACCTGAAATCCACCCGGCACTTGCTCCGCAAGTCCCTGCCGGATCAACGCGTCGCAGGTTCAAAGCCTGCCCACGCAGCCATCTTTACTTGCTCGGGGCGCAAGTTGTGATCAGATCCTGCCCCAGAAGCCAAATCAAAACAGCTTTTTAGATGACGATCGCCAGGCATTTCGGTTCAGCCTCTCAGCCACCGACGGAATAAAGCGGCTGCTTCCGGTCAACCGTGGAGCGGCATGTGCTTGCGGATGTAGCCCATTGAGCGATCGAGCGTGGTTTCGATTTCGTCGAGCGGGACCGCACTTTTCGCCCGCACAGGATCGCTCTTTCTCGGACGGAGAAGCCGGAGCGGTAGTTCGAGGCCTATAGGCAGATGGGCAAGGGCTGGCAGGATATCTGTCCATGGCATATCGCCGTCGCCGATGGCCGTGAAGCGCCAGTCGCCGTCCACTTCACGGAAATCCTTGAGGTGGACGTGCACCGCGTGGTCGAGCGCCCTTTGGAGGCCATTCAGCGTGCCGACGGAGCCGCCATAGGTGGCAAAATTTCCGATGTCGACATTGAGCGCGATATTCGGATGGCCGATGCTCGCGATAAGCGACGCCGCCTGTTGCGGCGTGCCGATGAGGTCGCCGCTGCCGTGCCCGGGGTTCTCGAGCGCCAGCGTCACGCCTGTTTTCTCAAGCCGCCTGGCGGCACGGTCGAGAGTGGCCCGGATTTCTGCCTCGGCGTGCTGCGGCCCGGTGTTGGTGATGAGGAAGGGGTTGCCGAGCGTTGCGGCGAAATCAATGCGGCGGGCCAGTGCGTCACCGGCATCACCGGTGGAGAGATCCATATGGGTGGAAACCGCCTGGATCGCCAGGCCGAACGCCGCAACGGACCTTGAAAGCCGGGCTGCGGCCGCATCGCAGAAATCGGTTTCCGTGAAGTCGATATAGCCTTTGATGAAGGCCGGCTCTACCGCGTGAATCCCCCGCGCGGCGAGGAGTTCGAAGCCGGCCTCCATCGGGTGACCGTCGAACAGGACGGTCGAGACGGAGAGCATCGTCAGGGTCTCAGCCGTTGACGATGAGCTGTGATGCTTCCTTGACCGTTTTAGGGTCGAGGGCGGTCTCCCAACCGTCCTTCACCACCAGGCTGCGGGCATAGCGCATCAACCGCATCGCCGCATCCGACGGCACTTTCGGCGTGAAGCCGAACCACATGGAAATCTCCACATTGAGATGCCCGATCATGAAATCGAAGGCCGCCTCGCGCGGTATGTCGTACTTCCTGGCGCAGAGTTCGACCGCCTCGATCATGACGTCGACATAGGGCATTGCGACCATTTCGGAGAGGCCCGGCTCGAGAATCGCAAGTTGCTCGAGTGTCACCCGGTGGACGCGCAGGATCGGCGACCACATCGCCTCGCAGATCTCGCGGCCGAGATCGTAATGCTCTTCCGGGCCCTGCATGAGCGCGCAGACGATGGCCTGCGGAGCCACGCCGCCATGAACGTCCCGGCGCATCTGCGAATCGTCGAGGTCGGCATAAAGCGGGGGATGGCACGGATGGCCGACAAAGTAGCTGATGTCGCCGCGCTCCGGCAGGACGCCCGCATAGGGGGCGGCCGCATCGAGGATCAGCACCATGGTGCCGGCCTCGAGCATCGGAATGATCTCCCTTGCAACAGCGGCGATGACCGAATCGGGAAGTGCCAGCACGACAACTTCGGCGCCCTTGATTGCCGCGTCGCGGTCGACAGGCCCAATACCGGCCTCGGCAAGCCGTTTCCGGCCTTCTTCGCCGATCTCGACCGCCCGGAGGTCGTAGCCGGACTCGTGGATCTTCCGGGTGATCCTGAACCCCATTTTTCCGCCGGCTCCGAGGATGGCAATCGAACGCGCCATGATGAAGGTCCTCCCATATTGTTCGTATCGTATGTCATCATACCAGTATGTGAGATTATCTCTTTCGTCAATCTGGTATGACATCATAAAACGCTGCTATGATGCGGGTGCGGCCTGAACGGAGATACGGAATGAAGCGTGAGCCCATTCGCAAGAAACGTTTGTCGGATGAAGTGCGGGAGCGTCTGCTCGAGGAAATCCAGGAGGGCCATCTCGCCCCGGGCGCCACTCTGCCTTCCGAACGGGAGTTGATGGACGCCTACGGTGTCGGGCGTCCGGCGATCCGGGAGGCGATGCAATCGCTGCAGGGGCTCGGGCTGATCCACGTCCGGCACGGCGAGCGCCCGCGGGTGGCCGAGCCGCAGCTCGATCTTCTTGCCGAGCAACTGGCGCTCACCATGCGGCATGTGCTCACCTATGATCCTGACATTCTCAACCAGCTCAAGGAAGCGCGGGCGCTGCTGGAAGTGGAAATGGCGAAGATCGCGGCCCGTAACCGGTCGCAAGAGGATATCGCCGAACTGCGGGACATCCTCAAGCGTCAAGAAGAGGCGAGCGGGACGACGATCGAGTTCATGAAGACCGACGGCGCCTTTCACGGCAAGCTCAGCGAGATCAGCGGCAATTTCCTGCTCGCCTCGGTCATCAAGGCGATCTTCGCCTGGCTGGAGCGCTTCCATCTCGCCTCGGTTCGCCAGTCCGGTCTCGAACGACTGACGCTCGACGAGCACGAGGCGATACTGGAGGCGATCGTCGCCGGAGACGCGGAGGCCGCGGGAGAAGCCATGCGGCTCCATCTCACGCGCGCCAACGAACTTTACCGTCGCACCATCGCAGACGGCTCCGCCTAGCCGAGCCGTTCCATCATCTTCCCAAATGGGCGAGGTGCGTCGTCAGCCGCCCGTTGTTTCTTCCTCGATCCGGATCCGGCGCTTGCCGAGATCGGCGAGCTTGCGGCTGCGGATCGAATCGAGCAGCACCGCGAAGAAGATGATGGCCGCTTGGATGATCGGCTGCAGGTAGATATCGACCCGCACGAAGACCAGCCCGGACTGCACCATCTGGATCAGCACCGCGCCAAGCACGGTGCCGGGCAGGATCGAACCGATGCCGCCGAAGAGGCTCGTCCCGCCCAGCACTGCCGCCGCAATCGCATAGAGTTCGGAAAATTCGCCGAAGCCGGCATTGACGATACCCAGCTGCGAGACCGAGACGAAACCGCCCAGTGCCGCGCAGAACCCGCTGACGAGATACACCGAGCCGAGCGTGCGGTTGACCGGAATGCCGGCCTTCTTGGCCGTCGCCGCGTCATAGCCGACCGCATAGATGTGCCGGCCCATCACCGTGCGCGACAGGATCAGGTGGCCGACGACGGCGATGACGAGGAAGACCAGGATCGGGTTCGGAATGCCGAAGGTCGAGCCCGAGCCGAAGTCGAAGAGTTCGTTGGGCAGGATCACACCGCGCGATTCCGTCAGCAACAGGCCGATGCCGCGGCCCGCAACCAGCGTTCCGAGCGTGACGATGAAGGGCACCATCCTGAGCCTGACGATCAGGAAGGCGTTGACGCCTCCCATGGCGAGGCCCGTCGCCAGGCAGGCCAACAGGGCAAGCCACGGATCGAGCTGATAGTTCTTCATCAACAGCCCCGCCACCACGGTGGAGAGATACATGTTGGTGCCGACCGAGAGGTCGATGCCGCCGGTCAGCATCACGAAGGTCATGCCGATGGCCACGATACCGATGAAGCTCGCCTGTTTGACAATATTTGCGAAGCTCTGGATTTCCAGAAACCGGTCCGACATCAGCCCGAAGACGAGGAAGATGGCGATGAACAGCAGGAAGGGAACGTTCTTCAGCGCCAGAACGCCGATCTGGTTGTTGTTCATGCTGCTTCTCCCCTTCCGAATGCCGCGGCGAGAATGGCGTTCTCGCTGAAATCACTCTTCCCGAATGCGGCGACCATCATTCCCTGATGCATCACCAGGATGCGGTCGGAGACGCCGATCAGTTCCTCGATCTCGGAGGAAATGTAGAGGATCCCCGCACCGCCGGCCGCAAGCTCGTTCATGATGGTGAAGACCTCGAACTTGGCGCCTACGTCGATGCCGCGTGTCGGCTCGTCCATGATCAGCACATCGGGATTTTCGAGAACCCACTTGCCGATCACCACCTTCTGCTGGTTGCCACCCGACAGGCTGCGGACCGGTTGCCTGAGCGTCGGATCGCCGGTCTTCAGCCGCAATTGCTGGCCCATGTCGCGAACCGAGCTTTCGAGGCTCGGCCGGGATATCAGGCCGCCTCCGGCCACGTGGCGCCGCAGGCCGACGAGAGACATGTTGTCGATGATGGAGCTGTCCATCATCAGCCCCTCGTGACGACGGTCCTCGGTGACGAAGGCCAACCCGTTGCGCACGCTCATGCGTGGGCTTCCCTCGGTCAGATCCTTGCCGGCCACCCGGATGGAGCCGCTCTCGTGCGGATCGAGGCCGAAGAGAATGCGCGCGAGTTCCGTGCGGCCCGCTCCCATCAGCCCGTACAGTCCCACCACTTCGCCGCGGTGAACAGTGAGGCTGATGTCACGGACCACGCCGGGCTGGGAGAGCTTGTTGACTTCGAGAACCGGGTCTCCGAACTCGGCAACCGCGCGGGCCGGGAAGAGCTGCTGCAAAGGGCGGCCCACCATTGTCGCGATCATCTTGGGAATGTCGAACTCCGAAACCGGGCCGCCGCCGATCCGTTCGCCGTCGCGCAGAACGACGATCTGGTCTGCGAGCCGCATCACGTCGGCCAGCACATGGCTGATATAGATGAGCGAGCGGCCCTCGTCGCGCAGCCGGTTCAGCAGGGCGAAGAGGATTTCGGTCTCGCGGTTGGTGAGCGAGGTCGTCGGCTCGTCGAGAATGATGATGCGCGCATCGACCGCCAGCGCCTTGGCGATTTCCACGAGCTGCTTTTCGCCCGGAGCCAGAGCATCCACCTTGGTGTCGGGCGACAGATCGAGGCCGACCTGCTCCATCGCGGCCCGCGCCCTGCGACGCAACTCGCCGCGGTTGACGAAGGGCAGCGCACCGTAGCGTGGGATGCGGTCGACCAGAATGTTCTCGGCGATCGAGAGGTTGCCGAAGAGATTGAGCTCCTGGTGGATGAAGGTGATGCCGGCTTCCGTCGCATCCGAGGGCTTTTCCGGCCGGTAGGGCTCGCCGTTCAGGCTCATTGTGCCTTCATCCGGCTGATGGACGCCGCCCAGCATGTTCATCAGCGTCGATTTGCCCGCCCCGTTTTCGCCAACGAGGCAGAGGATCTCGCCGGCTTTCAGCGAGAGATCGACGTTGTGGACGGCGGGAACGCCGAAGAAGCTCTTGCCCAAGCCCGTAAATTGAAGAAGCGCATTCATGCCGTCTTCACCTCCCGGCGCTGCACGTCGAGCCACGCCGCCACGAGGATCACGCAGCCCTTGACGATGAAGACTGCGAAGAAGGACAGGTTCATCAGGTTGAGCGCGTTGGAGAGCAGCGTGAAGAGAAGCACGCCGTAGATGGTCCAGAGAATCTTGCCGCTGCCGCCGAACAGGCTGGTGCCGCCGATCACGGTGGCGCCGACGACGTCGAGCAGCAGGTTGAGATTGTCGCCGAAGGCGGGGCGGCCCATCTCGAGCCGCGCGGAATAGAGGACAGACCCGATCGCGGCGGTGACGCCGCTGACCACGAAGCACCAGGTGATCACCTTGCGGACGGGCACACCGGAAATCCGGGCCGCCACCGGGTTCATGCCGACAGCGTAGATCCAGCGCCCGAAGATGGTGCGCGACAGGCCAAGATGCGCCAGCCCCGCCACCCCGAGCGCGATCAGCGCCGACCAAGACAGGAAGCCGCCATAACCCTGGTCGGCGATGGTGCTGAAGGACGGGGGCAGGTTGTTGACGTTTTCGGATCGCGTCAGCCACACGGCGACGGCGGAGAAAAAGAGAAGGGCAACCAGCGACATCATGAAAGCCGGCAGTTCGAACCGGGCAATCACCCAGCCGGTCAAGCCGCCCATCAATCCGCCGATGAGCAGCATGATCATGAGCGCGGCCGGCATCGACCATACGTGGCCGGAGAGAATTCCGCCGCCTTCCTGGCTGATCACGGTGCCCCAAAGCACGGTGTCGGCAAAGACCTTTGGATCGACGCCGAGCGTCATGACCGCCGCGCCCAGAACCGAAGTGACTGCTATGATGGCGATCTGGCTGAGGTCGATGCCGCCGGTGATCATCACGTAGGTCTGCCCGACGGCGATGACGAGAAGCGGCCAGACGTTCGAAAGGACGTTTGAGATGTTCTGCGCGGTCGCAATCTTCGGGATGAAGGGGATGAGGGCCACGAAAAAGACGAGCGTCACATAGAGGACGAGATGTTCCGAAGCGACGACTCGCCGGCTCCAGTTTCCGATGACGCCCCCGCGCCCGGGTTCCGTTGCAGAGCTGACGGACTCCGACACCATTTACAATCCTCCTCCGGTATTGAAACACAGGGCGGCCGATTGGCCGCCCTGATCATAGCATTTCAGCTTGGGTCTTCAGCCCTGCTTGTCGGCGAGCACGCAGCCCCACATGTCCTGATGGCGCTCGGCCTCGTTGTCCTGCGTCAGCGCGAAGCCCTTGTCGTCGATCTGCTGCTTGGGCGTCTTGTCGCCTTCCTCAATCGCCTTCAAGAGCGCCTCGACCGTGGAATCGGCTTCGAAGAACAGGTCCTGGACCCCCGTCGCATCGACATAGCCGTCGCGAATGAGCTTGCAGGCGGTGACGTCGCCATCGAGCCCGCCGAGGATGACGTGGCCTTCCTGGCCACTCGGCTGCCAGCGGCCCTGCTGCGAGAGCACGGCGCGGATCTGCGGGAACAGGAAGTCGGACGAGGTGAAGATGACGTCGACATCCGGGTTGGCCTGCAGCGCGCTTTCGAGATTGGCGAGTGCCACCGAGGCATCCCATTCCGTCGGTACTTCGATCGGCTCGGCATACAGATCTGAATTGGCCTTAATGACGTTGTTGAAGCCCTCGCGCCGGCCGATCGCGTTGGTATCGGCCAGTGCGCCGACCATGATCAGCGGCTGGACCTTGCGATCGAGATTGAGTTCGCGGGCCTTCTTGGTCAGGTGCTCGACAGCGGCCTCGGCAATCGAGACGTTGTCGGCGACGACCACGATGGCGTCATTGGGGTTGTCCGGGTTCGGCGGGCGGTTGAAGACCGCAACCGGAATGCCGGCCTTGTTGGCTTCACCGATCATCTTGATGACGCTCTCGCCATCCTGCGGGATGATGATGATGCCGTCGACACCCTGGGTGATGCAGTCCTTGATCTGTTCGAACTGACGGTTCGCGTCCTCGTTCGCGTTCACCTCGATGACCTTGATACCCTTTTCGTCGAGCGACTGGGTCATGGCGGCGTGGCCGGCGACCCAGAACTCGGTCTCGAGGGTCTGATAGGCAAAGCAGATGCTCAGGTCCTTGTCCTGCGCCTGCGCAGCAGTGTGGGCTCCGAACGCGAATGCGGCAGAGCAGAGCCCTATGGTTAGAAACTTCTTGATCATATCGTCCTCCCTGGTCGCCAAAACCGGCATAAGATTGAGTGCAAGTCTTGCGATGAGGCAGATAGTATACCAGTATAACAGTAATGCAAGGCCTTTCCGCCGCGGCGGATTCGGGGAGGAGACATGGTAGAGACAAGGCACGTCCTCGCGACGCAGGCCGGGGCGCTGGAATTTCTCTGGAACGAGGGAAACCTCCGCGCGGTCAAATTCGACGGGGTGGAGATATTGCGCGGGCTGAGCGCCCCTGTTCGCGATGCGGGATGGGGCACGGTCGGGGAAGCGGTGATCAGCAATGAAGTGGAAGCCGCCGGAAACCGATGGAGGGCGCGGTGCGTGAGCCGCCTGTCCGGTATCGATGCGGAGAAGACGGTCACGATCGAAATCGTGAAGAAGGGGGATGCCGCCGAAATCGTCGCCCGTTTCGCCTTGCAGGCCAACGAGCCGTTCGAGAGCAACCGTGCCGGCTTCTGCGTGCTTCATCCGCTTGAAGGGGTGCGGGGCACCCCGGTGGAGGTGATCCACTCCGACGGCACGACCGAAGCTGTCCGCTTTCCCGAAACCATCATGCCGGGGCAGCCGATCTTCGATATCCTTGGCCTGCGGAGCAACATCTTCGGCGTGAAGACCGACTTCCGTTTCCAGGGCGAGATCTTCGAGATGGAGGATCAGCGCAACTGGAGCGACGCGAGCTACAAGACCTACTGCCGCCCGCTCGCCATGCCTTTGCCGATCAGGATCGCGCCCGGCACGAATCTCACCCAGACGATCACCATCACCCTGTCGGGAGATGCGGGGGCGGGCGGTCCCGCGGTCCGGGAGACTTCCAAGAGCGTACGGTTGCCGGGCATCCGCCTGGCCGTGGAACCGCAGTGGCTCGCCCAGCCGCCGGTGGCCACAGACGGCTTCACCATCCGTGCCGGCACGCAGATCGAATGGTCGGATGCGGATTTCGCCAGGCTGAAAGACGTGATCGGCAGGGACGGTGCGTTCGACCTCGAACTCGCCGTCGCCGATCCGGAAAGCGAGATCGCAGCCATTGCGAGCCGGCTCGCAGCACACGGGCTGACGCCTGAACAGGTCGTTGCGTTGCCGCTTGCCTATATGAAGAGCTTCCAGCCCTCTGGCCCCTGGCCGGACCCGCCCGGTCCCGAGGATACCGCGAGGATCGCCGCGCAGGCGTTTCCTCGCAGCCGGATCGGCGTCGGCATGTTGACCAATTTCACCGAGTTCAACCGCTGCCCGCCGCCCGCTGGTATCGGCGATTTCGTGACTTACTCCACCACGGCCATCGTTCATGCGGCCGACGATCGCTCGGTGCTCGAAACACTGGAAGCGCTGCCCGATATCTTCGCCTCCGCGGCAAATCTCTCGGGTAGCCGTCCGCAGCGCCTCGGCCTCGTCACCATCCCGATGCGCTCGAACCCCTATGGTCCCGGTCTGGTCGAACCCGATCCGTCGGCAAGGACTTACATTACCATGACCGACCGAGACCCGCGCCATGCGGGCCCGCTCGGCGCGATCTTCGCGGCGGCGGCGGTGATCGAGGCGGCGGATGCGGGGGTGCAGAGCCTTTGCCTGGCGGCGCCGTCGGGTCCCTTCGGGCTGACGGATGAGCGCGGTCACCCAACACCGCTTTCCCGGCTGATTTCAGCGCTGGGCAGATTCGACACAGGCGAGCTGACGCTGGCTCGCCACGGCGCGCATGAATGCGTTCTTTCCGACAGCACAAGGTCGCTGACGGTTCGCAAAAATCCGGATGATCCCGTTCTGGTCATCCGCGACGGCAATGACGAGGAGACAATCCGTTGACCGGAACCACATACAGGGGCGCGCTGATCGGCTGCGGCTTCTTCTCCCACAATCACATGAACGGCTGGCGCGATCTGCCCGGCGCGGAAATCGTGGCGGTCTGCGATCGCGACGAGGACCGGGCACGGGCGATGGCGGAAAAGTTCGGGATCGCGAAAGCCTACGCAGATGCCGGGGAGATGCTCGCCGCCGAGACGGTCGATTTCGTCGATATCGCCACCACCGCGGCCTCCCACCGGCCGCTGGTGGAACTGGCCGTCCGTCATGCGAAGACGGTGATCTGCCAGAAGCCCTTCGCGGAGAACCTCGCCGATGCGGAAGCCATGGTCGCGGCGGCCCAGGCGGCGGGTGCATCGCTCATCATTCATGAGAATTTCCGCTGGCAGAAACCCTTTGTCGACCTCAAGTCGATGATTGACGAGGGTCGGATCGGCGTACCGCATTTCGCCCGTTTCTCCTTCCGTCACGGGTATGACAACTACGTCAACCAGCCGTATCTCGCCGAGATCGAGCGCTTCACGATCATGGATGTGGGTCTTCACCTCTTCGATCTGGCGCGCCATTTCATGGGTGAGGCGAAGCGGCTGTCATGCACGACGCAGCGGCTCAATCCGAAGGTGAAGGGCGAGGATGCCTTTACCTCGCTCATCGCCCATGTTTCGGGCGCAACCTCGGTCTGCGACTGTTCCTTCCAGTCCGTGGTCGAACCCGATCCCTTTCCCCGCACGGTTGCCTGGATCGAGGGCCCGAGGGGATCGCTGTCGCTCGATGCCGAAGGCATTATCCAGCTGCACACGCCGGGGCATCTCGAGCGCATCGATGCCGCGCCGGAGATTCCCGCCTGGGGCGAGGCGCCCTGGCACTTCGTGCAGGACAGCGTCATCCGTTTCCAGGAGCACGCGATCGAGGTGATGTCTGGACGGATCGATGGCCGGCCGTCCGGCGCCGACAATCTTCATACCCTGGCGCTCGCGCTGGCGGCCTACGAGGCCGCTGGAAACGGCATCACCATCGACATGACGAACTGGAGCGAGACATGATCACCCGCGTCGAAGCCGACTATCTGATCGAGACGGCCGGCGATCCTCGAAAGGTCGCCGAAGTGATGGCGGGCGAGCAGTCCTCCGGCACTTTCGTCTCCGTGCCCGGCGAGACGCCCGAGCTCAAGGCGCGCGCCGCCGCCCGTGTCGAGGCGGTCGAGTTGCTCGGTGACAGCGATATTGCCGCCTTGCCCGGCGCCCGGCCTGGCGAGCGCTACACGCGGGCCAAGGTCACGCTGTCCTGGCCCTTCGAGACGATCGGGCCGTCGCTTCCGCACCTCTCCATCGTGGTGGCGGGCAATCTGTTCGAACTGAAGGATTTCTCCGGGCTTCGTCTCGACGATATCCGGCTGCCTGATTCCTTTTCCGACGCCGGTCCCGGTCCGCGCTTCGGTATCGAGGGCACGCGCCAGCTGACAGGGGTTGAGGGCCGTCCGCTGATCGGCACGATCGTCAAGCCGTCGGTCGGCCTGACGGCGGAGGACACCGCCGACATGGCGCAGATGTTGGCAGAAGCCGGTCTCGACTTCATCAAGGACGACGAACTGCAGGCCGACGGTCCGTCCTGTCCGTTCAACGACCGCGTCGATGCGGTCATGGCCCGGTTGCGCGCCCATGCCGAAAGGTCCGGAAAAATGGTGATGTACGCCTTCAATCTCACCGGCACGGTCGACGAAATGCGCCGCCGGCACGATCACGTGCTGGAGGCAGGCGGTACCTGCGTCATGGCCTGCCTCAACGCGGTGGGTCTGACCGGTTTCCAGGCGCTCGCCGATCACAGCCAGTTGCCCGTCCATGCCCATCGCGCCGGCTGGGGCGCGCTCACTCGTCATCCCGCACTCGGCTGGTCCTTTCCGGCCTGGTCGAAGCTCTGGCGGCTGGCTGGCGCCGACCATATCCACGTCAACGGCATCGACAACAAGTTCTGTGAGGACAATGACAGCGTCATCCGCTCGGCGCGCTCCTGCGCTGACCCGGTCACATCGTCGAAACCCGCGATCTGCATGCCGGTCTTCTCCTCCGGGCAGACGCCTGCGCAGGTACCCCAAACCTATGCCGCAGTCGGCACGCCCGACCTGATCCACGCAGCCGGTGGCGGCATTCTCGGCCATCCGGACGGTCCGGCGGCGGGCGTGGCGGCGATGCGTGCCGCCTGGGACGCCGTCCTGTGACGGCGCCGGCGCTCTGGTCTCCGGGCGGCCGGCCTCTGGTCGCCTGGTATGGCGACGATTTCACCGGGACACTGGCGGTGCTTGAGGTTCTCGATTCCGCGGGCCTTCCGGGCGTCGTCTTCCTGAGAGAGCCGAGCGAGGCGGAAAAGGCGCGCTTTTCGGAGGTCGCTGCAATCGGCTATGCCGGAACCGCACGTGCCGAAACGCCGGACTGGATGGATGAGCATCTGCCGCCGATCTACGACCGGCTTGACGAAACGGGCGCGGAGATCCTCGCCTACAAGATCTGCTCGACGCTCGATTCCTCGCCGGAAACCGGCTCCATCGGAAGAGCCGCGGAAATTGCCGCGCGCCGCTTCGCGCAGGGCTCCATTCCGTGCATCGTCGCCGCGCCCTGGATGGGGCGGTATCAGGCTTTCGGGTCGGTCTACGCGACCGGGCCGGACGGTGCGATCCATCGCCTCGACCGGCATCCGGTGATGACCCGCCATCCGGTGACCCCAATGGACGAGGCCGACATCCGTCTTCACCTTGCCCGGCAGACGGATCTGCCGCTCCACAACCGCGACATGACCACGCTCGATGACGTGGAGATGCCCTGGCCGGAGGGGCTTGTCGGGATGGATGCCTGTACCGACGACCACATGCGCGATGTCGGGCGGCTGATATGGGAAGGGCGCAAGGACCGCCGCTTCGTCTTCGGGTCCCAGGGTATCCAGATGGCGCTGGTCCTCTGGTGGCGAGCACAGGGTCTGTTGCCGGAGGAACCGCCCCGCGCTCAAATCGGAAGACGTCAAACGGTGGTGATTTCCGGTTCCGTCAGTCCGACGACCCGCGACCAGATGGTGCATGCGCAAGCCAACGGCTTCGTGTCCCAACGGCTCGATGCCGTAGCGCTGATTGCCTCGAAGCAGACATGCGAGGCCGAAATCGAAAGCGTTGTCGCCAAGGCAGCGGAGATCGCTGCGAGCGGCGCCAATCCGCTGCTCTTCACCGCGCTCGGCCCCGACGACCCCGCGGTCGCCGCGTTCAACGCCCATGCGGAACAGTCTGCGGGACGACGAAATGCGTGTTACCGCAAGCTGGGCGACGCGCTGGGCCAATGCCTGTCGGCGACCCTCGCAGCCACGGGGCTCCGGCGAGCGGTGGTGGCGGGCGGGGATACATCGGGCCGCATCATGGATGCGCTCGACGGCTATGCGGTGACGCCCGTCATCCGTTTTGCGCCTGGTTCTTCCCTCTTCCTGCTCCATGCCGGCAATTCGCTCGACGGCATCGAGATCATGCTGAAAGGTGGTCAGATGGGCCCCAGGGACATTTTTACCAGTGTAGCCGACGGCCTGTCGGAATGATCGGCAAAGGGTGCCGCCGGGGTGCTGTGTCCATCATGAACGTGAGGCACAAGTCCTCGCGCAATCCCCGCAATCAAATCAACAGTGTCTCAATCAAGAAGCCCCGAGCAAAAGAACGTCGGGGCTTCTTGCGTGATCTGACGCACGGCGTCGGGTGAAACCGTGCCTGAAGTTCGATTTGCTCATGGTGGATTTTCCTGCCTCGTTTACAGGCAAGAAGGTGTCTTCAATTCGAGGGGCTATTGAGTGGTCGCAGCTCAGGTGTGACACCTGACAAGTTCACAGTCGGGCCTCTGCCTCTCGCAGGGAAATCAGGCGCTCTGCGCTTTCGTCCCAGAGAACGAGCTTCACACACCCAAGGCTTTGGAAAAGCGTGATGCGGCCGATGTCGGCGAGTTCGGGGTGATCGCGCAACACCTCTGGCAACCGATAGAAGGGCACGCGACTGGAGAGGTGATGGATGTGGTGCATGCCGATATTGCCCGTAATCCAGCGCAGCGGCGCCGGCAGGTCGTAATGGGAGGCGCCGTGCATGGCTGCGTACGAGAAGGTCCATTCGGGCGGCTTCGACCAATGCGTCTCCTCGAACTGATGCTGGACATAAAAGAGCCAGACTCCGGCCGATCCGGCAAGCAGCACGATCGGCAGATGCACGACGAGGAAGGGTACGAGGCCGATCCACCAAATGAGCGCTGCAGCCAGCACCGCGACCGCAGCATTTGTCGCCATGGTCGATATCCAGGGCAGTGCGCCCGACCGCATCATGCCGAAGGGCAGGCGCTGCTTGAGCAGGAACAGGAAGGCAGGCCCGAAGCCGAACATCACCAGCGGGTGCCGGTACAGGCGGTAGCCGAGTTTTCCACGCGGCGATAGCGCCCGATACTCGCCGAGCGTCAGCGTGGTGATGTCGCCCACGCCGCGTTCGTCCAGATTGCCTGCCGACGCATGGTGTTCGGCATGGGCGCGCCGCCAGTAGTCATAAGGGGTGAGTGTGAGGACGCCGATGGCGCGGCCTGTCCAGTCGTCCCAGCGCCGCCTGCCGAAAAAGGCGCCGTGGCCGCAGTCATGCTGCAGCATGAAGAGCCGCAGCAGAAAGCCCGCCGCCGGTACCGCGAGGATCAGGCCGAACCAGTAGCCATGATGGACGGCGGCCCAGCACGCGACCCACAGCAGCACGAAGGCCGTCAGCGTGATGGCGAGTTCGCGAAAGCTCCGCCGGCGATCCGGTGTTCGATAGCCCGAGAGGATTTTCAGCCATTGCTTTTCGCTGGCGCCGCTTCCCGCGCATGAGGGTTCGATCGTTTTCATCGTTGCTTGGTGTCTTTCATTTGCGACCGGGCTTTGAGCGCCGGTTCAAAACAGGGTGCGGCTTGTCCAGTTCGCAGCGGAACAAGACACGGATGCCGCTCGTTTCGTCAGGACACTCCGCTATCCGTTCGTTTCCAGTATCACGGCATCAACCGTCTGCTTACGCCCATGGCCGGAGCTGCGGAAAGCGGCGAGAATTTCATCCTCGGTCAGTATCTGTCTGCGTCGTTCGCCGCGAGTACAGGCGCCTTTGCTGAACACGACCCTCGGTTCGCTTTTGTCGAGATCGCCGAAATAGCCAACCCGAACGGACATCCACGCGATGATGAACTGCAAAGCAATGAGCAAGGCGAGTGCCGCAATTCCATCCACGCGTGGAACCGAACGGCTGAGAATTACGGTGACGAGGACGGAGCCGAGTGCGACCGTGACGGCCAGATCGAAGGCCTTGAGTTCCAACAGTCTCCGTTTGCCGGGAATTCGCAAAACGCGGACGAGGGACAGATACGCCACGGCGCCTGTAGAGAGGATACGTGCAACGCCCGTCCATGTACCAAATATCATTTCGAACCTCCAGCCTCTCCATCGAGAACGTCATGGCGACCCGGAAAGCTCCGGCAGCCGTCAAAATCTTTTGCGCGCGCAGCACCGAGTGACGGCGCTGGTGACGTCGCGGATCCGCCCTTTAACGAACGCCGCCGGCGGTGCCCGCTTCACCGCCAGAGCCAGGAGCTCGGACCATGCTGTCGATATTTGAAGTTTCGGCCCTGCTGCTGACGCTGTCGGCCACGCTCGGCTGGATCAATCACAAGTATCTGCCGATGCCGCACACCATCGGACTGCTGGTGATGAGCGTCACCGCCTCGCTGATCCTTGTCGCCATCGATGCCGCCGTTCCGGAACGGCATCTGTTTGACGCTATGACCAATGCTCTCTCGCAGATCGATTTCACCGCCCTCGTGATGGATGGCATGCTGGCCTTCCTGCTGTTTGCGGGCGCGCTCCACGTCGATCTGGGCCGTCTGCGCGAAAGAGCGGTGCCCGTCGCGATCCTTGCCACCTTCGGGACGATCGTCTCCGCCGCGATCGTCGGCATCGGGTTCTGGCTCGCAGCACGGCTTTTCGGCCAGCCGATGTCGCTCCCGTGGGCGCTGGTCTTCGGGGCCCTGATCAGTCCCACCGATCCCGTGGCCGTTCTCGCAGTCCTAAAAAATGTCGAGGTGCCCGCCACTATAGAAGTCGAGATGCAGGGCGAATCCCTGTTCAATGACGGCATAGGGATCGTTCTCGTGACGATCCTGCTGCTGTTTGCGACCGGCGATACCGGCGAGCGCACAACCGTGTCCGCCATCGGCGAATTGCTGGTGGTGGAGGCGGGAGGCGGGCTTTTGCTGGGCGTCGTCACGGGCTTCGTCGCCTATTCGGCCATGCGACTGATCGACGACTATGCGGTGGAGGTACTGATTTCGCTGGCATTGGTCACGGCCACCTATGCCATCGCCCAGCGTCTGCATGTCAGCGGTCCACTGGCCGTGGTCGCAGCGGGCCTGCTCATCGGCTATCACGGACCGCGCCACGCCATGAGCGACCGGACCCAGACCTATGTGTTCGGTCTGTGGACCCTGATCGACGAAATCCTGAATTCGGTTCTGTTCCTGCTTATCGGTCTGGAGGTGCTGGTGCTGCAGTTTGACGGCACCGCGATGATGGTGGCGGCCATCAGCATTCCCATCATTCTTCTCGCCCGGCTTTTCGCCGTCTGGTTTCCGGCCCTGGTCTTCACCTTCAGCGAGCTGATTTCCTACCGCAATGTCCCGTTTCTCACCTGGGCCGGGATCCGGGGCGGCATATCCGTGGCCCTGGCGCTCGCCTTGCCGGAAAGTCCTGCCAAGTCGGCTATCCTCGCAGCAACCTATGCCGTGGTGCTATTCAGCATCGTGGTGCAGGGTTCGACGCTTGGACTGGTCGCCCGCAAGACACTGTTCAGCAAGAAAACCCCGCCCGGCTGATCGTCGAAAGGCCATCTTCGCCGCCGCTATCTTCGCGTGCTCCGGAACGATTGTCCCCACCACCCGTTCCCCAGTCTGAAACAGTCAGGCGCCTAGCGGCAGGCAAAGTTCCCGGCAAGACGCCAGGTCGATGAAGGCCAAGGTCGAAGCCAGGAAACGGGTCAAATAGGTCGCCGACAAGGCCTGATCGTCCTCATTCATCCGCAGCCGATACCGGCTGTGGACTTATTTTCTCGGTGGGCCCGCCATAAGGTGGTCCACCCGAACAAGCGGGAACCGGGCGATGGTGCATGCTGAACGACAGCCTTGCCGACGAAAGCCCCGCACCGAGGCATCGCGGACCAACCCGGTCCGCCACTGATGAAGGCCCGCCTCCGCAAACTACTCATCGCCATTTCCGAAACCTTCTGGCTCGTGCCCGCCGCGATGACCGTGCTCGGCATCGTTTTCGCCATCCTGTTCGTCCAGATCGATGCCGCGGGCCTCCTTCCCCCCTGGCTGCTCAACAGTCCGCTGCTCTATAATGGCGGCGGAACGGGTGCGCGCACCCTTCTGGGTGCCGTCGCCTCGTCGACGATCGGCGTCGCCGGCACCGTCTTCTCGATAACGATCGCCGCGCTGTCGCTCGCCGCCGGGCAAATGGGGCCGAGGCTCCTGCGCAACTTCGTCAAGGACCGTGGCAACCAGTTAACGCTCGGCGTCTTTCTCGCCACGTTTTCCTATGCCCTCATGGTTCTTCGCACGGTGCGCACCCAGGACGAAGGGGCTTTCGTTCCCAATTTTTCGCTCTCCTTCGGCATTCTTCTTGCCTTTGTCAGCGTGGGCACGCTCATCTATTTCGTGGGCCACATGGCCGGCCGGATCAATGTGGATACCGTCATCGGGCTGGTGAGCGAAGACGTCAGGACCGCCATCGACAGGCTCACGCTCGATACTCGTCAGCCATCACCTCCGCCGATTGAGATCTGGCGCGATGCCGTTCCCGTCTGCGATTCCCGCAGCGGCTATCTCCAGCAATTCGACAGCCAGGGCCTTGCCGGCTGGGCGAAGGAAAACAATGCCCTCATCCATATGCTGGTGCGGCCGGGCGACTATGTCTTTCCAGGAGCGCCTATCGCGCTCGTCCGGCCGCAGACAGACGGCTGCGAGGAGGCGATCAGGGCAGCAACCGCGCTCGGCGGCCAGCGGGGCAGTGCCTCTGATCTCGAATTCCCCATCCGTCAGCTCGTCGAGGTCGCGGTGCGGGCTCTCTCCCCGGGCATCAATGATCCCCACACCGCCATGAGCGTCGTCGATCGTCTGGGCGCGGCTCTGTGCGACATGGTGCCCCGGCATCTGTCGAGCGGATTGACGCTGATCGATGGACGGCTGGTGCTGGTCACGCCTGCCACCACCTATGACGGGCTGGTGGATGCGATGTTCCACATGATCCGCCAGAACGGCGTCGGCAGCACCGCAGTGCTGATCCGGGTACTCGAGGTGCTGACGGCGGTCATGAGCTGCGAGACCGATGTCATGCGGCAGCGGACGCTCAGGCGCCACGCGGATCTCGTGCTCGCGGATGCGGGGCAGATCGGATCGCAAGCCGATCGCGACACCCTCGAATTTCGTCACAAGGCGTTCATGGTCATGATGGAGCGCGGAGCCGTGGGCCATCTCTTCGTGACGCAGGCCGGCGACAGAAAGGATGCCTGAAACCACAAGGCATCAACTGAAAGTTGGAACTAAAGCTGCCAAAAAAAGTTTAGGTTGTACGGAGTTCACAAGCTCGATTGGCTCACTGATGAAAGCCTGAAGGTTGCCGCTGTAACCATCTCCGTACAGCGACGGCGACCGAGCACCACGGCATCCAAGGAGATACCATGAATAAGTTTCTCACCACCACTGCGCTGACGCTCGTCCTTCTCGGCGGTAACGCCTATGCGGCCAATATGGCCCCGATGACGATGTACGAACAGCAGGCAACCGACATCCCGGCCTCTGCGTTCATTGGCATGCGCATTTATGCGACCGAAACCGAGTTGTCGGACGACATGACCGTCACGCAGGACGCCAACAAGGACTGGGACGATATCGGTGAAGTCAACGATGTCATCCTGAGCCGCGATGGGGCCGTAAAGGCCGTGATACTCGGCGTCGGCGGTTTCGTCGGCATGGGCGAAAAGGACGTCGCCATTGCAATGGAGAGCGTCAAATTCGTCAAGGACGGCGACGAAGCCGACGACTATTTTCTGGTCGTCAATTCGAACAAGCAGATGTTGACCGATGCGCCGGCATACAAGGCCTCTGCCGAGAGAGCAGATGCATCAACCCCGGCGACGACGACAGATACCGCACGCGCGGACACCACCCCAGCGGAGGGAACCCCGGCCATTGTTCGCCCTGAGGTCGAGCGTGACGGCTACCGCGACGCTCAAACAAGTGAGCTGACCTCGGAAGCTCTGACGGGTGCCAATGTCTACGGCCCCAAGGACGAGGACATCGGCGAAGTCGAAAAGCTGGTCCTGAACGATGACGCTTCGGTGAAGCAGATCGTCATGGATATCGGCGGCTTCCTCGGCATGGGTGAACACCGGATTGCCGTCCGTCTCGACGAAGTGTCCATTATCCGCAACGAGAACGGCGATGATGTTCGCGTCTATATCGATTCGACCGAAGAGACGCTGAAGGCACAGCCCGCTTACAACCCCGGCTGATCCCCTTCCGTCCCATCCCGTCTACCGGAAACCGGAAATACGTGCCTGCGCAGCCTTCAGCTGCGCAGGCACGTCTCCGTCTGAGACGATATCATCCGATTCCTCAACGATCACCCATCGGCTTTGCCGAGCACTTCCCTTCACAACCGGCCGGATCGCAGGCCCGGTGACCTGGTCTCCCTTCTGCCGACGTCTGCACGTCAGACCTGATCATGTTGTGAATATATTACATCGGTCGCGGCGAACGTCTTGTCCATCAGCGTGACCGTTCCGGAATATCCCGGCGCGATACGGCCTATCCGGTGCTCCATCCCGATTGCACGCGCCGGGGTCGATGTCGCCATCTGGACCGCTTGGGCGGGCGTTGCGCCAGCCAGCTCGATGGCATTCTGAACGCACGCGTCGAGCGCGATATGCGCGCCGGCAAGCGTTCCTTTGCTGTCGAGAAGTTTCAGGCCATCGAGATGAATCTTCTTACCCAGCAAATCGAATTCCGTGATCGTCGTGCCAAGTGTGGGCATGGCGTCGGTGACAAGAAACAGCCGCTCGGCGCCCAAGGACCGGAAAGCCAGACGCAGGTTGGACGGGTGTACATGGACGCCGTCCGCGATGATGCCGGCAAACAGCGTCTTGCTGTCGAACACGGATCCGACCACACCCGGCTCGCGCCCGGTGATTTGAGACATGGCATTGAAGAGATGCGTCGCACCCGTCAGTCCCTGGCTCTCCGCTTCCACCATCGTATCGAAGCCTGCTTCGCTGTGACCGGCAAAAAGGACGGCGCCGTTCTGTTTGAGGGTCGCAATCGCGCTTGGGGGAGCTTCTTCCGGAGCCAGTGTTATGAGCCGCGGGCCGCCGATATCGCGACCTAGCGCTTCTATATCGGCTCCATCGAGCACCCTTATCGCGTCTTTTGGGTGAATGCCGGGTCTTTTGGGGGACAGGAAGGGACCTTCGAGATGAATGCCGAGGATGCCGGGCTGTCCCTGAGAGATTGCAGTCTCGACCGCCCTCATCGCATCGATGAAACCTTGTCCATGGGCGGTGACATAGGTGGGTAGAAAGTAAGCAGTGCCGCCCCTGCGTGCGGCTGCCGCCATCGTTGCAAGGGTCTGGGGAGTCGGGGCGTCATTGAACAGTACGCCTCCTGCGCCATTGATTTGCAGGTCGATCAATCCGGGCGTTACGACGGGCGCGTGGGCGATGATTTCAGTGTCTGCGGAAAGATCCGCGACAGGGCGGATTGCTTCGATCACCCCGCCGGCAAAGACCACGGCAGCGTCCCGGCGGGGTTCTGCGCCGGTGCCGTCGAAAAGCGCATCTGCGATTACGGCGCTCTTTACTCGGCCTTGCTGATTAGCTGGCATTGGTTGGCTCCGGTTGCGCTGGCGTAACGCCATGATGCGTGATGCTTTCACTCGGCGAGAGGAGTGCCGCCGCCGCAGCGTCAAGCACCACCGCGACATTGGGGTGTTTCTGCAGGACGCTTGCCGGACAGTCGGGGGTTATCGGCCCCTCGATCATGGCGCGTACGGCGGGAGCCTTGCTCTCTCCGGCAGCAAGCAGCACGATCGAACGCGCCTCAAGGATCGTCCCGATTCCCATGGTGATTGCCTCGGAAGGAACAATCTCGCCGTGCGCAAAAAAGCGTGCGTTGGCAAGGCGGGTGTCTTCCGACAGTGTTTCAACACGCGTTCGCGACGAAAAGGAAGCTCCTGGTTCGTTGAACCCGATATGGCCATTTGCCCCAAGCCCAAGAAGCTGCAGATCAATGCCCCCCGATTGTTTGATTGCGGCTTCGTAGCGCTGTGCCTCCGCATCGGGGTCGCGGCTGTCGCCACGGGGAACCGCGAGCCGGCTCCTGTCGCAATCGATACGATCGAACAAGTGATGCCGCATGAAGCGGCTGTAGGACTGGGGATGCTCCGGCGACAAGCCGATATATTCATCGAGATTGAAGGTGGAAATGTCCGTCAGGGAAATCCGCTGCTTTCGCGCGATTGACAGTAACTCCTCGTAGACCGGAGGCATTGTGCCCCCCGTGGCGAGGCCGAGCACGCTGCCGTTCTTTTTTTGCACCTGAGCGGCGAGGATCCTGGCGACGAATATGCTGGCGGACGCCGGAGTCTCGAGCACGTGAATTTTCATGGGCATTGATATAATTCGCTACAACGGGAGCGCCGAAAAAGGGGCGACTGTTGAGCGAGATTAAACCAGAGCCAAAAGTGGTATGCAACTGGTTTGTATTCGTCGACGTCAGTTTACAGGTGGAGATCGGAAATGAAGTCGTATACCCGGCCATTATAGCGCGTCTGGGTAAACTCAACCGGTCGGCCATCTTCGAGGAAGCAACGCCGTTCGGCCACCAGCATGGGTGTTTGCGGTGCAGCTTGCAGCATTTCGGCTTCCGCTTCCGACATGACATCTGCGCGTATGCGCTGAAAGCCGTGATGCGGACGCGCATCGAGGGAGGCGAGCGTCTCATACAGCGACTTCGTCACCAGCATCGCATCCGGAAGAATGGATTTCGGCACGACGGCGCGCTCCAGCGCAATCGGGGTTCCATCGGCGCTGCGTATGCGCACAAGCCTTATGACCTCGCTCTGTGTGGGCAGGCCGAGCGCCATGGTCTCCTGCAGCGTTCCGACCACGGTTCCCCTGGAAATCCAGGTGAAGCTCGGCTCCATCCCGCGCGCACGAATATCGTCAGAAAAGCCCGTAAGGTTGGGCAGATCCTTGCGGACGCGCGTCTGAACCACTGTTCTGGCGCCGTGGCGGCGACTGACGCGGCCCTCACTTTCGAGCTCGGCGATAGCGCGGCGGACCGAAACGCGCGAAATGTTGAGGTGCTCCGCCAGCAGTCTCTCACTCGGCAAACTGCGACCGCGGCCAATTTGGCCTTCGTCCATGGCCTCAGCCAATGCGATCGCGAGCCGCATGTAGATTGGCGAATGGTCGTCGGATCTCTCGAGGCTTATGGCCAGCCGCTCGAGAAGCGCATCGCCAGGTGAATTGCTGCTCTCGCTATCCTGCGGCAGATCCTGATTCAAAACAGACAACCTCATCGAGGGAATGCAAGCAGAGCGACTTGCGGGCGCCCATTTCTCGGAAAATTTCGATTAGTTTTCAACCCTGAAAGGCCATTTGCAATCCAGACAATACCAGTAAGGCAAAACTGGTTGTAATCTGGTATTGCTTGAATTAGTCTGGTCCTCCACAACAGGTATGGTGAACGTGCTTACTGAAATTCTCAAGAATGGACTGATCGTGTCATGCCAGCCCGTCCCGGGCGGGCCGATGGATGACAGTTCCTCTGTCGTTGCCTTCGGTCTGGCGGCGCTGGCGGCGGGTGCCGTCGGGCTTCGTATTGAATCGGTCCCGTATGTCTCGGCTGTGCGCAATGCGACCGATGCTCCGATCATTGGGCTCATCAAGCGTGATCTCGACGACAGCCCGGTGCGCATAACTCCCTTCATTTCCGATGTTGACGACCTGGCTGCGGCCGGCGCCGATATAATTGCCTTTGATGCGACGGACCGGACGCGGCCGGCAAGCGTCGATGCGCTGGCTGAGGCCGTACGCAAGGCCGGCAAGTTGTCGATGGCCGACTGCAGTTGCATCGACGACGCCCGGAGGGCGCTTGCCGCCGGTGTGGACTTCGTCGGGTCTACCATGGCGGGCTACACAGGCGGGCCCGAGCCGACGGAGCCGGATATCGAGCTAATTGCGGGTCTGCGGCGGCTCACGCCGAATGTGATCGCTGAGGGCCGCATCCGCACGCCCGAACAGGCGCAGGCCGCAGCGCGGGCGGGCGCATTTTCGGTGGTGGTCGGGTCTGCGATCACGCGGACGGAACATGTGACGACCTGGTTTCGCGAGGCGCTGCAGGAGATTTACTCTCCTGCTCCCGCCCCCACGGTGCTTTCCGTCGATCTGGGCGGCACCAAGACCATGGCGTCCCTGGTGAAGGGCGGCGACCTGATCGAGACTGTGGAAATCCGCACGAACAGGTCCGGCTCCCCCGAAAGCTGGCTCGATGCGATCGCCGAGGCTGTTGGACCCTGGAAAGGCCGCTATGCCGCTTTGGGTCTTGCCGTGACCGGCGCGGTGCGCAATGGCAGGTGGCGTGCGATGAACGAGGCGACGCTTGCCATCAAGGAAGAGTTTGCGCTCGAAGCCCAGGCTGCAGAGCTGTTTGGTGTTCCTGTCGTCGCCGCGAATGACGCCCAGGCCGCGGCCTGGGGCGAGTTCCGGGCAAGCGACGACACCTCCGATTTGGTCTTCCTGACAGTTTCGACAGGACTTGGCGGCGGTATCGTGGCCAACGGCAGATTGGTCGGCGGCATCGCCGGCCATTTCGGTCAGATGCGGTATCCCGATGGGGGGGATCTGCCGCTGGAGAGCCGCATTTGCGGTCCCTTCATCGCGTCGGAGGCCGCTCGCCTCGGGCATTCCGGCGACCCGAAGGCTGTCTTTGAGGCCGCCCTGGCTGGGGAGGAATGGGCTGGTCTCATCATTGACGATGTGGCCCGCCGTTTCGCGCGCCTGTGCTGTGACATCCAGTTGTCCCTTGACCCGGGACGAATTGTCGTCGGCGGCGGTGTGGGACTGGCCGCGGGTTTTCTCGATCGCGTCAAGAAACAGATAGCCGCAATGTCACCGGCCGTTGCGCCGCAAGTGCATCGTGCTCGTCTTGGCGCAAGCGCCGGGATCATCGGCATCGCAGACCTTGCACTTGCCTGCCGCAACCACGGTGAATTCCCGGAGGGCTGAATGACAGGATCTCGCGGCCCTGCGGATAGTGGCCTTGCTGTTTCGCTCTCGACGAACTGCTTTGCAGGCCGGCGCGCAAACATGCGGTTCGAGATCTCGATGAGCCGCGTTCACATGCAAGGTCCTCTGTGCGCAGACGGCCACGACTGGCGACCAGATCGCCTAGCGACTTCCACTGCAGTGAAAAAGGTTCATGTGCAGACGACCAGATCGTCGTCAGTCGAATGGAGCGTCGCCGGGCCGTCGAACACGATTGGACAACTTCGCGGATATCCGATCGCAAGCCGCCTTCAACAGTTTCAGGGTGTGTTCGTGTCGACTTTCTCTCGTGTGACGATTGACATAGGCGATGATGACGCAAGCAATGGCGTTGCCGTCAGCGCCGAGGATCGGACAACAGATGTCCGTGATGCCCACAAAGTCTCGGCTGTTACGGAGTTCATGACCCCGTTCCCTGATCGCGGTCAATTGCCTCTGCACGCACTCGCGGTCGATCGGCGTCGTGGCCGCTGCATCGCACGCATCGAGAATGCGCCGGGCGATGTCCGGCGTCTGGAAGGCCAATATGACTTGGCCGGAGGTAGAGTCCGACGCCAGTCGGCCGTAACCGAGCCGCAGTGTAAACGCCATGTCTTCGCCGCCGGGAACCGCGGCCGTTACCACCGTCAGCCCGTGGTTGACCACCACAAGGTGCGGAGATTGCTGCGTGTCCTGGGCAATGCGGGAAAGCTCCGGCATTGCCGCACTCATCAGGTCCTGCGCGCTCGGGGTGTGCAAGCCCAATTTGAACAGGCGATCGGTCAGCGAATAGGCGTCGGTCTCGGCATCCCGGTCGATGTAGCCCCTGTCCTGCAAAGCAACCAGCATGCGGAAGATCTCACTTTTCGAACGTCCAAGTCCGCCGGCAATTTCCTTCATTGTCAGGGCGTTACGCGCTTCCGCCAGAAGCTCCAGCACCTCCAGACCTTTGGTCAGGGCGGGCGCCGAATAGGCGGGTTTGCCTGTTTCGGTTGGGGTGTCGTTCATGCAGCGAATCCTTGTTTCGGGGTCGACTTTAATGAAACCAAAGGCGCGTTGTCATTTGTTTCATATAAGAACTTGACTCCATATATAAAACTGTCACAGTTGAGCCGACGAGAAAAAAGCAAGAGGGCGTCATGACGAGTCGGACAGCGGTGAAGAGTGAAGAAATCAGCCGGAAGGTCGTCAAACCTCGACGTCATACAGTTTTCTCTCCGATCGACCTCGACCGTGACGGCAAGCAGCTCGGTTATTTCAATGTCCCGCACTCGCCTCACGACGATGCGTGGGGTGCGGTTCAGGTGCCGCTTGCTGTTGTCAAGAATGGCGAGGGGCCCACGATCCTCATAGAAGCGGGCAATCATGGTGATGAATATGAGGGGCCGATAGCACTCGGCGAGTTGCTGCGTGAGATCGACCCGGCCGATGTCAATGGACGCATCATCGCGATCCCCGCCATCAATGTGCGGGCTGTCGAAGCCGGGACACGCATATCGCCCATCGATGGCCTCAACTTCAATCGCAGTTTTCCGGGCGATTTCGAAGGCACTCTGACGCGGCAGATCGCAGCCTATGTCAATGACTGCCTCATCCCCGCGGCGGACTACTTTCTCGATCTGCATTCGGGCGGTTCGTCGCTGATGATCCTGCCAAGCGCGATCATCGAACCTTCCCCAACGCCGGAAGGGCATCGGCGAAACATCAAGGCGACGCTTGCGTTCGGCGCACCCACCGTGGTCATGGTCGACAACCTCGGTGAGACACGAACCTCGACGGCTGCGGCGAATGCCCAGGGTCTGGTCGTCATAGGCAGCGAAATGGCTGGCGGCGGGCTCGTCAGCCAGGATGCGCTCGCGATTTGTCGACGTGGCATCCGCAATGTTCTGAAGCACACCGGCATTCTCAAGGGGCAATTGGACATGCCTGCCACCGCCAATGAGCGCGTGCTGCAGGTGCCAGGCGCCGAAGGGTACATCATCTCGGACGAGGACGGGGTGTTCGAACCGATCAGCGAGTTGGGAGCCGTCGTCAGCAAGGGCGATGTCGCCGGTCGCATCCACTTCCTGCGCACCCCGCAACGCGAGCCCGTTGTTCTTCGTCACCCGATCGACGGCGTGGTCTTTGCCAAGCGTCAGCCCGGACGGGTGCGCCCGGGCAATTGCTGCTTCGTTCTTGCAACCGAGTATCCGGAAGCACTGGCAGAAGAAGGGGACGCCGATGAGCGTTGAAACCATTCTGGCAGCAGCGGATCGCATTCGGCCCTTCATTCGCAGGACGCCAGTTATCAAGCTGGAGCATTGCGCCGGCGCCCAACTACCGGAAGAATTTTATCTCAAGCTCGAATGTCTGCAGGTCAGCGGCTCTTTCAAGGTCCGTGGTGCGGTCAATCGCGTAAAAACGCTCGAGCCTGAGAAATTGAAGAACGGCCTGGTTGCGGCGTCCGGCGGCAATCATGGACTGGCCACCGCGTATATGGCCAAGCAGTCCGGCGTGCCGGCGACGATATTCCTGCCGACCAATGCGAGCCCCCTCAAGGAGCAAAAGCTCAAGAACTGGGGCGCGGATGTTCGCTATGCTGGAGCCGTATGGGATGAGGCCCATGAAGCTGCGCAGGCTTTCTCCGCGAAATCCGGCGCCTTCTATATGCACCCCTTCGCCGATGATGCGATCGTGTCGGGGCAGGGGACCGTGGCTGTCGAGATGCTCGAGCAGGTTCCGGATGTTGATCTCTATCTTGTTGCGATCGGCGGCGGCGGCTTGATCACGGGCATGTCCCAGATGATCAAGGCAAAAAATCCCAATGCGCGCATTGTCGGAGTCGAGCCGGTGGGGTCTCCCACCCTCCACGCATCCTTCGCCGCCGGAAAGGTCGTCAGACTTCCGGAAGTGACGACGCGCGTGGCCACGATGGCGTGCGGATGCACGGATGACAGCATCTACGAAGTCGCCCGGCAGCATGTCGACGACATCGTGCTCATCACCGATGACCATATGCAGCACGCTGCCGAAGTCTTGTGGTTCGAATTCGGTATTGCAGCGGATTTGAGCGGCGCGGCCTCACTCGCCGCCTTGATGTCAGGTGCCGTCACACCAGGGAAACACGACAAAATTGCCGGCCTCGTTTGTGGCGCCGGCGTCGATGGTCTCGGCGCCTGAGCAGGGCTGACCCGTCAAAAAAGCACCGTCGCATATCTGCGGCGAGCGTCCGCCGGATGAGCCGCAGCGATCAAGTCCGGCCAATATCGAGAAGAGGCGATAACGCCCGAAGTCACACCAGAACACTGCTGTTGGCAGAGGAGAACTAAAGCATGCGTAATATTCTAACGACCTCCGTCGCTTTAATCGCACTTGCGTTTGCGACGCCGTCCATCGCCCAGGAGAAAGTCCTCGGCCTGGCCGCGATCGATCTTCAGAACTCCTTCTACGTACGAATGAAGGAAGCCGGCGACGTTGCCGCCTCCGATTACGGCGTCAAGTCGACTTGGCAGAGCGCCGAAGGCAGCCTGGAAAAGCAGGTTGGCATCATTGAAAACTTCATAAACCAGGGCGTCAGCGCAATCCTGGTCGACCCGATCGACAAGAATGCCGTCGTGCCGGTGATCAAGAAGGCGACCGCCGCCGGTATTCCGGTCATCACGATGGGCAACAAGGTCGAAGCGGGTGAAAACTATTCCACCCTTTATCCCGACTATGAGAACATGGGGATGGTTGCCCGCGCGGTCGGTACGACGCTCGGCGGTAAGGGCGAGATCGCATTGCTGGTCGGTTCCCGCGGCAATTTCGTCTCCGATACCCGCGAGAAGGGTTTTGTCGATGTCATGGCCAAGGAGTTTCCCGACATCAAGATCGTCGGTATCGAACCGACGGGCTGGGACGCAGCGAAGGCCACCAATGCCGCGCAGACCTGGTTGACCACCTATCCTGATCTTAAGGCGATCGCCTGCATCTCCGACAGCCTGTGCCTTGCTGCCGATTCGGTCGCCACAGCCATGGGATCGGACTTGATCTATGGCGGTTATGACGGTGACGCCGAAATGAAGGACATGATCGACAGCGGCAAGATGGTCATGGATGTCCTGACGGGCGCCTACCGTGTCGGTTACTGGAACGTGGCGGTTGCCGCGCGCCTGGCCAATGGTGAAGACCTTCCCAAGGATCTCTACATGCCGACCTATTTCGTCACCTCGGACGAAACAGCTGCAAAGCTGAAAGAGGCCGGTCTCGAATTCGATTCGCTCAACACCGAAGAAGAGGCGGTGGAAGCAGAAAACTACACCGAGCAGCTCGGCCCGAAGCAGCCGTCTTCGGCCATGACCGTCGGCGACTGACCATCGCCGCGACCAACCGGCGTGGACCCCATGCCGGTTGGTTTCATCTGTTTGTAGTTGCTCTTGCGTCGGTTCGTGACCGCGTTCGGGCAAGCTGTTCGATGGAGAGCGTCCGTGCCACACTCCTGGATTAAATCGCTTTTTGGTCGCAACGAGCCGGTCTTGATCGTTGTGCTCGCCATAGCCATTGCCGTCTTCGGTTGGATCGATCCGCTTTTCCTGTCGGCCGGCAACTTCGTCAGCATCGCCCAGCAGAGCGCTGTCATCGCCATCGTCGCCTTCGCGATGACGGCCGTGATTATTGCGCGCGGCATAGACATTTCCGTCGGCAGCACGCTTGCTTTTGCAGGCGTCGCAGCCGGCATCGTTTTTACATCCACCGGCTCCGCCTTCCTGACGCTTGCGACTGCGATCGTCAGCGGCGGGATCATCGGCCTCATCAACGGGGGGCTGATCGGTTTTGCCGGAATCTCGCCCTTCATCGCCACCTTGGCCACGATGGCGTTTGCGCGCGGGCTGTCGCTCAGCCTGTCGGACGCATCCAGTCTCGCGATCAACGATCCGGTGGTGCTGTTTGCCGGCCGCGCGACTGTCGGCTCCATTCCCGTGTCGGTGATCATTGCTGCGGTGCTCGCCTGCGTCTGGTGGTTCGTGCTGCGGCGCACGGTCTATGGGCGGTGGATCTATGCCGTCGGCGGCAATGGCGAAGCCGCGCGTGTCTCCATGGTGCCGGTCAATCTGGTCCGCATCTCCGTCTATCTTCTCTCCGGCGCAACCGCAGGGCTCGGTGCGATCCTGACGATCGGTCGTCTGGGCTCGGCTCAACCGCTCGCCGGTACGGGGCTTGAGTTCACGGCGATTACGGCGGCCATTATCGGCGGTACCAAGCTGTCGGGAGGGCAGGGTTCGATCTGGGGCACCGCAATCGGCGCCCTTCTGCTCGGCGTTATCAATACCGGTCTGTCCTTCCTCCAGGTGCCGCAGATCATCATCTATTACATCACCGGGACATTGATCGTTGTCGCGGTCCTGATGAGCCAGCCGGAGGCGATAACGAGGCTTTTCCGTTCCGTACGTCGTCGCATGGCCTCGTCCAACGCGCCAACGGTGGCTGAGGCGATCGATGGCGACACGGACCGCCATTCGATCAGCCTTCACGGACTTGGCAAGGTCTTCCCCGGGGTAAAGGCGCTCGATGGCGTTTCCTTCACGGTATCCGCCGGCGAGGTCGTTGCTCTTGCCGGAGAAAACGGCGCAGGCAAGTCGACCCTGGTGAAGTGCATTTCCGGCGTCTATCGGCCCGACGAAGGACAGCTGGTCGTGGATGGCAAGCGGGTCTCCTTCGCTTCGCCGAATGACGCCGAGGGCATCAGCGTCATCCATCAGCATTTCAGTTTGTCACCCGATCTGACGGTTGCGGAAAACATGTTTGTCGGACGCGAGCCCCGCAACATTTTCGGTTTGCTCAATCGCCGCCGGATGCGACGCGAGGCCAAGGCCATCATGGATGAGCTGTCGCTCGATATCGATGTCGACGCCGAATTGCGGACCTTGTCGGTTGGCCGTCAGCAAATGGTCGAGATCGCCCGAGCCGTGCTTTCCGATGCCTGGTTCATGGTGATGGACGAGCCAACGAGCGCGCTCTCCAATCGCGAGCGCGACCAGCTTTACATGCTGATCGAACGTTTGAAAAAGCGCGGTGCCGGCATTCTCTACATTTCTCACAAGATGGAAGAGATCTTCAACCAGTGCGACCGCGTGGTGGTGCTGCGCGATGGCAAGTTCATCGGCGAGCGCAAGACGGCGGAGACAGACGAAGCCGAAATCGTATCCATGATGGTGGGTCGAGAGGTCGGCGACATCTTCCCTCACCTCGAAGCCGAGATCGGCGAGATCGCGGTCGAGGTCAGGAATATCTCCAACGGCAAGCTTCTGAAGGACGCCTCCGTCAATGTGCGCTGCGGCGAGATCGTCGCACTTGCCGGCCTCATGGGCAGCGGTCGATCCGAAGTCCTGCGATTGATTGCCGGGCTCGAAACCCTGCATGGCGGCTCCGTTGAGGTGTTCGGTCAGCGGTATCCCGGCGGTGACCTGAAAGCAGCCAACCAGGCAGGGATCGTCTACATTCCGGAAGATCGTCATCTGGAAGGTTTCGTCGGAACGATGTCGATCCGCGAAAACCTTTCACTTGCCTGGATACGTGAACACAGCCGTTTTGGAATTCTGCCGATCCGGGGAATCGGGCAACTGGCGCGTGAACTGATCGCGTCGCTTGGCGTCCGTCCGCCACAGCCCGACAAGATGACGATCGAGCTTTCGGGCGGCAACCAGCAGAAGGTCGTCATCGGCAAATGGCTTGCGACCAAGCCAAAAGTCATTCTGCTGGATGAGCCGACCCGCGGCGTCGACGTCGGCGCGAAATCGGACCTTCATCATCTGATTGCCCAACTGAAGCAGCAGGGCGCCGCCATCATCATGGTTTCGTCGGAACTTCCTGAAGTGCTGGGTGTCGCCGACCGCATCGTCGTGATGTGTGAAGGACGTTCCGTTGGGGAACTGGCACGGGGCGCCACGGAAGAGGACGTCATGGCGCTCGCCTTCGGCGAGCAGTCTGACCGCTCCAACGCCGCCAAGCCAAAGCTTCGAGTGGTTAGCGACGGAGCGGGGCGCGCCGTCACGGGGGCGGGGGCATGATGAGTTGTTTTCTTCTGAACAGGCTCCCGCGGCCACGGACGGCGGAAGGGCGTACTTGATATGAACTCCTCACAAAACAGAGCTTTCAAGCGGCTCCTCGACCTCTCGCCGCTCATTCTGCTGGTCGCACTGACGGCAATCTTCGCGGCAATCGATCAACGCGTTGTCTCCGGACAAAGCCTGATCAATATCGTCTCGCAGGCGACGCCGATCGCGGTTCTGGCGATTGGCGCAATGATCGTGCTGCTGACGGCGGGAATCGATCTTTCTGCGGGCGTTGGGGTCGCTTTTTGCGCTGTCCTGATTGCGAGCCTCGTCGATGCGGGCTTTGGCCTTTTTCCGTCGCTCGCAATCGGCCTGGCGGTGATGCTCTTCGTCGGCTTTATCAACGGCATCGTCATCTCGCTTTTGAGAATCCCGCCGTTTGTAACGACATTGGCTGCGATGGTGGTTTTGCAGGGCGCGACCCTCGCTGTTGCGTCAAAGGGGGTATTGATCCTCAAGGATCCGACCCTGCGCTTCATCGGCATAGAACGCAGCCTCGGTATCCCCCACGTCATATTCATGACGGTGATCATCGTTGCCGCCGCCGCGATCCTGATGCGCATGACACGTTTCGGTTTGCGCACCTATGCGCTCGGTTCCGATGCGGGCGCGGCTGAGCTTGCCGGTATTCCGGTGGCCCGGCACACGGTGCTGATCTACATGGCCTCCGGACTGTTTGTCTTCCTCACAGCTGCAGTCATGATCAGCCGCGTTCCGGTCGTCACACCCAATATTGGCGGGACCTCCCTTCTTCTCGATGCAATTGCCGCCGCCGTGCTGGGCGGAACCAGCATCTTCGGCGGACGCGGCACTGTCTGGGGAACGGTTGTGGGCGCCCTGATCGTCAGTCTGCTGACGACGGCGCTGCGGGTCTTCGGAACGGACCCTTCGAGCCTCGAACTCTACAAGGGAGCCATCATCATGGCCGCCTTGCTCGCCGACACGGGTATGACCCTGGCCAAGGCGCGCCTTTCGGGGCCGGCACGATGAGCGGGGCATTCTCTGAACGATTTCCAAAGGGGCCGACATCCTTTGCCTGGATGTCCTCGCCGGACGCGGCCCGGTTGATGAAATCGATGCAAAACCGCCCGGTGGCGGTGTTGCCGACGGGCGCGGTCGAACAGCACGGTCCGCATTTGCCGATGGGTCTCGATATATGGTTGGCATCCGCCGTCGCTCTGGCTGCCTGCGAAGACCTGGAAGAGGTTCGGGTATGCGAACCATTCGCCTACGGCTCGTCCCAGCACCATCGCGCCTTTCCCGGTACGATGAGCCTGAGCCCGCAGACTTTCATTGCCGTCCTGGTCGACCTTTGCAAATGCCTTTGGGAGGACGGATTTCTTCCGGTGATCCTCAACGGTCATGGCGGTAATCGAGCCGCGATCCAGGTGGCGATCACAACGCTTGGAAGAGATGAAGTCGTCTCGGCAGGGTTCTCGTATTTCGACCTCCTCGCCGATGCCGCGTCACAAGCCCTTCCGGATTATTCCGGCGGGACAGGGCATGCCTGCGCACTCGAAACCTCCCTGATGATGCATGTAATTCCCGAAAGCGTTCGCGAGGCGCTCATTCCAGCAGGTGGTACGCCGCAGTCATGGCCGGATCCGCATCTTTACGCCGGCTCCGCCGTGACCGTCTGGCGGCCTTTCGAGCGCATACGGGAGAACGGCGTCATCGGCACGCCGTCTGAGGCATCCCCCCAGGCGGGAGCTGTGCTCTTTGCTGAAGCCGTTCGGCGCAGCCGAGATACCATTTTGAAGATTCAAGCAGAATACGGTCAAAGGAGTTACCCATGACGGTTCATTTCAAGTCCACGCTCGATGGCCCCAACCTGCGCGGCATGCCGATTGTCACTGATCCCAAAAGCGGGCTTCGCATCGGAACCAACCGCATTGGATCAAAGTGGACGCCGGGCAGTTCGGGTCAGTTTTTGAGGGTCGACAGTCCCTCGACCGGCGAGGAGATCGGCTATCTCGCCCTTTCCACCCGTGCAGATGTCGGTCATGCGGTGGAAGCCGCGGAAGCTGCACGCTCGAATATCGGCAAGATGGGCGTTTTCGAGCGTGCCCAGCTTTGCATGAAGATCGCGGACGAAATCGACCGGCGCACAGACGAACTGGCACGGCTCGTCTGCCTCGAGCAGGGAAAACCATTCCACAGCGAGGCGAAAGACGAAGTCGGAGGCGCGGCGCTCGGCTTCCGCAACGCCGCGGAGCAGATGAAGTGGCTTGAAACGGCGGCCTTTCCCCTTGCAGACGCCAACAAGCGGGCCTTCTCCTTCCTCCAGCCGAAGGGCGTGTTGGCCATCATCACCCCCTGGAATTTCCCGCTCGCCCTGCCGTGCCTGTATTACCTCGGTCCGGCGCTGGCGACAGGCAATACGGTCGTCTGGGTTCCGGCTCCGACCACATCGTTGATCGCTGTTGCCCTGATGGAGTGCATGATCGACGCCGGACTTCCCGACGGCGTGATCAATCTTGTCCTCGGGGACGGGGCGGAAGTGGGCGATGAAGCGGTCGTTCATCCAGGCACCCATGCCATCGGGTTCACCGGCAGTTCCGCGACCGGTGCTACGATCGCACGCCGCGGTGCGGGCAAGCCGCTTTTGCTGGAGATGGGAGGCAACGGGCCGACCATCGTCCTTTCGGATGCGGATGTCGACATGGCTGCCTCGATCGTCGGGGCCGGTTGTTTTGCCAATGCCGGTCAGATCTGCACGGCGACAGAACGCGTTCTCGTCCACAAGTCCATCCACGACCGCTTTGTCGAAGGTCTCGTGAAGGCCGCCGAGAAAGTGAGGATGGGCGATCCTTTCGATCCGTCGACCACCATGGGGCCCGTCAACAATGCGATGGCGCTCGACAAGATGCTCAGCCACATGGAGGATGCGGTCGCCCGCAAGGCTGATGTCCTCAAGGGCGGCAAGGTGGCCGAGGGGATGCCGACCAATCTCTATTTCGAGCCGACAGTTGTGACCGGGCTCACGCGGGACAGCCTGCTCAACGTGGAAGAGTCCTTCGGACCGGTCGCTCCGGTCTTGACCTTCGAAACGGACGAAGAGGCTCTCGAACTGGCGGCATCGAGCCCCTATGGCCTCAGCGCCGCCGTCTTTACCAACTCGATCAAGCGGGCGTTTTTCTACACCGAAAGCCTACGCTGCGGCATCGTCAATGTGAACGAGAAGAGCTGCTACTGGGAGCCGCATATCCCGGCGGGCGGGGCTGCGGGCACCAATAGCGGCCTGGGACGAACCGGCGGCCGCCACACCCTGGTCGAGATGTGCGACCTCAAGACCATGACGATCGATATCACGCGCTGATGCAATTTGGCCGCTCGTTACCCCGGGCCGGCCGCGAAAATAAAAGGATACCCACATGACCATTACGAGACATGGACTGGGCGAGGGCAAGGGCTCAGGTGGTCGCAAGCTTCCCTTTGCGAAAGCGGTGGAAGCGGCTGGTTGGCTCTATGTCTCCGGACAAACTCCGATGCGCGACGGCGAGATCGTCGGCAGCGGCATCGTCGAACAGGCGAAGGTTGCAATCGAGAATATGCTGACCATCGTCAAGGACGCAGGGTACGAACCGTCGGACATCGTCCGCGTGGGCGTCTGGGTCGACGACGCGCGCGATTTTTGGAGTTTCAACGGCGTCTTCGAAGAGTATTTCGGCGACCATCCGCCGGCACGTTGCTGTGTGGAGTCGCGCATGGTGGTCGACTGCAAGGTCGAAGTTGATTGCATTGCCTACAAGGCACCCTGACGGGGGTGTCTCCCTCAACCAACATCGCTTCGCTCTTCGAGGACTGACATGAGCACTGCAGAGACCATTCAAGCGGATTACATCATTGTTGGAGGAGGCTCTGCAGGGTGTGTTCTTGCCGCGCGACTGACCGAGGATCCCGCGGTCAGGGTGATCCTTCTGGAGGCCGGCATGGATGCCGAGCGCCCGGAGGATTTCCCCGATCTGGCCAATCCCTATCCCGGCGTCGCCTATTCGAACCCGAAATATACCTGGAACCTGAAGGCCTCTTATCCCTACACCGGTTCCAACCGACCGGAGGCGAAGGCTGCTCGCTATGAGCAGGCAAGAGTTCTGGGCGGCGGTTCCGCGATCAATGGCATCGGGGCCAACCGCGGTTCGCCGAGCGACTATGACGAATGGGGCGAGATGGGTGTCGAGGGATGGTCTTGGGACGAGTGCCTTCCCTATTTCAAGAAGCTCGAAAACGATCTCGATTTCTCCAATGAATTTCACGGCAACAGCGGACCGTTCCCGATCCGCCGGCGCGGGGAAGTTCTATGGACGCCTTTCACCCGCGCCATGCTCGCAATCTGCGAGAAAAACGGCATTCCCTTCCTGCCCGATCAAAACGGCGCCTGGGAAGACGGAACCTTTGAGATGGCCGTCAACATGGACAGGCAGGCGCGGCGAGTAAGCACCGCTTGGGCCTATCTCACCCCCGAGGTCCGTCGTCGTCCGAACCTCGAAATCCGGACGGATACTACCGTTTCCCGACTTCTGATCGAAGAAGGAAGAGCGCGCGGCGTCCTTGCGAGCCGGGCGGGACAGACGCAGACCTTGACGTCTGACCGCGTGGTTCTGTCTGCCGGGGCCCTTGCAACGCCTGCAATCCTGATGAGGGCCGGCATCGGTCCGGCGACGCATCTCGTTGATTGCGGCATTGATGTCGTGCGTGATCTGCCCGGGGTTGGCCAGAACCTGATGGAGCATCCCTCTGCCGGGTTGGTGCCATTCCTGCGGCGCTCTGCACGGCAGAAAGGCGTTCCGGATTATCATATTCCCATCGGCTATCGCTTTTCGTCCGGCCGGGAGGGCTGCCCCGCAGGCGATATGCACATGAATTTCGTGACGCGAGCCGCCTGGCATTCGGTGGGACATCAGCTGGGGTCCGTCTTCTTCTGGGTGAACAAGTCCTATTCGCGGGGTCAGCTTCTCCTGGATCCGACAGCGCCCCAGGATGCGCCCCGCATCGATTTCCGCATGTTGTCCGATCGCCGAGATCTCGTGCGTCTGGCCGATGCCTTCGAACTTGCGGTCCGGCTGACTTCCGATCCGAGCCTGGGATCTGTCGTGGCAGGCGTCTACGCCGGCGGGATGTCGGAAATCGGCAAGCTCTTTTCCAAACCGTCGGCGCTCGGGGCTGTTGTCACTGCCGTCGGCGCCGTTGGCCTCGATGCAATCGGGGGACTGCGGGAAAAGGTCCTGCCTTACATGCTTTCCAATTATGACGACCCGAAACGCCTGGCCGGCCGTCGCGCGGAGCTGGAAGCCTATCTCGCCGAAGTTGTCGGCGGCGTCTGGCATCCCTCGGGGACGTGCCGCATGGGAGCTCCCGGCGACCGTATGGCCGTCACGGACAGCGCCGGCAAGGTGCGTGGAGTGGAAGGCTTGATCGTATGCGACGCCTCAATCATGCCGACAATTCCCTGCGCCAACACCAATGTGCCGACCATCATGATGGCGGAGAAGATCGCGGACAGCCTGAAAGCAGGTTGATTTCGGCTCGAGATGCGGCGGGGCAGCGCCGGCTACCCGGTCCGCGTCAACAAGGCGATAGCCATTAGCCATGGCGAGCGGTAGCGTCCGCGTCTTCAAGTTTCGGCGAGGTATTGGTTGTCTGTCCAGCCGTGGTGGAAGTCAGACATCGGGCCGATTGTCCTTTTCAGCCCGCTCGATCTGGTCGGGGTCGAAGGTGACGAACAGGCCATAGGCGGCCATCGCTCCCAGTCCGCAGAACAGAACGCCCCAGAACGGCGCACCGGTCATGAATTCGAAGACCCCCCAGACGAGACATGCCCCGGTGACGAGAATGCGGATCCAGAGAGGCTTGAAGAATGGGTGGTTGAAGTCGAACAACTTGTTCATGGCGGTCCTTCAGGGCATTGGGCCGATCTGACCCGCTCGGTTGAATGCACCCAACCGCGAGCCAGACCCGCTCATGTTGTGGTCGCTTTCGGTCCGGGTTGCAAATTTTCGCTGAAAGCCGGTCGAGACTTGGATGAGGCGCGCGTCGCCAAGCAACGCGACATCCCGAAGAAGCGGCGCCTGAAAACGAAATCCGGGGGTGTCCGCGAAACGCGGGGCCATTGATTTCAGGGCTGCGCCGCGGCCGGAATTCGGCGCCCGGTATGCCCCGATGCGATAAATGACATTTTTGCGAAAAAGCGTGTTGACTCTTGGAATGGGTCGCGACTATAACCCGCTCACACAACGAGGGCGGTTCGCCGCTGGCGCGGCTAAGTTCGCCCTGTTGTTTTTCAAAGAGAGCCGCTTATAGCGACACTCGGATACGGCTGAAGCCACAAGCGGAACGCCGGATGATCACTTGTGTGATCAGGTCTTTGACAATTGAATATTGAAGAAAGAGAAACGTGGACGGCGGACGTCGTCGGTTTCGGAG
>PAPH01000053.1 GCA_002709005.1 Hyphomicrobiales bacterium | reverse complement strand
AGCGCCGTTGCATCGGTGCGTGCGGCGCCGTCGAGCTTGAGCGCGTCGCACAGCTTGCCGCAATCGGCCTCGGTAACGCCGGCCACCGGATCGATCGGCAGCGTCAGGATCTTCTCGGGCGTTTCCTCGGCGACGGCCTCGATGTCCATGCCGCCCTCGGTCGACACCACGAAGGCGTTCTTGCCGGTGGTGCGGTCGACGAGGATCGAGAGGTAGAGTTCGCGGTCGATGTCGGCGCCGTCCTCGATATAGAGGCGGTTGCCCTGCTTGCCGGCCTCGCCGGTCTGCTTGGTCACCAGCGTATTGCCGAGCATTTCCTTGGCGTTGGCGACGACCTCATCGATTGATTTGGCGAGCCGGACGCCGCCCTTGGCATCGGGGCCGAGCTCCTTGAACTTGCCCTTGCCGCGGCCGCCGGCGTGGATCTGGCTCTTGACCACGTAGAGCGGTCCCGGCAGCGCCTCGGCCGCAGCCTTGGCCTCTTCCGGCTTGAAGATCGGTACGCCGTTGGCGACCGGGGCGCCGTAGCCCTTGAGCAGCGCCTTGGCCTGGTATTCGTGGATGTTCATCGGCATGTCCCTCTTGCGGGGCCGGGTCCGTCTCGGACCGGGCTGATGCTTATTTCAGGTTCGGAGCGATGTTGATGCAGGCTTCGCAGAGACCGGCCACCGAGGCGACGGACTTGTCGAAGGCTTCCTGCTCGCTCTTGTTGAGCTCGATCTCGATGACGCGCTCGATGCCGCCCTCGCCGATCACGGTCGGCACGCCGACATACATGTTCTTCACGCCATACTGGCCCGAGAGGTGAGCCGCGCAGGGGAGAACGCGCTTCTTGTCCTTGAGATAGGATTCGGCCATCGAAATCGCCGATGCCGCCGGAGCGTAGTAGGCCGAGCCGGTCTTCAGCAGGCCGACGATCTCGGCGCCGCCGTCCCGGGTGCGCTGGATGATTTCCTCGAGCTTCTCCTTCGAGGTCCAGCCCATCTTGACCAGATCCGGCAGCGGAATGCCGGCAACGGTGGAGTAGCGGGCCAAGGGAACCATCGAATCGCCGTGGCCGCCGAGAACGAAGGCGGTTACGTCCTCGACGGACACGTTGAATTCCTCGGCGAGGAAATAGCGGAAGCGCGAGGAGTCGAGCACGCCGGCCATGCCGACGACCTTGTTGGCGGGCAGGCCCGAGAATTTCTGCAGCGCCCAGACCATCGCGTCGAGCGGGTTGGTGATGCAGATGACGAAGGCGTCGGGGGCGTATTTCTTGATGCCGGCGCCGACCTGTTCCATCACCTTGAGGTTGATGCCGAGAAGGTCGTCGCGGCTCATGCCGGGCTTGCGCGGCACGCCGGCGGTGACGATGCAGACGTCGGCGCCCTCGATCGCGGAGTAGTCGTTGGCGCCGGTCAGCCGCGCGTCGAAGCCGTCGACGGGTGAGGACTCGGCGATGTCGAGTGCCTTGCCCTGAGGGGTGCCTTCGGCGATGTCGAAAAGGACGACGTCGCCCAGTTCCTTCAGTCCGGCCATGTGGGCGAGCGTGCCGCCGATCATGCCCGATCCGATCAAAGCAATCTTGTTGCGTGCCATGAATTCGTCTCCGCGATTCAATAATCTCCGGGAAGCGATGGCTGCTTCCGGATCCGGCAGTTGGCATAGACCCGAGGAAAAATCATGGCAACCGATTTTTCCATGACCAGAAATTTCAATCGTTTAACACAGAGTTGTTTTACGTAAACGTCAAAGTTTTTACGCTACTTTTGGCGTAATCAGGCGTTTGAACCTGCCCGGCTGGCCTCGAGATAGGCCTCGTCCTGCATCTCGGTGAGGCGCGAAACGGTGCGGGCGAACTCGAATTTCTCGGTGCCCGTTCCGGCTGCATAGAGATCCTCTATGGGGGCCTCGGCGGAGAGGAAGAGCCGGTTGTGCTTGTCGTAGAGAACGTCGACGAGCAGGATGAAGCGCTTGGCGAGATTGCGCTCGCCTTTTCCGATCACCGGCACCTTGTCGATGAAGATCGTCGGATATTTCTCGGCGATCGCCAGATAGTCCGAGGCGCCGAGCGGGGCGTCGCAGAGCTGGGCGAAGGTGAAGCGGGCGGTGTCTGTTGTGGCGCGCGGCACGACGATCGAGCGGCCCTTGCGCTCGATCCGGTCGGCACTCACGGTCCGTCCGTCCACCACCTTGTCCCAGGCCTCGTCCAGCCCCTTGTCGCCGCCATCCCGGTCAAGCCGGTGAAAAACCGGCAGCCGCCGGGATTTCTCAAGCCGGTAGTCGGTTGGCGCATCAAGGCTGATGATATCGGTATACGCCTTCAGCAGGTCGATGAACGGAAGGAAAAGCTGGCGGTTGAGCCCGTCGCGGTAGAGGTCGTCGGGGGCGACGTTGGAGGTTGCAACCAGCACCGCGCCGCGCTTGAACAATTGCTCGAACAGCCGGGAGAGCAACATTGCATCGGCGATATCGGTGACCGCGAACTCGTCAAAGCACAGAACCCAGGTTTCCTCGAACAGGCTCTCGGCGACGGGAGGAACCGGATCGTTCTCCTTGGTCTCGCCGCGCGCCAGCTTCTGCCTGTGGGCGTGGATGCGCTCATGCGCGTCGGCCATGAAATCGTTGAAATGGGCGCGCCGCTTCCGCTTCACGGGAAGCTTTTCGTAGAACATGTCCATCAGCATGGTCTTGCCGCGACCGACATCGCCATGGACGTAGAGCCCGCGCGGCGCGGGCGATTTCTTGCTCTTGCCGAACAACCAGCCGAGCGAGCTCTTCTTGGAGGCGAGCCGGTGGGTGGAAATGTCCTCGAGAATGGCATCCAGCCGTCCGACGATGGCGCGCTGGGCGGGATCGTCGCTGATCTCGCCCCGCTCGATCTTGGCCTTGTAGGCCGAGAGCAGCACCGCGTCCTGAGGCTGCGGCATCAGGAAAGCCCGTCCGTCACATCAGCGTGACAGCGAAATCGACTGCCCGGACGTGGTCGATCCGTCGTAGCGCTCGTTGCCCGACTGGTAGAGACGGGCCACCTGGTTGCCGGAATTATCCGACAGGATCACCTGCTTGCCCTGCACGTCCCAGGCCGAAATGCTGGCGGCGGTGCCGGCGCAGCCGCGCGAGGCGGCGCGGTAGCCGCCGGTCCACTTGGTGAGCGCCAGGAAAACGTCGCAATTGCTGCCGCCCGAGGAGACTGACCAGCGGCCGATCAGCGATTCACGGGTGACGGCCGGCGCATTGGCGGCGAGTTCCGTTTCCTGCTGGGCGCTCGCCTGCATGTCCGGCTGGGTCGGGGCATCGGGAAACTGGGAGGGATCGGTGGGCGTTGTGGGCGGAAGCTGGGACGACTGAACCCCGCCTACAGGGGCGGGCGCAAGCGGCGTCGGCTGGCGCGTGTCGAGCTGTCCGACCGAGCGCTGACAACCGCTGACCGTCAGCACGATCGCCGCCGCAACGGCCAGTGATAGCTTGATATTCATAGAGTAAAGCTCCCTCGCTCGCGTCAGATCCCGGGGATATCGTCTCGACATCACCTCCGGCCGCCGCGCCAAATCAGCCGCATAAAATTGACTAAATTGCGAAATTGCAAGCAGCCGGGTGAATTCAAGCCGGCGTTGCACCGGCTTTTGCAGCCTCCTATGGCATTTAGGCAGCACCCGGCCGGAGGAAAGGGCCGGCGGGGCGAGAAAGCGCGCTGATGGGTGAGATCAGGAGCCCGTGCCGTAGTGGGCATCCTTGCCCCAGAGGTTTTCTATCCGTTTGTCGCGGCCGCAGGCGAAGCGGTAGTATTTGTAGCGGAACGGATTTTTTCGATAGTAATCCTGATGATAGCCTTCTGCGGGCCAGAATTGAGGCGCCGGCTTGATCTCGGTCGCGATGGAGGCGTCGAGCGCCTTGCCTGCGGCAGCCTTGGCGGCCTCCGCCTCGCTCATCTGCGCGTCGCCCAGTGTATAGACCGCCGTCGAGTAGGCGTGGCCACGGTCGCAGAACTGGCCGCCCGCATCGGTGGGGTCGACGGTGCGGAAGAAGGTCTTGAGCAGTTCGTCATAGGAGACGACCGCCGGATCGAACTCGATCTCGACCGCCTCGCGGAAACCGCGGGAGGACGAGTTCTCATAGGACGGGTTCTCGCCCTGGCCGTCGATGTAGCCCGATGTGGTCTTCGTCACGCCCTTCACATGGTCGAAATCGCTTTCCACGCACCAGAAGCAGCCGCCGGCGAAGATCGCCGTTTCGGTATCGGCGGCGCCGGCGCTCAGGCCGGCAGGCGCGATTGAGAGCAGAAGGGCGGCGGCGAGGCCGAGAAATCCGGTTCGTAGCGTCATGGCGGTCTCCTTTGCGGGAGAACCTAATCATGTGCGCGGAACGATCAATTCAAGCCCGCACACTTCGCCGTGATTTTCCGTGTCCCGCGCTGCGGAGGCTCATTTTCACCCGTCCGGGTGATATCGACCCTCATTTTCAACCCGTAAATCTAGGGCATCGAGTTGCAGACTTGTCGCGGGGGATCGGAGTGCCGACGCCCCGATAGTGCTGCGTTGGGACAACTTCGACCAGAAATCGGGACATATATCATGGGCAAACTCGCATCGGGCACGGCATTGCTGCTGATCTCGCTCAGCCTCGCCGGCTGCAACACATCAGGCGGCTCCACGGGCTCCATCTCCGGCGGCAGCGGAGGGTCGGGAGGCGGCGGTTCCGGTGGCAGCGGCGGTTCCGGTGGTGGTGGCGGATCGGGCGGAAGCGGGGGCAGCGGCGGCGGGATCGCCCTCTACGGCCTGAAGTCATCCTACACGAAGAAACTGCAGATCGCCTCGGTGCCGGCCGCGGGCTACGAGTTGAGTGAGTATTTCATCTCCGACGACCCGAACACTTCCGGGCCGACATCGACTACCGGGACGCTGACCCTGCCGAACGGACAGCAGGTCAATAGCGGCTCGGCCAAGGCGGAAACCACGGCGGGCACTGTGGATTCCTCGAGCGGTCAGGTAACGCCGCACCCGGCGTACCGCAGGGGATTCTACACCAACGACAACGACCCCGACGATTACTCCAAGCTGGACCTGCTGCGCGTCACGTCCTACGATCTCGACAACGACACGGCCGATGATTTCTTCGTCGTCGAACAGCATATCAACTATTCCAGCTTTACCGGTCCGAGTGAAACCGTCGCCACGCTTTATGGCGGCGACATCGCGCCCACATCGGCGATCGCCGGCAAGAACACTGCGACCTACAAGCGCAGCCGCAGCGAAGGCGGCGGCGAGTTCCAGTACAAATCCGGACCGAGCACAAGCCAGGAAGGATCGACCTTCTCCGGGAATTCGACCATCACCGCGGACTTTGACGCCGGCACGGTGGACGCGACCATCGACAACACAAGTCGCCTCTTCGGCACCAAGGGCCCGTCGCAGGTTTCCGTCACCATGACCGGCGCCACGCTCACCGGGACCCAGTTCTCCGGCGGAACGGTGACGCTGAAGGATGAGTCCAACGGCAATACGATCTCCAACTTTGGAACCAACTCGGCCTATTCCGGCGCGCTCCTCGGCCCCAATGCGGAACATGCCGGCGGCGTGTTCCAGGGTAATGGCTCGATCAACGACAACGCCACCAGCATGGTCAAGGGCTGGTTCGTCGGCGACGCCGTGCCGCCCTCTCCGTGAGCGGAATGAAAACAAGAGGGCGGCTCCCGGCAGCGGGGGCCGCCTTTCTCCTTTCGGTATCGCGTATGACAGTTTTCCTCAATTCCCTGCGCCGCATCGCGGCGCTTGCGCTTGTCTTCCTCGCGCTCGCCGCCGCGGCCCTTCCGGCGCTGGCCTGGGCCGAAGGATCCGTTTCGGCCGTCGTCCATGTCCGCCGGCTGGTGGATGCGGGCCGCATGGACGAGGCGCGCAGCTTCATCCGCCAGTGGCGGGCGGGCGGAAAGGGGTACAAGGTCCGCGTCCTCTTCGTCGAGGGGCTGATCGCCGCCCGCTCCGGCGAGACCGCCCGGGCTGTGGAGATCTATCGCGCCATTCTCGCCGCGGAACCGACGAACGACGTCGTTCGCATCGAACTTGCCCGCTCGCTCGCCACTCTTAACGACGCCGACGGCGTCCGCGCCCAGGCCGAAATGCTGCGCGCTTCGGGTATCGACGACCGGCTCGGAGGCGCAATCACCCGGCTTGCCGACCTCGTCGACGCCAACCGCCCGCTGCGCTTTCGCGCTTACGGCTCGGTTCTGCCGTCGACCAACGTCAATCGCGGCACCGACAACGAAACCGTGCCGCTCGGCCCTATCGACCTCAAGATCAATCCGGCATCGCGGCGCAAGTCAGGTGTGGGCCTGCTGCTCGGCGGCGAGGTGATCTACCAGCAGCAATTCACGCCCACCCAGCGCTTCATCGCCGTCGGCAGCGCGGTGGGCCGGATCTACCCCAACGCCAGGGACCTCTCCTCGTTCAATTTCGACGGCGCGGTCGGTCTCGAGCGCAGCTTCGGCGGGACCCGCGCCAGCATTGCGCTGACCGCCGCCGCCGGCACATCGACGGAACAGGTCAACGTCGTCCAAGGCGGCCTCCGCGGTGAAATCTCGGGCCGCTTCTCCCATGCGCCGCGCTGGCTGTGGTCGCTCAACGGCCAGATTCGCCTGCAGAACGACCTGGCGACTGGAAGCAGGGACGGGGAGATTTACAATCTCGGCGCGAGCTTCGACCGCTATTTCGCCACCGGCCATTTCATCCGGCTGGGCGGTCGCGGCGAGGCCGCGCGGTTCCGCGTCGAGCGCTTCTCCTACGACGAGATCGGATTTTTCGCCGGCTATGCACGTCCGCTGCCCCTCGGCGTCAATGTCTACGCCCAGGCCGGTGTCGCCTTCCGCGACTATGACGGGCTCTATCCGGGCCTTGCGGAAGGTCAGAACGATACCCGCTACACCGGCGACCTGGTGCTCACCAAGCGCGATCTTTCCTTCGCGGGTTTTGCACCGCAACTTCTTTATCGCTACGAGCGGGTGGTCTCGAACGCTGCCTTCGACGATATCGAGCGCCATGAAATCGAGATGCGGCTGACGCGCGAATTCTGATCCGGAAAAGAAAAAAGCCGGCGCTGTCCGGCGCCGGCTTCGCAACAGGGGAGCGGTGGCAATCCGCCGATCAGGCCGTCTTGGCCTTGTTGCGCTCGATGGCCTCGACGATCAGCTTGCGCGCCACCTCGGCGTTCTGCCAGTCGCCGATCTTCACCCATTTGCCGGGCTCGAGATCCTTGTAGTGCTCGAAGAAGTGCTCGATCTGCTGCAGCGTGATCGATGGCAGATCGGTGTAGTTGTGCACGTTTTCGTAGCGCTTGGTCAGCTCCGGCGCGGGCACGGCGATGATCTTCTCGTCCTGGCCGGCATTGTCTTCCATGATCAGCACGCCGATCGGGCGGACGTTGATCACGCATCCTGGCACCAGCGGCCGGGTGTTGCACACCAGCACGTCGATCGGATCGCCGTCGTCGGACAGGGTGTGCGGCACGAAACCGTAATTGCCGGGGTAGGTCATCGGCGTGTAGAGGAAGCGGTCGACGACCAGCGTACCGGCTTCCTTGTCCATCTCGTATTTGATGGGATGGCCGCCGACAGACACCTCGATGATGACGTTGACGTCTTCAGGCGGGATCTTGCCGATGGCGATGGCGTCGATGCGCATGGAAGCTCCGTTTCTCGTATATCTCGCAACTGCGACATAAAAGCTGTCGCAGGGGCGGATAGCGTCAATCGGCCCGGAGCGCAACTGGACTTTCGAAGTCCCCGTGACAGCGCGGGCGCCTCGACGGCCGGGATTTCCGGCTATTTCCAGACAAAGGCGAGCTTGCGCACGGGCTGGCCGTCGAACACCTCGGTGCCCTCGGCGATGTCCCGGCCGCCCCGTCCACGGTAAAAATCCACCGCCGGAAGATTGTCCTCAAGACACCACACCACCGTGCCCTCGCAGCCGAGCGAGGCGAGCAGTTTGCGGGTTTCGTTGAAAAGCCGCTTGCCCAGTCCAATACCCTGGTATTCCGGCAGCAGATAGAGTTCGTAGATCTCGCCCTCCTGCGGCAGCGAGCGCGCCCGGTTGAGGCCCAGCGTGGCGTAGCCGGCGATAGTGCCGCCGACGTCGAGGACGAGGATCGAGGTGGAGCCGCGGATGGCGCGCTGCCACCAGCGGGCGTTGCGGCGCTCGATCATGGCGCGCAGCGTCTTGTGCGGCAGGATTCCCGTATAGGCGTGGTGCCAGGACGCACGATGCGTTTCGGCGACGTCGACTGCGTCGTCGGGTTCGGCCGGTCTGATGTCGATCGTCAGCGTCGTCATGAAGCCACACTATCCCTCGCAGCGATTCCCCGGAATCCGTGATGCGGCGGGGTTCGTGCATTGCCCACAGCATTCTGCTGTGGGTGACGCCGTCGAAATTAACGCTTTGTTAAGCTGTTGCGCAAGTCGGACGCGGCGGCGCAAATGCGCCGTCCCGGGAAAACGGCGCGCCTGCAGGGTTGAGGTGGCAAACCTCAGGCCATCGTGTGGTTGACGGGAAACTTCCTGGTGCGGCTGTTGACCATCGAAGCTTCGATCTCCTGCCGGTTTTCCTCGCCCCAGCCGCAGAGGGGTTTCAGCGCCTCGACGAGACTGTGGCCGAATGGGGTCAGCGAATATTCGACGCGAGGCGGCACCTCGCCGAAATCGGTCCGTATCACCAGCCCGTCCGCCTCGAGCTCCTTGAGATGCTGGATCAGCACCTTGTCGCTCGCATCGCGCACACAGCGCTTGAGTTCGCCGTAACGGCGGCTCTTCTGGCCGAGAAAGGTGAGGATCAGCGGTTTCCACTTCGATCCGATCAGCGCCAGCGTGGCGTGAAGACCGCAGGTGAACGTCTCGGAATTATCAGCCATCGGGCATCTCCGGAAAAACTATGGTACTTACCAAATGGTGCATACTGGAGAAAAAACAAGCGCATTCCCAGATGTCTGTCTCCGCAACCAATGGAGACAGCGAAAATGCGACTGAAAGACAAGATTGCCGTGATTACCGGCGGCTCGACCGGCATCGGACTGGCCAGCGCCAAGCGCTTCGCGGCGGAAGGCGCGACAGTCTACATCACCGGCCGCCGGCAATCGGCGCTCGACGCGGCGGTCGCCGAAATCGGCCACGGCGCGAAGGGCATCCAGGGTGATGTGTCCGATCTCGACGATCTCGACCGGATCTACGAGACGATCCGGCAGGATGCCGGACATATCGATATCCTCTTCGCCAATGCCGGCGTCGGCCAGTTCGCCCCGCTCGGGGAGATCACGCCGGAACATTTCGACTACCTGTTCGGCATCAATGTACGCGGCACGGTGTTTTCCGTGCAGAAGGGCCTGCCGCTGATGCGAAGGGGCGGCGCGATCATCCTGACCGGCTCGACGACCGGTGCGATGGGCACGCCCGCCTTCAGCATCTACAGCGCGACGAAGGCCGCCATCCGCAATCTGGCGCGGTCCTGGGCGCTCGATCTCAAGGGCACCGGCATCCGCGTCAACGTGATCTCCCCGGGACCGACAGAGACGCCGGCGCTCAACGAAGTGGCGGAATCAACCGGTGACAAGGAAGCGATGTATGCCGGCCTGAAGGCGCAGGTTCCTCTCGACCGGATCGGCGATGCCTCGGAGATCGCGGCGGCCGCACTTCTGCTCGCCTCGGACGATTCCAGTTTCATGACCGGTGGCGAGATATTCGCGGACGGCGGCGCGGCCCAGGTCTGACGGCGAGCCAAAAAAAGAACCCGGCCGCGAGGCCGGGTTCACCATTCTCAGTCCGTTCCGGCGGCTCAGGCGGCGCCGGCGCGGGTCTTTTCGAAGCGCTTGCGGTCGTTGGAATCCAGATAGAGCTTCCTCAGACGGATCGATTTCGGCGTCACTTCCATCAATTCGTCGTCCTGGATCCACGACAGCGCCCGGTCGAGCGTCATCCTGATCGGCGGGGTCAGCTTCACCGCCTCGTCCTTGCCGGCCGAGCGGATGTTGGTGAGCTGCTTGCCCTTGAGCACGTTGACCTCGAGGTCGTTGTCGCGCGAGTGGATGCCGATGATCATCCCCGCATAGACCTTGTCGCCCGGCTCGATGATCATCGGACCGCGGTCTTCGAGGTTAAACATCGCGTAGGCCACGGCCTCGCCGGCCGAATTGGCGAGCAGCACGCCGTTGGTCCGGCCTGCGATCTGCCCCTTGTAGGGCTGGTAGCCGTGGAACAGGCGGTTCATGATCGCCGTGCCCCGGGTGTCTGTCAGAAGTTCCGACTGGTAGCCGATCAGGCCGCGCGTCGGTGCAAGGAAGACCAGCCGTACCCGGTCGCCGCCCGACGGGCGCAATTCGGTCATCTCGGCCTTGCGTTCGGACATCTTCTGCACGACGACGCCTGAGTGCTCCTCGTCGACGTCGATGACCACTTCCTCGATCGGCTCGAGCAAGTTGCCGGCCTCGTCCTTGTGCATGACGACGCGCGGGCGCGAAACGGCGATCTCGAAGCCTTCACGGCGCATGGTCTCGATGAGAACGGCGAGCTGGAGTTCGCCGCGGCCGGACACGTAGTAGGAATCCTTGCCCTCGGCTTCCTCGATCTTCAGCGCCACATTGCCTTCCGCTTCCTTGAACAGGCGGTCGCGGATAACGCGGCTCGTCACCTTGTCGCCCTCGGTTCCGGCCAGCGGGCTGTCGTTGACGATGAAGGACATGGTCACCGTCGGCGGATCGATCGGCTGGGCCTGCAGCGGCTCGGAGACCGAGGGGTCGCAGAACGTGTCGGCCACGGTGCCCTTGGAGAGGCCGGCGATCGCCACGATGTCGCCCGCATGGGCTTCCTCGATCGGCTGGCGCTCGATGCCGCGGAAGGCGAGGATCTTGGAGATACGGCCGGTCTCGACCGTCTTGCCGTCGGCGTTGAGGACCTTGATCGCCTGGTTCGGCTTGATCGAGCCCGAATGGATGCGCCCGGTGATGATGCGGCCGAGGAAGGGGTTGGCTTCGAGAAGCGTACCGATCATGCGGAATGCGCCATCCTCGTCGCCGACGCTCGGCTCGGGCACGTGCTTGAGCACGAGATCGAGAAGCGGGCCGAGGCCGTCTTCCTTCGGACCTTCCGGATTGACGTTCATCCAGCCGTCGCGGCCCGAACCGTAGAGGATCGGAAAATCGAGCTGCTCGTCCGTTGCGTCAAGGGCCGCGAAGAGATCGAACACCTCGTTGATGACTTCCTCGTGGCGGCCGTCCGGACGGTCGATCTTGTTGATCGCCACGATCGGCTTCAGACCTACCTTCAATGCCTTGCCGACAACGAACTTGGTCTGCGGCATAGGGCCTTCGGAGGAATCGACGAGAACGATCGCGCCGTCGACCATCGACAGGATGCGCTCCACCTCGCCACCGAAGTCGGCGTGGCCGGGCGTGTCGACGATGTTGATGCGGGTATCCTTCCACACCACCGAGGTCGCCTTGGCGAGAATAGTGATGCCGCGTTCCTTTTCCAGATCGTTGGAATCCATCACGCGTTCATCAACGCGCTGGTTCTCACGGAAGGAGCCGGACTGTTTGAGAAGTTCGTCCACCAGTGTGGTCTTGCCATGGTCGACGTGTGCGATGATCGCGATATTGCGAATGGACATTGTTCGGGTCTCGGGATTGCGCGCGCCGGTTCTTTGAAGGCGGAAGTGGACGTGCGTCAGGTTTTGTTTGCAGCGCACATAAACCAGTTTGCCGCAAAACGGAATGGGGGTTCCGTCAAAAGCCCGCGGACGTGGTGAATACGCTACATCAGCGAAGAGTTCGCAAGTAGAGCCCGATCAATAGTCTTCCACGCCGCGCTTCTGCGCTTCGGTGTAGCGCGAGCCCTCGGCCCAGCCGAGCGGGAGGGCGTCCTCGATCTCGTCGAGAAGGGCGTCCGTGAGTTCAAAATCGGCCGCTGCCGCGTTTTCCGCCAGATGCTCCTGGCTCCGGGTTCCGGGGATGGCTATCGAGTCCGGTGCCCGCCGGAACGTCCAGGCCAGCGCCAGGGTCGCCGTTGCGACACCTTCGCGGGCCGCGATCGCCTTGAGCCTGCGCAATCTCGCGGCATTGGATGCGAAATGCGGCTCGTTAAAGCGCGGATTGGGCCGCCGGAAATCGCCTTCGGGGAACATGGCCGGATCGATCTCGACATCGGTCAGCATGCCGCGACCGAGGGGAGAGAAGGAGACGAAGCTGGTGCCGAGCTCCCGGCAGGTCTGCAGCATTCCGAGTTCGGGCAGGCGGGTCCACAGGGAGTATTCGCTCTGCACAGCGGCCACGGGATGGACAAGGGAGGCCTGCTGAAGCGTGGAGGGCGCGATCTCGGAAAAGCCGATCGCGCCGATCTTGCCGGCCTCGATGAAGCTGACCAGCGTCTCCATCACGTCCTCGACGGGAACGCGGTGGTCGCGCCGGTGAATGTAGTAAAGCTCGACGTGATCGGTCCCAAGCCGCTTGAGCGAGGCATCGAGACATTCGGTAAGATAGGCGCGCTCGTTGCGGAATTCGCGGTTGGGGCCGGTGACGATCCCGCCCTTGGTGGCAATGACGAACCTGTCACGGTTGCCGTTGGCGCGGAAGAATGATCCCATGACCTCCTCCGACACGCCGGCACCGTAGATGTTGGCGACGTCGAGATGGTTGACGCCGAGATCGAGCGCCTTCTTCAGCGTCTCGTGGCTTTCCTCTACCGTCGTGGCGCCGTAGACGCCCCCAAAGCTCATGCATCCCAGTCCAACGGCTCCGACCGTGGGGCCGTTCTGTCCAAGTTTCACCTCACGCATTGCATTCCTCTCGTTGACGTAGATTCAATTAGGGGAAGCTAACGTGCAAGGAAAGACCCAGAGTTGTATTGTTGGATCACGGGATGTGACCACGCGACAATCGGCGTGACGCGACAGGACTTTGCCGGAAGTGGAGGGGCCTCACTTTTTCGTGTGCGCGGGGTCGACGCATGCCGCTCGCCGCTCAGGCCAGGCCCTTTTTGGCGAGCATCGGCTCCACTGTTGGCATGCGGCCGCGGAAGGCGGTGTAGAGCTCGGCCGGGTCGCGGCTGTTGCCGGCGGAATAGATGTTTGCCTTGAGTTTTTCCGCCATCTCCGGATCGAACGGGTTGCCGGTCTCCTCGAATGCGGCGAAGGCGTCGGCGTCGAGCACTTCGGACCACATGTAGGAGTAGTATCCGGCCGAATAGCCTTCGCCCGAGAAGACGTGCAGGAAATGCGGGCTGCGATGGCGCATCACCATGGCTTCGGGCAGGCCGAGTTCATCGAGCTTGGCGGCCTCGTAGGCTTTTGGCGCGTTGCCGTCGGTCTCACCGGTATGCCAGGCCATGTCGATGAGCGCAGACGCGGTGAATTCCGTGGTTGCGAAACCGGAATTGAAGGTCCGGGCGGCGAGAACCTTGTCGAGCAGCGCCTTCGGCATCGCCTCGCCGGTCGCATGGTGGCGGGCGTGTGTCGAAAGGATCTCCGGCACTGTCAGCCAGTGTTCGTAGAGCTGCGAGGGGAGTTCGACGAAATCGCGCGACACGGAGGTGCCGGCGAGCGTCGGATAGGTGACGTCCGACAGCATGCCGTGCAGAGCATGGCCGAATTCGTGAAACAGCGTGCGCGCGTCGTCGATCGAGAGGAGCGCCGGGCGTCCCCTGGCGGGTTTGGAGAAGTTCATCACATTGAGGATGATCGGCTTCTGGCCGGATGTGCCATCTGGCATGTCGAGCTTGTGCTGGCCCCGCAGCGCGCTCATCCAGGCGCCGGAGCGCTTGGAGGGACGGGCGAAATAGTCGGCGATGAAGGTGGCGATCGTCGCGCCGGAGCGGTCCTTTACCTCGAAGACGCGGGCATCGGGATGCGGACCGGCAATTTCGGGGCGCGCTTCCAAGGTGATTCCGAACAGCCGTCCGGCCACGTCGAAACAGGCCTCGATCACCCGATCGAGCGAGAGATAGGGCTTGAGCTCGCTGTCGGAGAAATCGAATTTCCGGGCCTTCATCTTATCGGCATAGTAGCGCCAGTCCCAGGCGGCGACCGGATGGTTCGCCCCTTCCTCGGCCACCAGTTCGGAGAGCGCATCGCGCTCCTCCGCAGCCTTCGCGGTGGCGCGCTTCCAGACATCGCCCAGCAGGTCGGCAACAGCGTCAGGGGTCTTGGCCATGGTGTCGTCGAGCTTGAAGGCCGCATAGGAGGGATAGCCCAGAAGCCTCGCCTTCTCGTCGCGCAATCTGACCACCTCGGAGATGATCTCCCAGTTGTCGGTCGGCCCGCCATTGTCGCCGCGTGAGATCCATGCCTTGAAGGCCGTTTCGCGCAGGTCGCGCCGGGCGCTCTGTGCCAGGAAAGGCTCGATGATGGAGCGGGAGAGGGTGACGGCATAACGCCCGTCGGCGCCACGGTCGGCGGCGATCGCGGCCATCGCGTCGCGCAGATAGTCCGGCAGCCCGTCGAGATCGTCGCCCTCGTCGATCAGCATCATCCAGTCGCGCTCGTCGGCCAGCACGTTCTGGCCGAAGCGCGCGCCGAGACCGGCAAGCGTCTCGCCGATTTCGGCAAGGCGCGCCTGGCCGGCGTCGTCGAGCCGGGCGCCGGCCTTGACGAAGGACTTCCAGTTCTTCTCCAGAAGCCGTTCCGCTTCCGCCGAAAGCTCCAGTTCCGCCCGGCGTGCACAAACATCGTCGACGCGGGCGAAGAGCGGCTTGTTCATCGCGATCTTCGAGAAGTGGCGCGACATTTTCGGCGCGATCTCACGTTCGAGCGCCTGGATGGTATCGTTGGTATCCGTGCCGGCACGGTTCCAGAAGATGGCCGAAACCCGGGAGAGTTCCTCTCCCGCCAGTTCCATCGCCACGATCGTGTTGTCGAAGGTGGGTGCTTCGTCCTGCGATGCGATCGCCACGATCTCCGCCTCGTGGGTTCCAAGCGCCTTTTCGAAGGCCGGCGCGAAATCCTCGTCGGCAATCGCCTTGAAGTCGGGAAGCCCGAGCGCGGAGGTCCAGGTGAAGATGGCGTCGTTTATCTGGGTGGTCATGGGCGAAATATCCTTTTGAGGCCTCACCGACTTAGGCATGGCGGCGCGCTCCGGCAAGATCGGCTTTGCGGCGATTACCGCAAACGGTTGCCCCGGACGGCAATTCGAACCCTCAATATAGACAACCTGACCGCGCAGCGCGCGATTTCACTAAATTTTGGATCGAGCGATATACTTTCCATTAAATCAATCGAGCGACCTTGCATGTATCAGAACGGAACAGCCGGAGCGTGTATCGGCCCGGCCGCCGTGGTGAATTCGAACGTCGAGTAAGGTCTGAAGTTCATGAAGTCATTTCGCGTTTCCACGCGGGTGATCGCGGCTGCCGCTTTGCCGTTTTTCATCCTCGCCGCCTTCATCGCCATCGAAATCGCGATCCTGTGGAAGGAGAAGGTGTCCGCCGCGCGGACCCTCGTCTACGCCGAACAGATGGGGTCGCTTTATGAACTCGTGCACACGTTGCAGGTGGAGCGCGGAATTTCCGCCGGGTTCATCGGCTCGCGGGGCGCGAAGATGGGTGAGGCGCTCGCCGAGGCGCGGGGCAATGTCGATGCCAACCGGCAGAAGCTGGACATGGCCAGCGCCGCACTTGGTCAGATGGGCGGCGAAAGAATGCGCGTTTTTTTGACGGAATCCGCCGATAAACTTGCCGGGGTTTCTGAACTGCGCCTCCATGTCGATGCCTTCGACATGCCCGTGAGCGAGGTCATCAAGACCTATTCCGACCTGATCGCCAGCATGTCGCACGTTGCCGACGAGATCGTCACCCATGTCGAGGAGCGGCAGATGGCCATCATGATGGCCGGTTATGCCGACGTGATGGCCGCCAAGGAACTGGCCGGTCAGGAGCGCGGCATCGGCGCCGGCGCGATCGGAGCCGGCGATTTCACGCCGGCGGCTTTCAGCGCTTTCGTCGGAAAGAAGCAGGCCGAAATGGTTCTCATCGACCGTTTCCTCTCTGTCATGCCGTCCGAAATTGCTCTGAAATCCGACGCTGTCCTGACGACCGGCGTCTCGCCGGAACTGGCCGCCATGCGCGCGGCGCTGGTCGAGCGCGACTTCACGGGGCTCGACGCCGGTGTCTGGTTCGGCGAGATGACCAACTGGCTCGGCAACCTCAACGAGGTCGGCGGCATGGCATCGGCGGCGATCATTGAAGAGGCGGGCCGTATCGTGACCGAGAAATCGAACCATCTCCTGGTTCTCGGCGCCGCCTGCATTGCCGTCTTCCTCGCACTGGCCGTCCTTGTCATCGCCATCGTTCGCTCGATCATCAAGCCGCTTTCGGCCATGCGCGGCTATCTCGACGAGATGGCGGCGGGAGAATTCGACATCGAGATCCCGATGGCTGCGGAAAAGAACGAGATCGGCGAGATGGCCCGGTCGGTTGGAAACCTGCGCGAGGCGCTGCGCGAAAAGGCGGCCGGCGAGGCGCTCGAACGCCAGCGGCGCGCCGAAAAGGAAGCCGCGGAAGTGCGCGAGCGCGCCCGTCTCGAAGCGGAAGAGAAGGAACGGCTGTCGCAATATTGCGGAACCGTCGGCCATGCGCTGAAATCGTTGTCGGACGGTGACCTCAGCCACCAGATCACCTTCCAGTTCCCCGGCGAGCTCGACAGGTTGCGGGTGGACTACAACGCCGCCTCTCAAAAGCTGTCGGTCACCATGGGCGAGATCGGCGATTGCGCCAACGGCATGGATTCTATCGCCAACGAGATCCGCCAGGCCTCGGATGAACTGTCCCGCCGTGCCGAACAGCAGGCGGCGTCGGTCGAGCAAACCGCAGCGGCCGTCGAACAGCTCAAGACCAATTTCCAGCTTTCGACGACCACCGCCACGGAAGCCAGCCAGAAGACCTCGGCGACCAGCGCGGTGAGGGCCAGATCGCTGCAGGTTGTGCGCGATGCGGTCGCTGCCATGGCCGAGATCGAGGAATCGTCCGACGAAGTGGTCAAGATCATCGGCGTGATCGACAATATCGCCTTCCAGACCAATCTTCTGGCGCTCAATGCCGGGGTCGAGGCCGCGCGTGCCGGCGAGGCTGGCAAAGGTTTCGCGGTCGTCGCCCAGGAAGTGCGCGAACTCGCGCAGCGTTCGGCGGATGCCGCCCGCGAGATCAAGGAACTGATCACCAACTCGCGCACCAAAGTCAGTCAGGGCGTGGAACTGGTCGGCGAAACCGGACAGTCGCTGGAAGGCATCGGCGCCGACGTCGCCCGTCTCGACGAGCTGATCGGCCACATTGCATCCTCGACCCGCGAACAGCTCGTGGCGATGCAGGAAATCTCGCAGGCGATCGTTTCGATCGACCAGGTCAACCAGCAGAACACCGCGATGGCCGAGGAGACGACTGCGGCCACTCACACACTGACCGCCGATGCGGCGACCCTGCGCCAGCGGCTGGCCCAGTTCGTTATCGGTCAGAAGTCCGGGGAGGACTGTGCGGAACTCGCCCGTGCCGGCTGAAGCCGGTTGCGGCAGGCTCCACGAGAGTTGTAATCGAAGGCCGCCGGTTCAAAGCGGCAGGTAGTCGATTTCCTGGAAGGCCGAAACCTCCTTCATCCAGCGGTTCTCCACGAAATCCCGGTGAAGCGGGTGATCATTGTAAAAGTCATAGGCAGCCTGATCGGCGAACTCCATCGAGAAGCCGAATGTATAATCGCATTTCGGGCTCACCTGACGAAGTTGCTCGAATTTCTCTACGGTCGCGATGGTCGCGAGTTGCCGCGCGGCTTCGAGGAAATCCCGCTCCTTCGAGGAGCCCGCCTCATGTTTCAAAGTGAATACGACCGTATGCCGGATCATGCGTTCTCCTCCCGCCGCTGTTGAACTGCAACAATAGGGTCACGTCTCAGGGATGCAACAATCGCGTCCTCGGCGCCCGCCTCTTGCCTGCCGTGGGGCATTGACCGGGGCCTGTCGGTACAGAGCAGTGATGATTCCGCAACAGATTGATCTTAAAGAAGAACACTAATCAATATCTCTTGAAGAATTTGTATCGGTACAATAGCGTTCCGGCGACCTCACAAGGATAACCAGCTCCATGCGCGCCTTCCTGCTTTCAAGCGTCGTTGTTTTCGGCCTCGTCGACGCCGCAGCCGCAGACGACATGTCGGGCCGTTTCGCCGGTCCGTCTGTCGGCCTGATCCTGAATGCGACGGAATCTCGCCCCGAGATGGACAACGTCCCCGACGTGCTCGACGATTCGCAGATTTTCGGAGGCGTGTATGTCGGATATGATTGGCAGAACGAGAATTCCGTCGTTGGTGCCATCGTGGATTTCGACTATGTCGACATGGCTTCCTCGGGCAAGGCGGAGCTCACGAACTACACCTATGACGTCGACTGGGTGGCCACCGCCCGCATGCGCGCCGGCTACACTTTCACCCCGGACAGCCTGCTCTACCTGACGGGCGGCGTCGCCGCCGGACGGTTCGCGGCTTCCGAGCAGTTTCTCGCTTCGGACTCCGTCAGCGAGGTGAAAATGGGCGCCGTGGCCGGCGTCGGCTTCGAATATGCGTGGCAGAACGGCCTGCTGGCGAAGAGCGAACTGCTCTATTACGATTTCAAGGGTCTCGATCTGGCCAACACCAGCATCTCGCCGTCGTTCTACACGATGAAGCTTGGCCTCGGTTACCGCTTCTAGCTAAACCCCGACGATCAGCCCGCCGTCTTCGCCGCGAAAGCGGGTGCCGCCTTGTCGTATTCCGATCGCAGCAGCCCGTAGATCCGCTGGTCCAGCCGCTCGCCGGTACGGCCATCGATCCGGTGTGACCGGAGTATGCCTTCAAGCCTGAGGCCGGCCTTTTCGCAGATCGCGATGGCCGCATCGTTTCGCTCGAGGGGTTCGAAGGTGAGTTTCTCGAGGTCGCGATCGAGAAATGCATGGTGGCATGCGAGCACCGCAGCGCGCGGCGCAATCCCTTTGCCGCGGTTTGCGGTCTCGCCAATGACGAGATGGACGGCTCCGGTCCTGTGCCTGGGGTCGATATCGAGGAACAGAAGACCGCGCGGTGTCGATCCCCTCGATATCAGCATCAGATTCCGTGCGAAATTGTCGAAATGGGCGATGTAGGCTCGAAAGGCGTCGAGACCCATATGGGGCCGGGGAGAATTCAAGCCTTCCATCACAGCCGGATCTGTCAGCCAGTTCGCGATTTCGCTTGTAGCCATTTCCGGCATGAGGGTGCGAATCCGCACTCCATTTTCCTCGCGGTCCACCATCACCGGCTCGCGCTTGCGGCGAACGACCGGCCCCCCTGAAGTCCGCTGCGGCGGGAGGGTAATGCCAGGCTTGTGTGGCATCTTCGGCACGAGAACTCCTGACTTTGCTGAAACAGTTCAGAAGTGCGGTTCCGGCGGGAGAGTTTCCGCCGGATGCCATGTCAGAGGGTCAATCAGCCCTTGCGGTTGCGCGCGGCCAGCGTCCTCAGCCGGAGCGCGTTGAGCTTGATGAAGCCGGCGGCGTCCTTCTGGTCGTAGGCGCCCTGGTCGTCCTCGAAGGTCACCAGCGAATCCGAGTAGAGCGACTTCGGCGACGCGCGGCCGGCCACCATGACGTTGCCCTTGTAGAGGCGCAGCTTCACCGTGCCCTCGACGTCGCGCTGGCTGTGGTCGATCGCCGCCTGCAGCATCTCGCGCTCGGGCGAGAACCAGAAGCCGTTATAGATCAGTTCCGCATAGCGCGGCATCAGCTCGTCCTTGAGGTGCGCAGCGCCCCGGTCGAGGGTGATTGATTCGATCGCCCGGTGGGCGGCGAGGAGGATGGTGCCGCCGGGGGTCTCGTACACGCCGCGCGACTTCATGCCGACGAAACGGTTCTCGACGAGGTCGATGCGGCCGATGCCGTTGTCGCGGCCGAGATCGTTCAGGCGCGCCAGAAGCGTGGCCGGCGACAGCTTCTCGCCGTTGATCGAGATGGCGTCGCCCTTTTCGAAACCGATCTCGATCTCGGTCACCTGATCGGGGGCGTCCATCGGCGAGATGGTGCGCATGTGGACGTATTCGGGCGCCGATTCAGCCGGATCTTCCAGAACCTTGCCCTCGGATGACGAGTGCAGGAGGTTGGCGTCGACAGAGAACGGGGCCTCGCCCTTCTTGTCCTTGGTGACCTGGATCTGGTTCTTCTCGGCGAAATCGAGAAGGTCGGTCCGGCTCTTGAACTGCCAGTCGCGCCAGGGCGCGATGATCTTGATATCCGGGTTCAGCGCATAGGCTGACAGTTCGAAACGCACCTGGTCGTTGCCCTTGCCGGTCGCCCCGTGGGCGATGGCGTCGGCGCCGGTTTCCCTGGCGATCTCGACGAGGCGCTTGGAGATCAGCGGCCGGGCGATGGAGGTGCCGAGCAGATAGGTGCCCTCGTAGACGGCATTGGCGCGGAACATCGGGAAGACGAAGTCGCGGACGAACTCCTCGCGCACATCCTCGATGTAGATTTCCTTGATGCCGAGCATCTCGGCCTTCTTGCGCGCCGGTTCCAGTTCCTCGCCCTGTCCGAGATCGGCGGTAAAGGTAACCACTTCGGCGCCGAGCTCGGTCTGCAGCCATTTGAGAATGATGGATGTGTCGAGACCGCCGGAATAGGCGAGAACGACCTTCTTGACGTCCTTGTGCGATGCCATGGGTAAAATCCTGTCGTATCGTGCGGCCTGAAGACGGGGCCGAAAGGGCCCCGGGCCACGGGTCGGGCGGCACTTTAGTCATAAGTTCCGTCGACACAAGCTTGCATTCGGCGCGGCGGCATGGAAATCCCGGTGTTGCCGCGCCGTGGGCGGGCCGCAAGGAGGACCCGAATGAGCTACATTCCCGATACGCCGACGCTTCTCGCCTTCATCGCCGCGTGGTTCGTCATCGGCATAACGCCGGGGCCTGACATGACGCTGCAGATCGCTCGCGTGATGACCAGCGGACGGGCCGCCGGACTGGCCTGCGGCTTCGGCGCTGTCGCCGGCCTCGCCGTTCACACGCTTCTGGTGGCGCTCGGCATTTCCGCGCTGGTCGTAGCGGCGCCGTTGGCCTTTCTCGTTCTCAAGATCTGCGGCGCGCTGTATCTGCTCTGGCTCGCGTTCCAGGCGATCCGGCACGGTTCCACCTTCGATCTGCGTCCGGAGAAAACGGGCCGCGAGCGATCGCTGTTCTCCCATTTCATGCAAGGGGTGGCGGTTAACCTGCTCAATCCGAAGATCGTGCTCTTCTTCATGACGTTCCTGCCGCAGTTCGTCCGCGCCGGCGATCCCGACATCACCGGCAAGCTGTTGTTCCTAGGCGGCCTGTTCACCGTTCTGTCGATCCCGTTGATGACCTCGATCGTCCTCGGCGCCCATCAACTCACCAACTGGCTCAAGGCGCGCCCGCTCGTCACCCGCGCCATCGACTGGCTTTTCGCCGGCGTCTTCTCGCTGTTCGCCGTCCGCATCCTGCTTGTCCAGTCGCGTTAGGGACGAACGGAATCTCGCCGCGAGACGCGGCACGGCGCCTGAGAGCGTATCATCGATCCGAGCCGCGGCCGTCTCGCCGAGCATCAGGGATCGCAGCCAGTAGATTGCCACCAGCGTCAGGCACCAGCCGATCACCACATCCGAGAGGAAATGGCCGCCCATCACGATACGGTTCGCCGAGATGACCAGTATGACGGGGATCACCAGCATATGGGCGCGGCGCCGCCAGGCGAACGGCAGAACCATCACCACGGCAACCAGTGCCATGGCGGCCGAGGCTTCACCGGAGGGAAAGGAGCAATTGTACCAGCACTGGTCGGCATGAACCCAGGCGGGTGTGAAAAGCTCACCCCCGGAATTGAACTCGAGGAGGGCGCGAGGCCGCGCCCGTCCGGAATATTCCTTCAGGATGCCGTTGACGAGAAGCCCGGGCACGATGGCATAGCTGAGCAGGAGAAACAGCGCCTGCGAGGGTGTTACCAGCACGACCCAGGGCCGACGCCACATCAGGTGAACCAGAAGCGCGCCGAGGCTGACGGCAAGTACAGCGATGGTGACGACGTCGAAGGCGAGGCGGATGGCCTTTGAGATCCCGGAACGGGCGAGGGGAAATCCGCCCTCGGGGCCGAGAAAAAGAGCGCTCGTCCACCGGTCGACATCGGGAAAAAGCACGAAAAAGGCGCTTGTGAGAACGAGAGCGATCCCGGCGAGAGCGAGCGGGGAGCCGAAAGGGCCGGAAAGGCGCCATGGCCGGGCGGCGCGCAACGCGGCCTGCCGCGCGGCCGAACTTCCCGACATCCTTCTCCTCTCCGGCATGTATATCCCCCGTTTGCACGTCGCCTGACCAATGGGATTACCGACCGAAACCTGCCCGGAGATGACGTTTCGGGTTATATGCTTGATTCCAATCTCGAGAGATATTGCCAAATTTCGCGCTTCGGCGCGATTCAGAGCCCGGAAGCCGCATGACCACCGATGTCAGAACCGATTTTAACTTTCGCCCGCAGGCTTCGGGGTATCCGGGTTTGCCGCTTCTCCTCTCGATCGTGGCCATCCTCACGGCGCTTCGTATCGCGGCGCTCTGGCTGTCCCCGCTGGAACTGGTGTTCGACGAAGCGCAGTACTGGTCCTGGTCGCGCGATCTCACCTTCGGCTATTTCACCAAGCCGCCGCTGATCGCCTGGGCGATCGCCGGCACCACGGCGGTCTGCGGCGACAGTGCGGCCTGCGTGCGTTCGCTCTCCCCGCTCTGCCATGCGGCGACCGCCATCCTTCTCTATGTTGTGGCGCTCAAGCTCTACGGCCGCCGGGCCGCGCTCGTGGCCGGCTTCACCTGGATCACCATGCCGGGCGTGGCCGTCTCGAGCTTCCTGATGACGACCGACACGCTGCTCCTGATGTTCTGGAGCATCGCGCTCGTAGCGCTGGTTCTCTACAGGGAGCGGCCGGCGCTCGGGCTGGCGGTCGTCTTCGGCCTTGCGGTCGGCTTCGGCCTCAATGCCAAATACGCGATGATCTACCTGCCGCCGCTGGTTGCCGTGGCGGCGTTTGCCGACCCCGCGCTACGCCGCGCACTACGGCCGGCCCACATTTTTGCGGCGCTTGCGATCGGTTTCGGGATGATCCTGCCAAACATCCTCTGGAACGTCTCGCACGGTTTCGTCACCGTCACCCATACCGGGCAGAACATGGGGTGGTCGCTGCAGTCCTTGAACCTGAAGGACGGCGTCGAATATTTCTTCGCACAGTTCGCGGTGGCGGGTCCGATCGTCTTCGCCACGATGGTGCTGGCGCTTTTCGGCCTGCGCCGGTCGGAGCGTCCGGACGAAGACCGCATGCTGCTCTGGCTGTCCTGGCCGGTGGTCATCATGATCACCATCCAAGGCTTCATCGCCCATGCCAACGCCAATTGGGGAGCGACCGCGTTTCCGGCGGGCGTGGTTTTCGCCGCGGCCGTACTGGCGCTCGGGCGTCACCGCTTCTGGCTGAAACTGCACGTCGCCATCAGCCTCGTCGTGGCCGTCGTGATCCTCGGCTTCACCGCGCTCGGCCCGCCGCCGGTCAATTCCGAACTGACGAAATCCTTCCGCCAGCTTCGCGGCTGGCAGCAGACCGCGGACAATCTGGCTGGGGTCTACGAACGGGAAGGCGCGAAGCGCATCGTCACTTTCGGCCGGTCACTGACCGCAGGCATGATCTATGCGCTCAGGGAGACGGACATTCCGGTCCTTGCGCTGCGCATGGAAGGCGCGCCTCCCTTCGATCATTTCCAGATGGACCGCCCCTGGTATCCGGACGGCGAGCGGGACGGCACGCTGCTCTTCGGTCCGCCGGCGGGAATGGCGGAATCCCTCGGCGCCCGCAAGGTCGCCGATATAGAGGCGCCGCTCTACTTCAACGGCGGCGGCTCGATGCCGGTCTTTTCGCTCGATCCCTGACCGGATGCGCCGGTTGTTGGCGTTTCCGGCGGCTTCGGATTGTGCCTGGCGAGCCATTCCTCTGCCCGGCGGCGCCTTTCGCTCGGCAGCCATGAGCCGGAACTGCGTCCGGTGATCAGCCAGTAGAGGCTGCCGCCCACCGCGCCGGCGACGGCGGCGACCGCGAGCGGCCAGGCGATGGCGTCGCCCGCCGAGGAGGTCATCGCGACCGCGCCAGTGGCCGCCCCTATCACCATGCCGCCGATACCGAAATAGAGCCAGTCGCGTCGGCGCGTGACTTCCAGAACGCCGATGGCGAGAAGCGCGGGCAGGAGCGCGGCGCGGCCAAAGACGCTGGAAACGCCGATCACGCCGACGATCAGGGTAAAGGTGATCTCGGTACCGGGCACACGGCCGAAATCCTCCGGCCGGATCAGGCCCGAGAGAAAGACATAGGCGATGCCCGCTCCGAGACAGGCCAGCAGATAGCCGAAGCCGATCGCGATGAAGCGGATGAGAAGATCGCCGATCGAGCCCATCTCTATTCCGCGCCGTGGCCGGCGATCATCAGCGATTCGAGCGCCAGCCGCTCGGATTTGCGCATGCGTTCGGATTCCGACTTGAGCTGGCCGCAGGCCGCCAGGATATCGCGGCCGCGTGGGGTCCGGATCGGCGAGGCATAGCCCGCCTGATTGACGAAATCGGCGAATTTCTCGATCTGCTCCCAGTCCGAACACTCGTAGTTCGAGCCCGGCCAGGGATTGAACGGAATGAGGTTGATCTTCGCCGGGATGCCCTTGAGCAGCTTAACGAGATCACGGGCGTCCTGCATGCTGTCGTTGACGCCCTTGATCATCACATATTCGAAGGTGATGCGCCGCGCATTGGAAAGGCCAGGATAGGCCCGGCAGGCTTCCATGAGCTTTTCGAGCGGGTACTTCTTGTTGATCGGCACCAGTTCGTTGCGCAGTTCATCGCGCACGGCGTGGAGCGAAATCGCCAGCATCACGCCGATTTCGTCGCCGGTGCGATAGATTTCAGGCACCACGCCCGAGGTTGACAGCGTGATGCGTCGCTTCGACAGCGACAGGCCGTCGCCGTCCGAGGCGATCAGCAGCGCCTTCTTCACATGCTCGAAATTATAGAGCGGCTCGCCCATCCCCATCATGACGATATTGGAGACCTTGCGGCCCTCGGAGGGAACGATGGCGCCCGCCGGTGTATCCTTGTCCGGAAAATCGCCGAGCCGGTCGCGGGCGACGAGCAACTGGGAAAGAATTTCGCCCGCCGTCAGGTTGCGCACCAGCTTCTGCGTGCCGGTATGGCAGAAGGAGCAGGTGAGCGTGCAGCCGACCTGGCTCGAGATGCACAGCGTCCCGCGACCTTCCTCGGGAATGTAGACGGTCTCGACCTCGACCGGGCGTCCGGCGCCACGGGAGGGAAAGCGCATCAGCCATTTGCAGGTGCCGTCGGTGGAGACCTGTTCCTCGACGATTTCCGGCCGGGCGATGGTGAAGGCGCCGTCCAGCCGCTCGCGCAGATCGCGGGCAACATTGTGCATGTCCGCGAAATCGGAGGCGCCACGCACGTAGAGCCAATGCCAGATCTGGCTGACCCGCATGCGCACCTGCTTTGGGGGAATGCCGAGTTCTGCAAGTGCAGCGCCCAGTTCCTCCCGGTCGAGGCCGATCAGTTCGGTCTTTTCGGCGGATTTCGCAGGAGCGCGTGCAGCCGGGTTCGGCGTGTCCGTCTTGTGATCGATGTCGATTGAAAGTGCCATGGCATCCATGATCCGTTTTCGCCCCTGTACCAGCTTTCGGGCCTCAGGTCATCCCGCCCGGCCAGTCAGGGGTATCACGCATAATGCCGGAGAGCCGCTGTTCGAGCGGCTCTCCGGTTCATGTCAGGTCTGCCGTGAACGCGCGCGCCGATGGCGCGCGGGCTATTATTGGCAGGAATTGATCTGGTTGAGCGCGGCGGTAACACCCTTCAGCGAGTAGCTGTAGGAGGTCTCGGTGCCACGCCGCGAGACGGCTTTCACCGTCATCGCGGAGCCGGCGCGCATCGCCGCGACAAGCTGCGGTTCCTCGGCGGCGTTTTCCACCCAGGCCGAGTTGCCGCGGGTGAACAACGAGAACTTCCTGCCGTCGACATCCACTTCGACCTTTGAGGCCTCCTTGAGCGGATAACCCATCATCGCCTGCGGCTCGTAGCTGATGTTCTGGCCGGGTCGCTGCGACACGAGGAAGAAGATGTCGCCGTGATTCACATTCGCCGGATTCTTCGCAGTCGGCACCGAAAGCACGTAGCAGACCTTGGAATTCCCTGAATTGTAGGAATAGGCGCCCCACGCGTCGAATTGCTTGATGCGGGTCGGAGATTGCGCAGCGGCGGCCGCCGTCAGGGCGAAGAGGGCCGTTATCGCGATTGCAATGGTTTTCCCAATCATAGCTGTCCTACCGGTAGTCTTGATTTTTGTCGGGGCCGGACCGCGCCGTGCAGCGCATAGGACGCGTTGCCCCGGATCGATCAATTCATTTTGACTTAATTCAGGTTACCAAATCGTCAATTGCGCTGAATTTTCGCCCCGAAGCGGGACAAATAGACAATGGCTTCCTCTCTCGTCATGACATTCTGTAACATTCCGAATCGGGCAAGAGTTTGACCGCCGGGATACACTCATAAGGGGCGGCGCGGGTTTGCGCAGCTAGTGATTGACCGAAACGGGAAAAGCGGCCCTAATGGGTTTGTTGGGAGAACATAAAAAGCTCTATGACCGATGGCATGGACAAAAACTTCCCCGAACTGGCACGGCGCGTGGCCGTCTGCCGCGACCAGGGAGCCTTCACGACCCTTTTCGACCATTTTGCGCCGCGCCTGAAAGCCTATCTCGTCCGGATCGGCGCGAGCCCGCTCCAGGCGGAGGAACTCGTCCAGGAAGTCATGATCGTTCTGTGGCATCGCGCCGAACTGTTCGACCCTTCACGGTCCTCGCTCTCGACATGGCTTTTCCGTATTGCGCGCAATCGCCGCATCGACGCCTTGAGGCGTGAGAAGTCGCGCTCCGCCGATCTCGACGATCCGATGATCATTCCCGAAGAGATCGAATGCGCTCACAGCGCGCTCGAGGCGGAGGATCGTGACGCCCAGGTGCGCGCGGCGATGACCGATCTGCCCGCCGAACAATACGATCTCCTGCAACGGGCGTTCTTCCTCGGCAAGTCGCACAGCGAGATCGCCGCGGAGACCGGCCTGCCGCTCGGCACGGTGAAGTCGCGTATCCGGCTGGCCTTCACGCGGATGCGGTCGAACCTCACCGCCTCGGGTGTTGAAGGACTTTGACCGCGAAATCAGGATAATATCCCGCGCCTACCGCGCCTGGAGCGGGGATTTTCCCTCGCCCATGCGCTTGATCGCGGCGCGCGCCGCATCGCGATGGGCCTCGGTGATGTGGGTGCGGATCGAGGAGATCGCCACCGTCAGGATTGCGATATCATCGGAAAAGCCGACCAGCGCCAGCATGTCGGGAATGGTATCGAGCGGAAAGACGAAATAGGCGAGCGCGGCAATCAGGATCGCCTTCACACGGCTCGGCGTCTGCGGATCGAAGGCACAGTAGTAGGCCGCCACGACATCCTCGGCAAAGGGAATGCGCCCTGCGGCCTTGCCGAAGGTCGCCCAGAAACCCTTGCGGACGGAGTTTTCTTCCGCCGGGTCCGGCTTGTCGCCTGGCTGTAGAATTTCTCCGTCGAGTGCGGGCATTCGGGTGCTCCTTCCTCACATGTCTCGCCCGGCAAGGGCGAAGACCGCCGTCGTCAATATGGGCATTGCGCGGCCCGCGATCAATATTCGGCCCCATCCGCGCCTACGGTCAGCCGGAGATCGCGGCGGCGAAGGCGTCCATCCTTTTCGCGAGCTTGAAATCGAGCTCCGTCAGGCCGCCGGCGTCATGCGTCGACAGCGAGACCTCGACCGTCTTGTAGACATTCTTCCAGTCGGGATGGTGGTCGAGCTTTTCGGCGGCAAGCGCCGCGCGGGTCATGAAGCCGAAGGCTTCGGAGAAGTTCTTGAAGGTGAAGGTGCGGGCGATGGCGTTGCCGCTGACGTCAAGCTCCCAGTCTGGTGTCTCGGCCAACCTGGTCTTAAGGGTGTCACCGTCGAGCTTTTCGGCCGGCATGATGGTCCTCCTTCTTGTGGTGCTTGAATGACAGATAGTGGAGTTGAGCCAAACGCGAAGCCCCCCGCATCGGTTCTCTTCGTCTGCCTCGGCAATATCTGCCGGTCGCCGCTGGCCGAGGGAATTTTCCGCCGTCTCCTCAACGAGACCGGATTGGGGAAAGAGATCCATGTCGATTCCGCCGGCACCGGCGCCTGGCATGTCGGCGGCGCGCCCGACACGCGCTCCATCGAAACCGCCGCCCGCCACGGACTCGACATCGCCGGTCAACGGGCGCGCAAGGTGAGAGATGCCGACTTCGAGAATTTCGGGCTGATCCTCGCCATGGACCGCTCGAACCGCGACACGCTTCTGGCCCGCGCGCCGGCTTCGGCGCGGAACCGCATCCATTTGTTCATGGAGCATTCGCTCGGGATCAGCGCCGACGTGCCCGATCCCTATTACGGTGCAGGCGACGGGTTCGAGGCGGTCTACCGGATGCTCGAGGAGGGCAGTTCGGCCCTTGTCGAGAAATTGGTCGCCGGCCGCCGCTCGTTGAGCGGATAGGCCTCCTCGACGATATAGGGGCCGCCGCCCACCGAATCCTTCGACGACATCACCACGAAGCGGCCGACGGTAAACGGCATGGTGCGGAAATTGCCGAAGGCGTGGAGGTAGCTCACCACGTCGTCGAGCCTTGCGTTCCTCAGCCGCGCCAGCGTGACGTGCGGCGAGAACTTGCGCGGATCGGCCGGCAGGCCCAGCCGCTCGCAAATGCGGGCAATCTCGGCCTGCAGCGCCATCAGTTCCGGCGAGGGGCTGACCCCGGCCCAGATCGAATGGGGCTTTTTCGATCCGAAGGAACCGACCGAAGTGAGCGAGAGGGTGAAGGGCCTCCGGTCGATCCGGTCGAGCGCGTGGATCAGTTCGTCGGCGACCGGTCCGTCGATGTCGCCCACGAAGCGCAATGTCAGGTGATAGTTCTCGACGTCGATCCACCGGGCGCCCGGCAGTCCACCCCTGAGCAGCGAAAGCGACATCGCCGCATCGCGCGGGATTTCGAGAGCGGTGAAGAGCCTTGGCATGGCCATATCCCCCGAATCAACGTGTTAGACCGAGCGAATCATGCCCACGGCGGTGGAGCAAGCGTTTTTGCCCGGCAGACCTAATTCCCGCCGTCGTCCTGTGGACGCTTGTCCTCGATGCGGGCGATGAACTTTTCCGCGACCGGCACGAAGCGTTTGACCATTTCCTCGACGCCGGCGGCATTGGGATGCATTCCGTCGGAGAGCACCATGCCGGCCTCCGCCGCCACCCCGTCGAGGAAGAAGGGATAGAGGACGAGGTCGTATTTCTCCGCAAGTTCGGGATAGATCGCATTGAACCTGTCCTCGTAGCCCGGGCCCATGTTGGGCGGCGCCAGCATGCCGGCGAGAAGCACGGGAATGCCGCGTTCATCGAGCCGCTCGATCATCGCCTCGAGGTTTTCACGCGTGTTTTCCGGTGACACGCCTCGCAACGCGTCATTGGCGCCGAGTTCCAGGATCACCCCGTCGGCGCCGTCGGGCACCGACCAGTCGAGCCGTGAAAGCCCTCCGGAGGTGGTGTCGCCCGACACGCCGGCGTCGGCGACTTCCACATCGTGACCGCGTTCCTTGAGGGCCGTTTCGAGCCGGGCCGGAAAACCCTCTTCCTTGGCGAGATCGTAGGCCGCCATGAGGCTGTCGCCGAAGCCCACGAGCTTGAGCGTTTCGGCGCGCGAAGGAAGCGCGAAGGCGATCAGAAGGCCGGCGATCACGAGGAATTGGGCGGGCAGGACTTTAAAACGCAAGGAACCACTCCTAATTTCGAAGTCAGACACATCCGGGTCCGTATCCCCGATAATATAGGAAGCCGAACCGTGGCGGAAACCATCGTTGAGCTCATATCGGCTGACCTGACCCTCGGTTCCGGCGCATCCTCGGTGCGTGTTCTTAAGGGCATGAACCTGACCATCGAGGCCGGCCAGTCGGTCGGCATCGTCGGTCCCTCGGGTTCCGGAAAGTCGACGCTTCTGATGGTGATTGCTGGCCTGGAGCGGCTCGATTCAGGCAGCATCTTCGTCGCCGGCCAGCCTTTGCACCAGCTTGCCGAGGACGAACTCGCCGCCGTGCGCGGCCGTTCGATCGGCATCGTCTTCCAGTCCTTTCACCTGATCCCCAACATGACCGCGCTCGAAAACGTCGCCGTGCCGCTGGAACTCGCCGGCCGCTCGGACGCCTTCGAACGCGCCCGCGCCGAACTCGAGGCGGTCGGCCTCGGGGAGCGGCTGTCGCATTTCCCCGGCCAGCTTTCCGGCGGCGAGCAGCAGCGCGTGGCAATCGCGCGGGCACTGGCGCCCGATCCGGCGCTGATCGTGGCCGACGAGCCCACCGGCAATCTCGACGGCGATACCGGCCGCCAGATCGCGGATCTTCTCTTTTCGAAACAGACCGAGCGCGGCGGTACGCTCATTCTCGTCACCCATGACGAAACGCTCGCCGTTCGTTGCGACCGCCAGGTCTCCGTCCGCTCCGGCGAGGTGATCGGCGACAGCCTGAACAGCGCCGAAACCCGCAAGACGGTTACCGCGTGAGGGCGTCCTCCCGACCCGGATTCGCGCTCGCCCTGAGGCTCGCGCTGCGCGAACTGCGCGGCGGCCTGTCGGGCTTTTACATCTTCATCGCCTGCGTGCTACTCGGCACCATGGCCATCGCCGGCGTCAATTCCGTCTCGCAGATGATGACCGAATCGATCCGTTCGGAAGGCCGGACGATCCTCGGCGGCGACATCCGTTTCGAAACCGTCGGCCAGCCCGCAGCCGGCGCCGAACGCGACTTCATCGATAGCCTCGGCACGGTGACCGAGGGGGTAAGCATGCGTACCATGGCACGCACCGCCGACGAGAGCGACCAGACGCTTGTCGAGCTGCGCGCCCTCGACGGAGCCTATCCCCTCTACGGCGCGCTGGGACTTTCGCCCGAGATTGCACCGGCGGCGGCTCTGGACCGCACCGATGGCGTTTACGGCGCTGTCGCGGCCCCGATCTTTTACGAGCGGCTCGGTATCAAGGTGGGCGACCGCATCACCGTCGGCCGGTCGGAATTCGAGCTCAGGGGCGAAATCGCCAGCGAGCCGGATGCGCTGTCCGAAGGCTTCGGTTTCGCGCCGCGCTTGATGATTTCGATGGAGGGGCTCGAAGCCTCCGGCCTTATCCGTCCCGGCAGTATCGTCGAATATTCCTATCGCGTCCGGCTCGACGGCAACCGGACCGCCGCGGAGGTCGCGGAGACGGCCAAGACCGATTTCCCCGATGCCGGCTGGTCGGTGCGCACCAGCGACAACGCAGCGCCTGCGCTTTCGAGCAATATCGAGCGCTTCTCGCAGTTTCTCACGCTGGTCGGCCTGACCGCGCTGATCGTCGGCGGGGTGGGTGTCGCCAATGCTGTGCGCGCCTTCATCGATGGAAAACGCGGCGTGATCGCCACGCTCAAATGCGTCGGCGCGTCCTCGCGCTTCGTCATTCTCGTCTATCTGATCCAGGTGATGGTGATCGCCGCGGCCGGCATCCTGATGGGGCTGGTGATCGGTGCTGCAATTCCGTTTCTCGCCTCCGGCGCGCTGTCGGCCATCCTGCCGGTCGCCGGCAAGGCGGCGCTTTATCCCGCCGCGCTCCTGCAAGCGGCCATTTTCGGCCTTCTCGTCGCCTTCGCCTTCGCGCTCGCGCCGCTCGGCCGGGCAGGGGACGTTCCTGCCACCGCGCTGTTCCGGCAGTTGAGCTTCGAGGGAGCGGCGCTGCCGCGCTGGCCCTATCTGCTCGGCTCCGGCGCGGCGCTTGCACTTCTCTGTGCGCTCGCCGTGCTGCTGGCCGACGACCATCGCGTCGCGGGCATCTTCCTTATCGCCGTCGCCGCGGCCTTCCTCATCCTCAATCTGGTCGCCCGCCTTGTCCAGGCGATTGCCCGGCGCGCCCCGACCGTTCGCTCGACGCCGCTGCGGCTTGCCATCGGCAATATTCATCGCCCCGGCGCACTCACCCCGTCGGTGGTGCTGTCGCTCGGTCTGGGGCTCGCGCTCCTCGTCACGCTCGCCCAGATCGACACCAATCTGCGCCGCGAGATTTCCGGCAACCTGCCGGACCGGGCGCCGAACTTCTTCTTCGTCGACATCCAGGCCAGCGAAATCGATGCCTTCCGCACCCGTCTCGCCGAACTTGCCCCTGAGAGCGAGATCGAGACCGTGCCGATGCTGCGCGGGCGCATCACCGCATTGAACGGCGAGACGCCGAACGCCGAGAATGTTCCGCCGGAAGGCCGCTGGGTGCTCCGCGGCGACCGGGGTCTCACCTACGCGCCCACATTGCCCGAGGGCTCGACGCTGACAGCGGGCGAATGGTGGCCGGAAGATTATACCGGCGAGCCGCTCGTTTCCTTCTCCGCCGAGGAAGCCGGTGAACTTGGCCTGAAACTCGGGGATACGGTGTCCGTCTCGGTCCTCGGGCGGACCATTACCGCGAAGATTGCCAACCTGCGCGAAGTGGAGTGGGAATCGCTCTCCATCAACTTCGTCATGGTCTTCTCTCCGTCCGCCTTTGCCGGTGCGCCGCATTCCTGGCTCGCCACCCTGACCGAGCCCGGCGCCACCAACGCCCGGGAAGGCGAGCTGCTTCGCGCGATCACCGCCGATTTTCCCACCGTGACCTCGGTCCGGGTGAATGACGCGATCGAACTCGCCGACAGGCTGGTGGGTCAGATCGGTAGCGCCATCCGCGCCGCGGCGGCCATCGCGCTCATCGCCTCGGTGCTGGTGTTGTCGGGCGCGCTTGCCGCAGGAAACCGCGCCCGCGGTCACGACGCCGTGGTGCTCAAGACGCTGGGCGCCACCCGGAAAACGCTGATCGGTGCCTATTCGCTGGAATACGGACTGATCGGACTGTCGACGGCGCTGTTCGCGCTTGCCTTCGGGGCTCTCGCTTCGTGGTTCGTGCTCGCCCGCATCATGCAGTTGCCATCGAGTTTCGTTCCGGAAATTGCCATAGCGACGATCGTGGCTGCGCTCGTCACCACCATCGGCATCGGGCTCGTCGGCACCTGGCGCGTGTTGGGACAAAAGGCCGCGCCGATGCTGCGGGAGCTTTAGGAATCATCGGGAATCGCGCAACCGGATTAACGAAACCGGCCATTTCCCTGATATCTGACGCGAAATTGAAGCCGAATGACCTTGCGGCAACGCGGCTAAACCCACATATTGTTGTCAGTGATGCTGAGCCCCGCAGCGGCACCTGGGAATACCCCATCTGTTCAATCCGGGGCTGATAGAGGAAACAATGGCTGACATTCGCAATACGAACGTCCGCACCGCGTCCCGCCAGACCGCCGGTGTAGCCTATGACGAAGGCCTGCGCACTTACATGCTGCGGGTCTACAACCTGATGGCCCTCGGCCTCGCCATCACCGGTGTCGCCGCCTACGGTACCTTCGCGGCGGCTGTCTCCGACGGACAGCTTACCCAGTTCGGCAACGTGCTGTTCTTCAGCCCGCTGAAATGGGTGGTCATGCTGGCTCCGCTGGCGATGGTCTTCTTCCTGAGCTTCCGGATTCAGAAGATGAGCGTGGCCGCGGCGCAGACCGCCTTCTGGGTCTATGCCGGCCTGATGGGCCTGTCGCTGTCCTCGATCTTCCTGGTGTTCACCCAGACGAGCATCGTCCAGACCTTCTTCGTCACCGCGGCCGCCTTCGGCGCCCTGTCGCTCTACGGCTATACGACGAAGCGTGATCTCTCGGCGATGGGCTCGTTCCTGATGATGGGCCTGTTCGGTCTGATCATCGCCATGGTGGTCAACATCTTCCTGCAGTCCAGCGCCATGCAGTTCGCGATCTCCGCGATCGGCGTGCTGATCTTCGCCGGCCTGACCGCCTACGACACCCAGTCGATCAAGGACATGTACTACGAAGTCCAGGCCGACGAGACCATGACCGGCCGTGCCGCGATCATGGGCGCCCTGCGGCTCTACCTCGACTTCATCAACCTGTTCATGTTCCTGCTCCAGTTCATGGGCAACCGCGAGTAATCGCGGACGGGAACATTCGGTTCGAAAAGGGCGGCCTCCGGGCCGCCCTTTTTCTTTGCCCCTTCCCCGGCGGGGTGGCGGCGCGCTCTTTACCGACCCGCCGTTTGGCAGCATAAGATCGGCGACCAGTCAATTTCCGGACCGAACCCCCATGATCATACGAGACGCCACCGCCGCCGACCTCACGGCGATCACCGACATCTATACCGAGAGCGTGATAAACGGCGTGGCGACCTACGAGCTCGAACCGCCCTCCACCGTCGAGATGACGGCCCGCTTCGGGGCGATTACCGGCAACCGCTATCCCTATATCGTGGCGGAAGAGGATGGCGCCATCCTCGGCTATGCCTATGCCGGGGCTTTCCGCACCCGGCCCGCCTACAACTGGATCTGCGAGGATTCGATCTATCTTTCGCCTCAGGCGCGGGGCCGCGGCGTGGGATCGGCGCTGCTCGCCGAACTCATCACCCGTTGCGAGGCGCTGGGCTTCCGGCAGATGATCGCGGTAATCGGCGGCGCGCATCCGGCGTCCGTGGCCGTCCATGCCAGGGCCGGTTTTGAGCATCAGGGCACGCTGAAGGCCACCGGCTACAAGCATGGCCGCTGGCTCGATACCACCTTCATGGAAAAGACGCTGGGCGAGGGCGCGTCGACCGATCCGGATCCGGACGTCTATCCGGGCACCCTCTACCGGGTCTGAAACCGCCTCAGACGATCCGGGGCGTGGGCTTGTCGAAGACCTTGAGCACCTGCTGGAGTTCGTGGCCGCGCTTGAGAATGGCGCCTGAGGCGGCGACCACTGAAAAAGCGCCCTGCTTTCGGGCGCGGGCCGGGTCCTTGACGATCTGGAACAGCGCCACCTCGCTCGTGCGGCGGAAGACCGAGAATATCGCCCGGTCCTTCAGGTGATCGATCGCATAGTCGCGCCACTCGCCGTCGGCCACCTTCCGGCCGTAGAGGCTCAGGATCAGGTCGAGTTCGCGGCGATGAAAGGTGACGATCTGGACCTTCTGGCGTTTCCGGTGCTCCGACAGGTCAACCAGTTCGGCATCCGCCGGGCCGCCCGTGCCGTGTTGCAGGAGATAGGAATTGCCTCTGTCCGCCATGATCCGCCCGTTGTTGTTGTCGCTTCGCCCAGTGTGCCGGATGATTTGCGGAATGCAAGGGCGCCGCGTTTTTCTGGTCCTGCCGCGCACAAGCGATTTTAACCGGTAATTTCATGGCGTCGGATCACGGGCGGAAACAATCTGTATTCTCACTTTACCCAAGGGAAGGCGAAATATTCGCTCGGGCTTATTTTAGCCTTATTTCAGCCAAATCCGTGCCGGAATTCGTGGACACTCTCTCCTTGTTGCCTCAAGGCCCGGCTTGAGGGTTCCGGCCAAATTGCCCCCCAGCCCCCTCGGAACCCAATCAAGCCGGGCCTGTTCCCCGCCGTTTCTTCCCGGTTCGGCGGGGGGCAACACCCCCCATACTAAGGGCCGGCCCGAGGGCCGGGCTTTTTTT
>PAPH01000052.1 GCA_002709005.1 Hyphomicrobiales bacterium | reverse complement strand
GTGCTCGCCTCGCTCACCCCGCGCGAGGAGCGCGTACTGCGCATGCGCTTCGGCATCGGCATGAACACCGACCACACGCTCGAAGAGGTCGGTCAGCAGTTCTCGGTGACGCGTGAACGTATTCGTCAGATCGAGGCCAAGGCGCTTAGGAAGCTCAAGCACCCGAGCCGCTCGCGCAAGCTGCGCTCGTTCCTCGATAGCTGAGGCGGGCGAGCCCGCGCGCCGCGGCGTCACCGTCATGCGAGATCAAGACCCGGGTGGAAATGCCCGGGTTTTTCATTTCGATAGCTCCGGAATTTCTTTCCGTGCCCGATTTGCCCGACTTGCGACAAGTTGATTTCGCACCACCTGAAAGGGAGATTATGAGGTCGGGCATGGATGTCGGCGACATAGAAGACGGCAGGGCCACGAGCCCGGACGAAAAGCGCGCGCGGATGCTGCGCTGGGGGCTGCCCGCTTCGCTGGCCGCGCATCTGATCGTCGGCGCCATCCTGCTGATCACGCTGCCGGTTCCGGAAAACAAGGCGCCGGACGAGCCGGTGGTCGACGTCGAGATCGTCCCGCCGCCCGAAGAGCAGGCCGAACCGCCCCAGGAGCAGGTCGAGGAACAGAAAACCGTCGAGCAAGAAGAGCCCGAGGCGGAACAGCCGGAGGAGACCCCGCCGGAGCCGGAGCAGGCCGAGGAGGAACAGGCGCCCGAGGAACCGGAGGCAGAGCCGCCCGCACCCCAGGAACCGGAAGTCCAGGAACCCGAGGCGGAAGAGCCGCAGCCCGAGGAAGCCGCCCCCGAACCGGAGCCGGAGCCCGAACAGCCGGAGCCGGAAGAACAGCCGGTGCCTGAACAGCAAGCCGAACCCGAGCAGCCCGAAGAGCCCGCGCAACCCGAACAGGCGCCGCAGCCGGCAGAGGGTGAGGAGCAGGCAAGCGACCCGATGGATACGCTGCGTCCGGTCTTCGAATTCGGCGAGGAGAATTCCGGCCCGCGCGAACAGGTCGAAGGCAATTCGGCCGAGGACGGTGGTCTGGTCGAGGACGTCCCGGAAGACATCGCCAGCCCGTTCGAGGAACTGACGGCGGACGTGCCCACGCCCTCGGCGCGGCCCGAGGATGCGCCGCGCATCTCTGTTGCGCCCAATGCCACGCTTCCGGAGGCGAAACGGCTGTTTTCGACCGAGGCTACCGGCACGCCCGCTGCCACCACGGCGATTGCCAACATGTCGCGTGGCGACCGTGGTGCCGATCTCTGTGCAACCGAACTGCGCGAGCAACTCCGCAACGGCACGCCCGCCTACTGGCCCGACCTGCTGCCGGCCTACCGGCTGGGCGAGGGGACGGCGATCGAGGTGCATGACGGCGCGTTCCGTGCCGGCGGCGCCTGGTTCAACCTCGCCTTCCGCTGCGAGGTCGACCCCGACGTCCGCCGCGTGGTCTCCTTCGCGATCGAGGTCGGCGACCCCATCCCCCGCACCGAATGGCAGGCAAGGGGCTTCCCGGCGTTTTGATGGATGGCCTGCGGTTCCGCGCAGGCTGAAACGCCCCGACCAACTCTCCTTCCCACTCCCTGCCGATTTTCCTGAACCCCACATGAACGCCGCTTTCGGGTTCGGTTCAGACGCTCTCGACTATCTTCCATCCCATCGATCGGCACACGGCAACGGTTGCCGGTCGTGACCGGGGCATTACCGGGGCGGGAGAGCCCCACGGAAGGAGAGAAACAATGAACTCAATCGCCAAGACCGCACGTACCGCAGTCATCGCCATTTCGCTCGCCGCCGCAGGCTTCGCCACCACGGCTGCCACGGCGTCGAGCGCCTCCGCCGCCTCCGGCGGTTTCTCCATCACCGTCGGTGGCGGCGGCCACGGCCATTATGGTCATCGCGGCCATCGCCGCGGGTACGACCGCTGGGATCGCGGCCATCGCCGCGGCGCCTGCGGCCCGCAGCAGGCGGTTCGCAAGGCCCGTCACATGGGCATCCGCCATGCCCGCGTCGTCGGCATGAACCACCGCATCGTCCGCGTCGCCGGGCGCAAGCACGGTCACCGCGTCCGCGCCGTCTTCGCCAATAGCTGGCGTTGCCCGGTTATCGCGGTCCGGTAACCGATCCACTTCCCCTCGAGGCCCCGCGTCATGCGTGCGGGGTCACGACGACCCCGGAGTCTGCCCACTCCGGGGTCACTTTTTTGTTCCGGACCAGGGCACTCGGGCACTGGCGCCGATCGTCCATGAGTGAATGCTTGATGAACGAGGCTTTCGGATTGGGTTCAGGCGAGGGGGACTAGGGTGAGATCAATCGATCGGGAGAGCCGGTCGGGAACCTGCAAAGAGACAGACCGTTACCGTCAGCCCCCAAGGAGAATGACCATGAAAAACTTCCTCAAGACCACCATCCTTGCCGCTTCGCTCGCCGTCGCCGGCCTCGCCGCCGCCACACCGAGCGCTTCGGCCGCCAATGCCGGCTTCTCCATCGTCGTGAACGGTGGCGGCAATGATTTCCGCAGCGGCCATCACAACCGGCACGACAATCGCGGTGGCTGGAACAAGCACAATCGAGGTGGTATCTGCGCGCCCGGTCAGGCCCTCAACAAGGCACGCAGCATGGGGATCCACAAGGCCCGCGTCGTTGATGTCGACCGTCGCACGGTCAAGGTCCGCGGCTACAAGTTCGGCCGTCCGTCGGGCGCCATCTTCGCCAACGACCGCGGCTGCCCGGTGATCGCGCGCCGCTGACCGGCTGTCTGCCCAAACAAAAACCCCGGTGTCCGCTGGACGCCGGGGTTTTTCACGTTTGGGGTGCTGAAACCCTACTGCTCGAGTTCGAACGTCATCTGCACCGAGACGCTGTACTGGTTTTCGCCCGCCGCCACCGGGACAGGCGCGGATTCGGCCTGAACCTTCATCATGTCCATGCGCGCCATCGGCATGGGCGGGTTGGCGTAGGACTGTTCGGACATCGAGGTGATGCGGCCGAGCTTGACCCCCGCGGCCTCGGCCATTTCCTCGGCCTTCTTTCGCGCATTCGTCACCGCGTTCTTGCGGGCGGCCGAAATGGTTTCGTCCGGCTTGTCGTTGGTGAACGCGATCTGTCCGCCTTGGTTGACGCCAAGGGTCACCGAGGCGTCGAGAATGTCGCCCACCCGTTCGAGATTGCGGATACGCACGGTCAGGCCGTTGGTTACCTGATAGCCGGAAATCGTCGGCGTCTGCGAGCCGTCGTCGCTCTTCGGGTAAACCCAGCGCGGCTGGATGGAGAAATTCGAGGTCTGGATGTCGCGGTCCTCGATGCCGTCCTCCTTGAGCGCGCCCAGAACTTCGTTCATCGCGGCGGTATTGGCGTCAAGCGCCTCGCGCGCGGTATCGGCTTCCCTCAACACCGTCAGGTTGATGACCGCCATGTCGGGCACGGCACTGGCCGTTCCCTCGGCGGAGACCGAGATGGTGGCGACCTTCGCCGCATCCTCGGCGGCCGCTGCCGGCGCGACGAAGGCGGGGGTCGCGAGCGGCGCCAGGCCTGCCGTCGACAGGGCGAGAGCGAGCATGAGCGGACGGCGGGCGAAACGGGATGACGGCATGAAGATCCTCCTTGGATGCCGGTTCGAACAGGGTCTACGTCTTGGCGTTCGATTGTGGGCGGAATGCGGCGCGGCCAACCTTGTCCGCGTGGCGCTTTTCGTCTAAATCCGCAAACGGCCTTCGCGGGGAGGGCAACCGGCTTGCCGGTGCGCAGGGGGCTGTCCCTCTCCTGTCCCGCGAATTCCCGGACGGCTCCCGCCGTTTTCGGGCCTGTAGCTCAATTGGTCAGAGCCGGCGGCTCATAACCGCTTGGTTGGGGGTTCGAGTCCCTCCGGGCCCACCATTTAAGTTTTTAAGCGCTTGTTTTTAAAGTGCTATTTTAGGTTTTTTGTCTCACCTTTTAATTGAGGACTCGAACCCCCTTACAATGCATCAGTTCTTATCCAGCTTTGAAGCGCTCGCTCTCCGCGCGCTGATCACTGCTTCAATCCGATCTGTTTGAACAGACATGAGAGTAGATGGGAGCTTGAACGACAAAATGAATGAGGTCGTCGCGAACCCAAAGTAGAGACGTTCTAAATAAAGGCTTGCGCAAGGGTATTTCGCTTCAATGAGTGTGTTTATAAAAATGAGGCTTAGCGTTACGAGGTAGCAATAAAACAACCATTTTTGTCTTGTTAGTTTTGATTTTATTGATATTTTACTTTGTTCAGCGATGCGCCATGAGCCTGGAAGGACTGACTGGTCTCCTAAGAGCGTCATTATGGCAATCAAAAAGCCAGCTAATATGGAAAAGACGGTGACTATCACATTCTGAGCCGCCTCGTTGTCATGTATGAGGTGACTTCCGTAACACGCAGCAACGATTCCAGCTGCCGCTGCGAATAACCCGTAGCCCAATGGAATGATGCGGTCGAATTTTCCCGCCATCTTATTCGTCTCCAGGTGCTGTCAACTCTTGATAGTATTCCAGCATTTCGGCGAAAATGTCGTTGAAGGCTACGGATTTCCCATACCGCTGAACTGAAATGGTTTTATTGAGCAGCACGTCGGTCGGGCGGATTGTTCGGTTGTCTAGTGTCTTTATGACAAAGCCATCGTCCGCATCTGCGATGTGTTCAGCGACCTCTTGGATCTCTTCCTGGTCGATCTGGGTGCCGGACCGCTTGTCGAACTTCAAGAAGACCTCAACCTTCAAATTCTCTATGTCGCGCTCCGGGCTCGCATCCGCATATGCTAGTGCTTTAATCTCGCTCCAGACATTGCCGATGAAATCATCCACCTTACCGTGACTAACGGCAGCGGCGTTTGCCACCCCGTCAAAGCGAATGGAAGCTACGCCAGCTTCCTCAATCAACCTCAGTTTGTCGACATCGGTTCGGTTCTTAAAGAGAAACGATGCATCCTCCTTGTCGAGCTTAGCCTGCGGGCCGAGGTGTTGAATGTAGCTGTTTAAGGCGCTTTCGAAGAGGCCTAGCCGGCAGAAGATTATTGCTTCTTCGGCAATAAGCGCCATTAATTCTCCATCCAAAAAATCCGAGTCTTTTGGTGGTGCGAGGAGCGACAAATCTTCCGCATTGTGTGGAACAATGCCGACGCTATCGTCTGGGATGTAAGCTACAAGATGCAAACCGACGATATCGCCTTCGCTGCGATAGCTCCTGCATTCTACTACCTTCTCTCCAGCGGGCGCTCGTCGTTCAGCGGCAGTTTTAAACGTATCGTTTATAACTTGCACGGCCTTCAATATGTCAAGGCGCGAGTCCTCGCCAGTTCTGAAGGATCTTTCTGAAATTGCCAGCTTGGTCTGTAGTATCTTTTTAGTTGTATCTTTTGCCATCTGCTTGTCTCTGCCAAATATTGTAGATTGGAGCGGCATATTAGCGACAAGTTTGTCCACGTCCATCACCGGTTGCAAGGTTGACGTGAAAATTCATGTAGAAGATGCACTGCGCTTTTATAGTTGGCGTCTTCAGCCATACAACTGCGACAGCGCGCCGTAGAGCGGCTAGGTGATGTTGGAATGGGGAGGAGGTGAGACAAAGAGACATGAAAAGCTAAAACAATTCAACGCGGCTCTAATTGTCTCACCATTTTCTAAGTTATTGAATTTAATTGAATTCTGTGGCCCTCCGGGCCCACCATTTTCCTTTTTAGCTCTTTCGCCCAATCCAACCTGTTGAATGGCAAGTAAAATTCGTGGTTCTCGGTGCCTGATTTTGGCGCGGCGTGAAGTGCCTAGCGCGGGCAGCTTCGACTCCAATCACGCGCCTGTCCATTAAGCCCGAACGCCAGAGTATCCACGGGCTTAAGCTGGGTGGGAGTAGGGGTTCTAGCTGGCTGCCAATTTACTTGTTCAAGACGACCGGCATCCGACCTATAGCGTAGTTGCCTGGATGGAGCGGTGAAAAGGCAAGCTGTGTTTTGTAAGACAAAACCTGCTTGGCAAGGGAGACGCTGCGCTCTCCCGTTGCATCCCTCTGGCCATTCAGGTGCTCCGCTCACCAAAAAGCTGGGAGTGCTTCCTTGCTTCTCGTATTCCACATCCGGCGGGCATCGTCTGCCATCCAGAGCCGTGAGCGCAGGGACGCTGGCGCGCCAGCAAGCTGGCAAGTCCTTGCGCTCAGAACCACGGAGGGCAGAAGAAGCCGCTTATGCGATGCGGCTCCGAAAAGCAGGGATTGCCCATAATTGCTTATTTTACCGATTTCGGCATAATTCATGCTGCCGTTTAGTGTAGAAACGTGATACTCTATGGTGGTGATAAACACCTGTAAGTAAAAATTGCGAAATGACGAGAGATAAAATCAGATATATTCCGATGGACGAGAGAGATCGTGTGTTCTTCATCCATGTTCATCATGCTGCCTATCGTGATACAATTGAAGCGATGTTTGGCTGGGATGAGGGTATGCAAGATAAACATGCAAGTCGCGCTTTTGATGATGGAGGCCTGAATATCGTTTGGTATGATGACGAGCGCGTTGGTGTAGTCGGTTGGGAAGATCGTGGGGACTGCCTGTGGCTTAAGGAGCTTTTCCTTCTTCCGAAATACCAAGGATGCGGTATTGGGAGCCAAATCGTGCAGGATAGCATTCAACGGGCTCAATCTCTGGAAAAAGATGTCCGCTTAAGAACGCTCAAAGCTAATGTCAGGGCAAAAAAGCTTTATGAACGCCATGGCTTTGAAGTAACTAGCGTTACTGACATTCACTGTAATATGTCTTTTCCTTTTGCCTAAAAGTTTTATGTTGGTCAGCTTTAAGTCCACCATTTTTCTCGCGCCTATCTCCTCAGGCAGACATTCTCGGCTTGTAGCGGTGTTCGTCCTTGTGGAGGCTCACGCGGTTGCGTCCTAGCTTTTTGGCCTTGTAGAGCGCCTGATCGGCCGCCTGGAGCATCGCTTCGCGGGTGGATGGAGTGCCGGGTGTGCTGGCTATGCCGATGCTGATGGTCTGGGGAGGAGGGGCGTTCGGCACGTCGTGGAGATTGGTGAGGCTGACTTCTGTGCGGATTCGTTCGGCGATCGCCTGCGCCTGCGCCTCATTGGTGCGGGGGAGGATTGCGACGAATTCCTCGCCGCCGTATCGCGCGACCAGTCCGTTCCGCAAGGCGATGGTCCTGTCGATAACGCGGGAAATGATCCGCAGGCATTCATCCCCCGCCTGATGCCCATAGGTGTCGTTGAACGACTTGAAGTGGTCGACATCGATCATCAGCAGGGAAACCGTGCTTGCCTCCTTTTGCGCGGTTTCAAGAATGCTCGGGAGTGCGATGTCGAACTTGCGCCGGTTGGCGAGCCCCGTCAGCGGATCCTCATGGGCCTTGGCGGCGAGCGCCTCATTGGTCACGCGTAACAGTTCGTTCTTTTCGACAATCTCCTGAAACAGGTGTCTGGCGGTCTGCTCAGCCTCCAGTTGGCGCAGCCTGTTTGCGACCATTTTGCCAACGAAGTTCGCGAGGAACGCAAAATAGATGAGCCCGAAGGGAGGGATCAGATAGTTGCCCCGGGCGATGGCGGCGATGACGAGCATGCCGAGCACGCCCGAAATGTTCAACAACGCGGTCCCCGGCATCATGTAGGCGCGGCCGGCCGCGCCCTGGACCATCGCACAGACGACGCCCATGACCAGCATCTGGGTCGGAGGCGGGGCAGCGTAGAACAGGAGGCTTGTGCTCAGACCCGAGGTGAGGACGGACACCATCGAGCCGACAAAAAGAAGGCGGATGAGTTTCCGCCGCGGCGTTACCGTCTTCCGGGCCTTGAAATACTGCTCGATGACAATACGGAAGAAGAAACCCGCGCATGCGATGGACGTTGTGACGATGGCGGTTCCGACAAATCCGCTCAGGCCGGCGCTCAGGCTCGCAATGGCGATACCGAGGGTAACGGCGAGATGGGGTTTGACACCGAAAAGCTCGCGAAGCGTTTCGTCGACATGCTCTTTGGAGGCAATATCATAGCCCACGAATGTCAGCGGGCTCCACATGTCCAAGAAACGCATTGCTGACATCCTGACCAGTAAACGTACCCACCCCGGCGCCCTTCGCGGCGCGCCAATCGGCAGCGATCAATACACGCAAACGTCCGCAGTTCGCTGATGCTCGACTGCCGTTCTATTGTCATTTCGTAAAAATTTGATTGTTGCGGGCTGACAGGAAAACGTACTGCCGTGCCCGTCGACGTCAGCCAGTAGCGAAGGACTTGATTTCCTTGAGGAAGACCTCGCCGAACCGCTCCAGTTTCGCCGCGCCCACGCCGTGGAGCATCTCGAATTCCTTGAGATTGCGGGGCTGTTCCCTGGCCATCTCGATCAGCGTGCGGTCCGAGAAGATCACATAGGCCGGCACGCCGCCCTCGCGGGCGAGTTCGCTGCGGCGGGCCTTGAGGCGGTTCAGGAGATCCTGCGGAATGCTGGCATCGATCACCGGCGCCGCCTTCTTCTCGGTCGGCCGGGCGGCCCGGATCATGTCGGCGCGGTAGCGGAATGTCCCGTCGCCTTCGATCAGCGCGCGGCCCTTGCGGGCAATCGACAGTCCGCCGTAGCCAGCGACGTCGAGCGTCAGATAACCGCCGCCCACCATCTGGCGGATCAGCGACTGCCAGACATGGCGGGGCTGGTTACGGCCGGTGGCATAAACCGAAAGCTGGTCATGGCCGAGGGACTGGGCCTTGGGATTGGCCTTTCCCAGCAGAAGGTCGGCCAGATGGGTGGCTCCGAAGCGTTCGCCGGTCATCTCGGCGGTCAGCAGGATCTTTCGGGCGTCGTCCGTCCCGTCGACGGTCGGCACCGGGCTCAGGCAGGCGTCGCAGTTTCCGCAGGGTTCCGATGTCTCGCCGAAATAGGCAAGCAAGGCCTGGCGCCGGCATTCGGGCGCCTCGCAATAGGCCACCAGCGAATCGAGCCGCTTGTGCTCGCGGCGGCGGCGCTCGTCGTCAGTGTGCTCCTGGTCGATGAAGCGGCGGCGCATGGTGATGTCCTGCAGGCCGAACACCATGTGCGCATCCGCCGGCGCGCCGTCACGTCCGGCGCGGCCGATCTCCTGGTAGTAGGCGTCGAGCGAGCCTGGCATGTCGGCATGAAAGACGAAGCGCACGTCGGGCTTGTCGATCCCCATGCCGAACGCGATCGTCGCGCAGACGATCACGCCCGGCTCGGTCATGAACAGGTTCTGCGCCTCGGCGCGCTGTTCGGGCGAAAGGCCGGCATGATAGGGCACCGCCTTGTAGCCGTTATCGGCAAGGAATTTCGCAAGTTCCTCGCTCGATTTGCGCGACAGGGCATAGACGATGCCGCTTTCCTCGGGCCGGTTCTGCAGGAAGGCGAGAAGCTGTTTGCGGGGGCTGGATTTCGGTTCGACAGTGAGAGTGATATTGGGGCGGTCGAAACCGGCGACATAGAGATCGGCGTCGCCGCCGAACAGCTTGGAAACGATATCCTGGCGGGTGGCCTCGTCGGCGGTTGCGGTGACCGCGCCGATCGGCACGCCGGGGAAGGCAGCGCGCAGGTTCTGCAGCATGTCGTATTCGGGGCGGAAGGAGGCCCCCCATTGCGAGATGCAGTGCGCCTCGTCGATGGCGATCAGGCTGATGCCGATGCGCTGGAGCGCGTCGATCATCCGCTCGGTCATCAGCCGCTCGGGCGCCATGTAGAGAATGCGTACCTCGCCGGCGGCGACGCGCTTCCAGATGGATACGTTTTCCTCGCGGCTGGCGGCGGAGTTGATCGTCTCGGCGGCGACACCCGCGAGCTTCAGCGCCGCGACCTGATCCTGCATCAATGCCACGAGCGGCGAGACGACGATCGTCAGTCCCCCCTTGCACAGGGCCGGCACCTGGTAGGTGAGCGATTTGCCTGCACCCGTCGGCATGACGGCCAGCACATGGCGGCCATCGAGAAGGCAATCGACGATCCGTTCCTGTCCGGGACGAAAACCGTCGAAACCGAAGACGTCCTTGAGAACGGCATGTTTGGAAGACATCACTACTCGTCTGCCGGGACGGCGCTTCACTGGTCGAATCGGGTTGGGTACCTCCAAGGTTTAGGCGTGGCGGGAGACTGAGGCAATCCGGCCCGGCCAAAGGAAGGTGGACAAGTGCGGCAACCTGGCCGGTTTCGCGCGCGGTGCGCAGGCGCTATGCCGACGCATGAATTCAAACCAAGTCAAAACAATCGGGGCAGGGCCAATGAACAGGATCGAGACATTCGCAGCGGGGCTTCTGGGTATTTCCGGGGTGGCGGCGGCGGCGCTCAGCGCCCATGCGGGGAGCGATCCGCGAATGATGGGCGCGGTGGCGCTGATCTGCCTCGCCCATGCGCCGGCGCTTCTGGCGATCGGTGTTTCGGGACGGCGGGAGGTGCTGCTGCGGTTCGCCGCGCTCCTGCTGTTCTTCGGGGCCGCGCTCTTCGGCTCGGATCTGGCGTTGCGCGAATACGGTCATGGCCGCCTCTTCCCGATGGCCGCGCCGACCGGCGGGGTGACGATGATGGCTGGCTGGCTTCTGGCGGGGCTTTCGGCGCTGTTCGCGCGCCGCGCCTGAGAGTAATGAGACGGAAGCGGCGCACAGACGCGCCGCTTCCGTCGCCGCTCAGCCATTCATATTGGCGAAGATCTCGGCGTAGTTTCCATTGCGTTCGGCCCAGCGCAGCGGCTCGACTCGTCCGACGAGAATCTCGGCCGCATCCGGTTTTGTTTCCAGCAGGCTGATCGTCTCGGAGATGTAGTCGGCAAGCGGCATGGCGTTCGGATCGCTGGCCTGATGGTCTCCAGTCAGCGACGTCTGCACATAGGGCGGCGCCAGTTCGATCACCTGAACCGAGGTGTCGGCGAGTTGGTCCCTCATGGACTGCGACCAGGAGTGGATCGCCGCCTTGGTGGCGCAATAGGTGGGGAAGTCGGTGCGCGGCAGGAAGGCGAGACCGGAGGAGACGGTCAATACCGCCGCGGCGTCCTTGGCGAGAAGGTGCGGCAGCAGCGCCGCCGTCATCCGGATCGGGCCGAGCAGGTTGGTGGCGATCGTTGCCTCGGCCGTCACTGTTGATGCCTCGGTCGCCGTTTCGGGGCGCATGATGCCCGCATTGTTGACCACGACGTTGAGCGCCGGGAATTCGCTGGTGACCTTTTCGGCAAACGCCTTGATCGCGTCGGGATTCTCGACATCGAGTTCCATCGCATGCAGGCCGGGATTGGCGTCCACGGCAGCCTGAAGCTTGGCCTTGTCGCGGCCGGTGATGATCACCTCGTTGCCCTTGGCGAGAAAGGCCTCGGCAAGGCCGCGGCCGATGCCGCCATTGCCGCCGGTGATAAGAATGGTGTTGCCTGTCATCTTCATGGTTTGGCTCCTTCGTTGATGGCCATTGAGATAGCGGCTCTTGCCCGGCACTGCCTGCCACATCCTGCGGAAGACTTGCCCAATCCTGCGGATGTGAGCCGAAAGCGCTTTGAAAATGCTGGGACAAGCAGGTAGAAACCTATTCGTTCCTGTGGAGGTGTCCGATGTCCATCACGAGTCTCAAAGAAAGCGCGCTCGCCTATGCCGACCGGCACTCGGTCGACGGCGCGCCGTTCGAAACACCGATCGCGGAGCTCCATATCTCCCGCCATCTCGATGTCTCCGTACCGTTCCCGGTTCTCTATCGCCCGCTCTTCTGCCTGGTTCTCCAGGGGTCCAAGCAGGCCTGGCTGAACGAGACCACGGTCACATTTGCCGCTGGGCACTCGGTGGTCGTCGGCATGGATCTGCCGACTTTTGCGCAGGTCAATGAAGCGTCCGAGGAGGAACCCTATGTGGCGCTGGCGCTGAAGCTTGATGTCGCGCTTTTCAAGGAGCTGGCGGGCGAGATGAAGGCGGTGACGGCTCAGGAGGGCGCGATACCGGCAATCGCGTCGGGTGAGGCGGGCGAGGCGCTGATTGACGCGATGGAGCGGCTTTTCGCGCTGGCTGACAAACCGGCCGCCGCGCCCTTCCTCAAGGACGGGATCATCCGGGAGATCCACTTCTGGCTGTTGTCCGCCGACCATGGCGATGTGCTGCGGCGGATCGCATGGGGCGGCGGGCATACGGCGCGGATTTCGGACGCAGCGCTTTATATCCGCTCCCATTATGCCGAGCCGCTCAAGGTTCCGGATCTCGCGCGGAATGCCGGGATGAGCGAGACGACCTTCCACCACTATTTCAGGACGGTTTGCGGAACGACGCCGCTGCAGTACCAGAAACGGGTCCGGCTGATGGAAGCGCAGCGGCTGATCACGGCGGAAAACAGCCCCGTCTCCTCCGCGGCACTGGCGGTCGGCTACGAAAGCCCCACGCAGTTCAGCCGCGAGTTCGCCCGCATGTTCGGTGCCTCGCCGCGCAGTTACCGGTCACAGGCATCCCCGCTCGTCGCTGCGATGGATTGATAGAATTTTACCGGTTCCATTAGCGGAGCTGAAAGACCTCTCGCTTACCCGTGGTTGCGGGAGCGTATCTTCACATGTCGGATTTGAGCGCCTACAGGGGCCGGGTGGTGCGGTCTCGTCCGCGTCGAAGTGTCGGGCCGATTGCGGTTGTCGCCGCCCTCGCCGCGAGTTTCGGCGTTGGCGCGTTGATTTCCCACTTCAGCCGGCAGGAACCCGATTTCTTCGCGTCCGCCTATGCGCTTCGGCTCCCGGATATGAAGCCGGCGGCGGGCATGTCCGCCACCCCGGCTCTCCATGAACCGTTGGTCTTTGGCCGCTGCTACAGCAAACTGCGCGTCAACTGTGTGGTCGACGGCGATACGCTCTGGATGGATGGCCAAAAAATCCGGGTCGCCGATATCGACACGCCGGAACTCGGCAAACCCGGATGTCATTACGAAAAGGCGCTTGGCGAGAAGGCGATGCGGCGGTTCATCCAGCTCGTCAATGCCGGGCCGTTCGAACTGAGGACCTGGCCGGGACGCGATACCGACCAGTATGGCCGCAAGCTTCGGGTGCTCGTCCGCGACGGCCGATCGCTTGGCGACATCCTCGTCTCAGAGGGCCTGGCCCGAACCTGGACCGGACGCCGCATGCCGTGGTGCTGACACCCCGGCACGGAGCGGATCGTTCCGCCGTTGGCTTTCCGTCAGTTGGCGACCGGGCTCTTCGGCGATTTCGCCGTCGTCGCGAGATCCTTCGGTGCGGCGCTTTGTTCGGGCGCGGGCTGCACGGCGGCAAGTCCCGCGCTTGGGCTCCTTGCTTTGCCGCGGGTCACGCGGCCTATCCATTCGAGATAGTAGGCATAGCCGAAATGAAAGCCGATCCCGGCCACGACGATGACGACCGACATGGCGGTACCGGCATAGGTCACGGTGAGAAACGCCTGGGCGGTGATCGCCAGCAGCGTGCCAAGAACGAAGATTGGCAGTCCGTGACGGCCGATGACGGCCAGCGGGTGCTCAAAGCCAAGCCGGAAGCGTGCCGAAAGTCCCGGCACCACCGCGATCAGATAGGCGGCGGCGAAGACATGCAGCAGCCGCGGCAGCGACAGGAACGTCTTGTCGAAGCCGCTGAGCACGCGGGGCAGGCCGAGCGCTCTCTCCCAGCCCCACAGCGGCACCCAGACCCAGATGCAGGCGAGAACGAGATAGGCGGCGGCGAGGATCATCAGCGGTTTGGAGCGCGGGATCGTGCCGCCGCGGGCGATATGCATGTTGTACGCAATGCCGATGATGAAGAGCACCTGCCAGGAGAGCGGGTTGAAGAACCAGAAGCCCGCGCCGGGATAGGTCCGGGGGCCGAAATTGGTCAGCCCGACAATGAGCCACAGGCCGATCGAGGTGGCGACCATCGCCCAGAGCCGCCAGCGGGAGATCAGCAGGAAGGCGGGCAGCATCAGAAGGATGCCGGCATACATCGACAGGATGTTGTTGTAGCCGAGCTGGTGGCCGAGTGTGACTATTCCTAGGAGCGCGCGCGCCGGGTCTTCCATCACCCGCCCCATGTTTATCTTGTCGAACAGCCGCGGATCGGACCAGGCGAGCGCGAAAAAAGAGAAGATGGCGAGTGTTGCCACCGTCGTCATGATCTGGGCGACATAGAGGACGGCGGCGCGGCGCCAGGCCCTGAGCGTGGTGGCAAGCTTCTCACCGATGCCGAACTTGCGTCCGTAGGCGAAACCTGCGGCGATCCCGGAGATCAGCACGAAGGCTTCGGCCGCGTCGGAGAAGCCGAAATTCTTGGTTGTCAGGAGTTCGAGCGGATTGCCCGGCACATGGTTGACGAAGATCATCAGAAGGCAGATGGCGCGAAGGACGTCGAGCCGGGTGTCACGGGATGAACCGGTCACGCGACCGGAGCCGGATGACGTCTGCGGCACGGCGCCCGCATCATCGCGCCGGAGGTTCTGCACCATGTGAAATCGCTCCCAAAGGCGGCCGCCCAGGCCCGCCGGTTTGGCGGTCATGCCATCGCATTGAGGCAAAGCCAAGGATAAAAATACCGCCTTGAGTGTTCAAACGCGCGTGGGAGCGAAATGGTTGCCCCCGGGCCTCGAGCCCGGAGGCGAAGCGGATCAGGATGCCGCCGGCTCCGCTTTGTCCGCGTTGTAGTGATGAACGTCGCGTTGCGGGAAGGGGATGGAAATTCCCTTGGCGTCGAAGGTCTGCTTGGCCTTCTTGGTCAGATCCCGGCTGGTTGCCCACCAGTCCGATGTCGGGATCCAGACCCGGGCCACCACTTCCACCGCGCTGTCGCCGAGATTGCTGACATAAAGGAACGGTTCCGGATCGTCGAGAACGCGGGAATCACCGCGCACGATCTCCTCGAGCGTATTGAGCGCGAGATCGATATCGTCGTCATAGCCGATGCCCACGGTCAGATCGAAGCGACGCTGCTGGTGATAGGAATAGTTGGTTATTTCGCTGCCCCAGACAGTGGAATTGGGTGCCAGAAGGTAGAGCCCGTCGAGGGTCTTGAGCTCGGTGGCGAAGAGGCCGATCTCCTGGACCACCCCCGTCGCAGATCCTGTATCGATGAAGTCGCCGATCTTGAAGGGCCGCAGGAACAGGAGCATCACGCCAGCCGCGATGTTCTGGAGCGTACCCTGGAGAGCCAGACCGATGGCCAGGCCGGCGGCACCGAGAGCGGCGATGATCGATGCGGTTTTCACGCCGAACTGCTGGAGGACCATCACGAGGACGATGGTCAGGATGGCATAGCGCGCCACGCCGGCGAGGAAGTGTGCGAGCGTGCTCTCGCCGCGACGATTGACGAGACGGAAGACGGCCTGCTTGGCTTTTTTGGCGACCCAGAAGCCGATAACCAGAATGATGATGGCGCCGATGACCGAGAAGGCATAGGCGGTGACGAGTCCGGCCATCATGGCGAAAATGTTTGACGTGGCGGCGCCGAGCTGGGCCGGGTCCAGATTGTCTAAATTCATCGGTGATGAAATCCTTGAAGTGTGCGTGTCACTGCACCCGCAAGCCTGGCGGATGCCGTCGCCGCACAGCTTACCCGCAGCCCGGCGCGGGCGCGGGGCTCAAGTTGCCAACGCGGGACCCGCCTGTTTGTTCCATCGGATTTTCAGTTTTTGCGGGCCGCGTCTTCAGCCTCGCGCGGCGGCGATCGCCTCGCGCAATTTTTTCTTGTCGAGGACGCCCGGATAGGACGTTGTGCCGATGACAAAGGACGGCGTGCCGCGGAAACCAAAGGCGGTCGCCTGGTTCCAGTTGCGTGTGAGCAGGCCGGAAATCGCCTCGTTGTGCGCCCTGACAGCGGCGGCGACGTCGTCCATGGCGATGCCTTGTTTCTCGACCGCTGCGGTGACGCTGTCCGGTGTCAGGCGGCCGGTCATGCCCATCAGCGTATCGACCACGGTACGGTATTGCCCCATCTGCGCAGCCCCGAGCGCCACCTGTGCCGCGAAGACCGAGACCTCACCAAAGACCGGCCAGTCCTTCATCAACAGGCGAACGTTCCCGTCCTGCGCGATGACATCCATTACATCCGGGTGGATTTTCTTGCACCAGGAGCACTGGTAGTCGAAATATTCGGCCACCGTCACGTCGCCCTCCGGATTTCCGAGAGCCGGTGCATCCTTGTCGCGAAACACCTCGTCGGCGGTGACCGTCCGCGAAAGGGTGGTGTCGGGAATCAGCGCCAGCGCCGCCGCGCCGCCTGTCAGGCCGAAAAATTGTCTGCGGTCGAACATGGAGAACTCCTTACTCCCTTTCTCTCTCCCGCTGTCACGCCGAAGTCAAAGGGCCGGGCGATCATTTTCAGGTGAGGCCGGCAGATTGCCGACACGGTATTCGGCGTCTCCTTGATCGTGAGCAAGGCTTGCGGGCGAAGAAGGGCGCAAGTTTACTGCACGAAATGAAGGAGCACGGATGATCGTCGACAAGCAGCACGAAACCATCGGATTTCTGGAGCGCGCCGACAGCTACGGGTGCGCGCAGGCGGTCGAGGGACTGGAGACGCACATCTCGCGCATATTTCTCGCGGGCGATCGCGCCTACAAGCTCAAGCGCGCGGTCGATCTGCCCTATGTCGATTTTTCGACGCCGGCCAAGCGGCTTGCGGCCTGCGAGAAGGAGATTTCGCTCAACGGCCGCGCCGCGCCGTCGCTCTATCTCGGCGTCCGCCGGATCACCCGCGATTCCGACGGACGGCTTGCTTTCGACGGGCCGGGAGAGATGGTCGACGCGGTGGTCGAGATGAAGCGCTTCGGCCAGGACGCGCTGTTTGACCGCATCGCGACCGAAGGCGGACTGGACGCGGATCTGATGGAACGCACGGCGGCGATGATCGCCCGGTTCCACGATCAGGCCGAGATCGACCCGGACGCGGTTGGGGATGACAACATCGCCGGAGTTCTCTCGATCAACGAGGCGGGATTTGAAACGAGCCAAGTCTTCGAGAAGGATGAAGCGGCGCGCTTCAGCGCGCTGTTCCGTGAGCGGCTGGAGCGTATCGCACCCCATCTCAACAGGCGCGCGACCGATGGAAAGATTCGCCGCTGCCACGGCGATCTGCACCTGCGCAACATCTGTCTGATCGACGGCGAACCGGTGCTGTTCGACTGCATCGAGTTCAACGATGCGATCGCCACCATCGACGTGCTCTACGATCTCGCATTCCTTTTGATGGATCTTTGGCACCGCGATTTGCAAGGCTATGCAAATCTCGTCGCCAACCGTTATCTCGATCTGACCGGTGACGAGACGGGGCTTGTCCTGTTGCCCTTCTTCATGGCGCTCAGGGCCGCAGTCCGCGCCCATGTGACGGCGACACAGGCCGAGGAGGCAGGGGAGGGCGAGGGAAAGCTGGTGGACGAGGCGCGCAGCTATTTCGATCTCGCTCGGGCAATCCTTGAAGAGAAGCCGGCCATGCTTGTTGCGATGGGCGGCTATTCGGGTTCGGGAAAATCCACGGTCGCGGATCGCGTCGCGCCTTCGGTCGGCGCGCCACCGGGCGCACGGGCTCTCGAGACCGACAGGATGCGCAAGTCGCTCTACCATGTTCCGCCGGAGACGCGTCTCGGTCCCGAGGCCTATACCCAGGCGGCGAGCGACCGGGTGTATGATGCGGTCGACCGGCATGCGCGGGCGGTTTTGACGGCCGGCGGTCCGGTGGTCGTCAATGCGGTATTTTCCAGGGAGGCCGAGCGCCAGGCCATAGCCCAAGTCGCCGATGCGGCGGGCGTGCGGTTCGCGGGTTTCTGGCTCGAAGCCCCGGCGGATGTCCTGCGCGCCCGGGTGGCCGCCCGGGATCGCGGTCCCTCCGACGCCGACGAGGCGGTGCTTGCAGCACAGATCAGGCGCGGCGCGGGAGAAATCGGCTGGCCAAGGATCGATTGTACGCCGCCGCCCGACGAAGTGGCCCTTACAATCGTCGCGAAACTCGATAGTTAGAAATTGTCACCGGCCGGCGGTGGAGCCGGCCCGTCCTCCTGAAAGAACCTCGAAGGCGGAGTTATGTCCGACACCCTGTCCATCGCTTTGAACCCCACCATCGATATTTCCAGCGATACGGTGCACATCCACCCGACCCGGAAAATCCGGACCAGCAACCAGCGCTGGCATCCCGGCGGCGGCGGGGTCAATGTCGCCCGCGTGATCGCGATGCTCTCCGGCCATGTGGGCGATACCGGCAGCCGGCCGCAACTGATGATGCTCTCGGGCGGGCAGACCGGAACGCTTCTCGAGGGAATGCTGAGCGACCTGCCGCTCGACCTCCATCCGATCCACATCGCCGAGCAGACCCGCATCGCCTTCATGGTCTACGAGGAAGAAAGCGGGTTCGAATACCGTTTCGTCCCCGAAGGCCCCGAAGCCTCCGAGGCCGAACTGGCCGAAGCCATGCGGGTCGTCGAGAATTTCCGCGGCGACTACGTGATCGCCAGCGGCTCCCTGCCGCGCAACGCCCCGGTCGATACCTATGCGCGGATGGCCGATGTCGCGCGCGGCAACGGCGCGCGATTCGTGCTCGATACCTCGGGTCCGGCGCTCACCGCCACGCTCGACAACGCCCCGGTCTTTCTCTTCAAGCCGAGTCTTGGCGAACTCGAAACGCTTGCCGGTCATTCGCTCGATGAGGCGGGGGTGATCGAGACCGCGCGCGATCTCGTCAAGGCAGGAAAGTCCGAGCATGTGACGGTGACCCTCGGTCGCGAAGGGGCCTTGCTGATCAGCCGCGACGAGGTTCTCCGCGTGCCGGCCCGGCATGTGGTTGTGAAGTCTGCGGTCGGGGCGGGCGACAGTTTCGTCGGTGCGCTCGTCTGGTTCCTCAGCAAGGGCCATTCGATCGAGGAGGCCTTCCGGTTCGGTGTCGCCGCGGGGGCGGCGGCAGCGCGCACGCCGGGGACCGAACTTTGCCACGCGGGCGATGTCTTCGAGATCTACAACAGCCCCGAGGACGACGACCGGTAGGTGCCGCGTCGGTATGTCACGGCGGATAAGTGCCCGGATTCAAGGGACACAGGCCTTCTGCAAACAAACGGGGTTGACGGGACAAATTAAACAAGACCAAAATGGTCAAGTTTAAAGAACAAGCCGCATTAGGGAGTTTTCAATGACCAATCGCACCTTGCGCCGGTTCGTGCTGTCCACGACCGCGCTTGTGATACTGGCTGGCGCCAGCCCCGCTTTCGCAGACGGAGAGGTCAATATCTATTCCGGCCGTCACTACGACGTCGACGAGCAGCTCTATTCCAAGTTCGAGGAAGAGACGGGAATCACCGTCAATCTGATCGAGGGCAAGGAAGACGAACTGATCGAACGGATGAAGGCCGAGGGCCAGAACAGCCCCGCCGACCTCTTCATCACCGCCGATGCCGGCCGTCTCTGGCGCGCCGACGACGCGGGCCTGCTCCGCGAAGTGGATTCCGAAGTGCTCGACGAGCGCATTCCCGAGCATCTGCGCCACCCGGACGGTCACTGGTTCGGTATGTCGACCCGTGCCCGGGTGATCTTCTACGACAAGGAAAGCGTCGACAATCCTCCCAAGACATATGCCGACCTCGCGGATCCCGCCTACAAGGGCATGGTTTGCATCCGCACCTCGTCCAACATCTATAACCTGTCGCTGATGGGCGCCTATATCGCCCACCACGGCGAGGAAGCTGCCAAGGAATGGGCGCAGGGGCTTAAGGACAATCTTGCCCGCGATCCGCAGGGCGGTGATACCGACCAGCTCAAGGGTATCGTCTCGGGCGAGTGCAAGATCGCCGTCGCCAACACCTATTATTTCGCGCGCGGCATTGCCAGCACCGTGGATGGCCTGTCGGAAGGCATCGACAAGATCGGCATCGTCTTCCCGGACCAGGAAGGTGACGGCACCCACGTCAACATCTCCGGCGTCGGGATGACGGTCAACGCGCCGAACCCGGACAATGCGCTCAAGTTCATGGAGTATCTCACCTCCGACGAGGCGCAGTCCTTCTTCGCCAACGGCAACAACGAGTATCCGGTCGTCGAGGGCGTCGAGGCCTCTTCGGCGGTGCAGAGCCTGGGCGACTTCAAGCACGATACGCTCAACCTGTCGGCGCTCGGTGAAAACCAGACGCGGGCCCAGGAAATCTTCAACGAGGTCGGCTTCAAGTAAGCCGATAAGCAAGTGCGTGCGGGCGCATGGCCACGCGGGCCGGCGCACTGATCGGGAAGGGCCGGCGATTCGGGAAAGTCGCCGGCCTTTCCGCGTCTGCGCCCAGGTTATCGGCTCAGGTGGCCGGCAGGCCGACGTCCTCGGAGGGAAGCTCGCCCGCCTTGGGGCGCCCTGATCGTCCGATCGAGTAGCACAAGACAATCACCGGAAGCAGGCCGAAGGCGAAGATCATCAGCGACGGGATAGCCGCCTGGTTGAGGCGTTCGTCGGAGGCGAGCCGATAGGCCTGCACCGCCAGCGTGTCGAAATTGAACGGCCTCATGATCAGCGTCGCGGGCAGTTCCTTCATCACGTCGACGAAGACGATCAGCAGGGCGGTGAGCAGGCTCGGGGGCAGCAGCGGAATATGGATCTGCCAGAGCATCTTGCCCGCCGAGCGGCCAAGCGTGCGGGCGGCCGCATCGATGTTCGGCTTGATCACGGAAATGCCGGTATCGAAGGCCCCGAGGGCAGCGGCAATGAAGCGCACCATGTAGGCGAGAACCAGCACGCCGATCGTGCCGGTGAAGAACAGCCCGGTCGAAAAGCCGAAATGCTCCCGGGCGAAACCGTCGATCAAATTGTCGAGACCGGCGAAGGGAACCAGCAGTCCCACCGCGATCACGCCGCCCGGCACCGCATAGCCGATGCCCGCCGTGGTGGCTGAAAAGCGCGAGGTGAGGCTCGGTGCGATGCGGGCGCAGAAGCCGATGACGATCGCAGCGGCGACCGTCACCACCGCCGTTATGGAAGCCAGCGTCAGCGAGTTCTGGATGTAACCCAGATAACGACTCGAAAACGGCGAATGGCCCGAATCGACCGCCATCTGGAACAGAACGACGAGCGGAACGATGAAGCCGACGAGAACGGGGATGAGGCAGACGAGAACCGCCACCGTTCCGCGCCAGCCGCTCAGCTCGTGCCGCACGGTGGCCTCGAAGCGAGAGCCCGCCGGATAGCGCTTGGCAAGCCCGCGCTGCGCGCGTTCGAGAAGCGCGAAGACGAGGGCGACGGCGAGAAGGCAGAGCGCGAGCTGCGAGGCGGCCAGCCGGTCGCCCATCGAAAACCAGGCGGAATAGATGCCGGTGGAGAACGTCTGCACACCGAAATGGGCGACCGTGCCGAAATCGGCGATCGTTTCCATCAAAGCGAGGATCACGCCGCCGGCGATCGCCGGGCGCGCCATCGGCAGGCTCACCCGGAAGAAGGCGCTCCACGGGCCGTGGCCCAAGGTGCGGGCGGCGAAATAAGCCGTCGGCGACTGTTTCAGGAAGGCGGCGCGCGCCAGCAGGTAGACGTAAGGGTACTGCACGAAGGTCAGCATCGTGGCGGCGCCGCCCAGCGAGCGGATCTCCGGGAACCAGTAGTCGCGGGGTCCCCAGCCGGTCACCGATCGCAGCCAGGTCTGCACCGGGCCGGGATGGTCGAGAAGGTCGGTATAGGCATAGGCGAGCACATAGGCCGGGAAGGCCAGCGGCAGCGCCAGCGCCACTTCAAAGGTGCGGCGGAAGGGGAACTCGCAGGCCGTGACCAGCCATGCCCCGCCCGCGCCCACCAGAGCCGTGCCGATCCCCACCATCAGCACGAGCTGAATGGTGGTGAGCGTGTAGCGCGGCATCACGGTATCCATCAGCCCGTCCCATGTCGACCACGTGCCGGACGCGGCCGCGATCGCCACCGCGATGATCGGGGCGAGGCACGTCAGCGAGATGATCCAGGCTGCGGTCTTGAGTGCGCGTTCGCCCAAAATGGGTCCCCGGGAAGATGCGATCATGCAGGCGCCGGCGGCGCGGATGCGAAATCTTGACTATTGCATGAAGGTTTTAGCGTCAACTCGGTCAGCCGGTCGCAGGGCCCTGGTCCTCCCCAACGCGATTGACCTCGGGTTGCGCCGGCTTTACATCGTTGGACACCGCAATTTCAACGATGGAACAGCCGATGGATGATATCCGCCAGATCACCGAGGAATACTCGGTCGCCGGCCAGATCAGCGCCGAGGATCTGCCCGCCCTCAAGCAAGCCGGCTTCCGCTCGATCGTCTGCAACCGTCCCGACCAGGAGCAACCCGGCCAGCCGACATTCGACAGTATCCGCAATGCCGCTGCCGATCTTGGCATGGAGGCTCGTCACATCCCGGTCGGCGGGATGGGGCTCACGCCCGAAGCGGTGACGCAGATGGTCGACGCGCTCGAGGAGATGGAGAAGCCGATGCTCGGCTATTGCCGTTCCGGCGCCCGCTCCACTGTCATCTACCAGCAGTCCGAGCGTCTTCGCGGCGGCTGATCCGGCCAGATCCCAAAAACGAAAACGCCCGGGAGAGCCTCCCGGGCGTTTTTGATTGTGCGGGTCCGGCCGGCTATTTCACAAGCGGGTCGATTTCAGAGGCGTCGTGGCGCTCACGCAGATTACCCTCACCGGACTTGTTGACGCGGTCGCCGCGCTTGACCGCCGGACGCTCGGCGATATCGGCCTGCCAGCGCAGGACGTTCTTGTAGGTATGCGTCTGCAGGAACTCCGCCGACTCCCCATAAGCGCCACCAGCGACCAGCCGGCCATACCAGGGCCATGTGGCGATGTCGGCGATGGTGTAGTCGTCGCCGCCGAGGTAACGGGTCTCGGCCAGACGGCGATCGAGTACGTCGAGCTGGCGTTTGACCTCCATCGCGAAGCGGTCGATCGCGTATTCGATCTTGATCGGCGCATAGGCGTAGAAATGGCCAAAGCCGCCGCCGAGATAGGGCGCGGACCCCATCTGCCAGAACAGCCAGTTGAGCGCCTCGGTACGCTTGGCGGGGTCGGAAGGCAGGAATTCGCCGAACTTCTCCGCGAGATAGAGCAGGATCGAACCCGATTCGAAGACCCGCGTCGGCGGATTGGTCGAATGGTCCATCAGCGCCGGAATCTTCGAATTCGGGTTGACGTCCACGAAGCCGGAGCCGAACTGGTCGCCTTCGCCGATGTCGATCAGCCAGGCGTCGTATTCCGCGCCTTCATGGCCCTTGCCCAGAAGCTCCTCGAGCATGATCGTTACTTTGACGCCATTGGGCGTTCCCAGCGAATAGAGCTGCAACGGATGCTTGCCGACCGGCAGTTCCTTGTCATGGGTGGGGCCGGCGATCGGCCGGTTGATGTTGGCGAACTGGCCGCCGTTTCCCTTCTTCCATTCCCAGACCTTGGGGGGTGTATAGGTGCTCTCGGACATGGTCTCTCCTTTGTCGTCGGCCGCCTCGGGGAAACCCCTCGCGGTGGTGCGTATTCTGCCTCTTCAATGTCGAGAGGCGACGGCCAAAGTTCAATGCTCCTTTAATCAAAAAATCCGGAGCGTGCTTCGACCGTCGGTCATTTCTTTCCCGAACCGCGGATTTCCGACAGCGTCCGCGCCGGGGTGATCGCTTCGGGGTTCTGCCTGATCTCGATGATCGCCGGCAGACCGCTTTCCTGCGCACGTTCGAAGGCGGCTGCGAAATCCTCGGTCTTTTCGACCGTCTCGCCATGGCCGCCGAAGGCGCGGGCGTAGGCAGCGAAATCCGGGTTGGTGAGCGCAGTTCCGCTCTGGCGGGCGGGATAGTCGCGCTCCTGGTGCATCCGGATCGTGCCGTACATGGAATTGTTGACCAGTACGGTGATGATCGACAACTCGTAGCGCACGGCGGTGGCGAACTCCTGACCGGTCATCAGGAAGCAGCCGTCGCCTGCGAAATTGACCATCGGCGCGCCGGGGCATGCGAGTGCCGCCCCGATCGCGCCCGGCAGTCCGTAACCCATCGATCCCGAAGTCGGTGCCGCCTGGGTGGCGAAATTGCGGAAGCGGTGGAAGCGATGCAGCCAGGTCGCGTAGTTGCCTGCGCCGTTGGTGAAAATCGTCTCCGGCGGCAGGTTTTCCTCGATCCATGCCATCACCGCACCCATGTGAACGCCGTCGGGCCCGGTTTCGGGCGGTGTCGACCAGTCGAGATAGGACTGGTGCATGCGCGCGGTGCGTTCACTGCGGTTCTCCGCGCCGGTGATATCGAGCGCGGCGAAGGCTTCGGCGAAGGAGGCCGGGTCGGCGCAGATCGCCAGATCCGGCCGATAGACGCGACCGAGCTCCTCGGCGTCCGGATGGACATGGACAAGCGTCTGCCGGGGGTAGGGAATGTCGAGCAGCGTATAACCCGAGGACGGCATCTCAGACATCCGCCCGCCGACGAGGACGACGAGATCTGCCTCGCGGATTTCCTTGCCGAGCGCGGGATTGATGCCAATCCCCACATCCCCGGCATAGGAGGGATGGAGATGGTCGAACAGCATCTGCCGGCGGAACGAGCAGCCGACGGGGAAGGCGGCCTTTTCGGCGGCCGTCTCCATCACGGACTTGGCGCGGTCGGTCCAGCGCGATCCGCCGAGAATGACGATCGGCCGCTCGGCGTTGCCTAAAAGCGTGCCGAGTTCCTGCATCTCGTGGTGACCGGGATGGATCGGAACAGGCCGGTACGGTTCGGGTTTGACCGGTTGCTGCACCGTCTCCCTGAGCATGTCCTCGGGCAGCGCCAGCACCACCGGTCCGGGACGTCCCGAAGTGGCGACCGCGAAGGCGCGGCTCACGAATTCCGGCACGCGGGCCGGATCGTCGATCTCGGCCACCCATTTGGCGTATTCGGTGAAGGCGCGGCGGTATTCAACCTCCTGGAAGGCTTCGCGTTCGCGCGCGTCGCGCTGCACCTGGCCGATGAAGAGGATCATCGGCGTGGAATCCTGCATGGCGATATGAAGTCCGGCGGTGGCGTTGGAGGCGCCGGGACCACGGGTGACGAAGCAGATACCGGGTTGGCCCGTCATCTTGCCCCAGGCGTCGGCCATCATCGCCGCGCCGCCCTCCTGCCGGCAGACGATCGTCTCGATCTCCGCATCGTAGAGGGCATCAAGGACAGCGAGAAAACTCTCGCCCGGCACCGAGAAGACATGGCTCACGCCGTTGGCCGCGAGACTGTCGACGATCAACTGGCCGCCGGTTCTGGGAGAGGAATTCGTCATGCCTTGGTCCTGTGGTCGGTGTCGCTGGCGAGTTCGGCGAGTACCTCGTCCGTGTGCTCGCCGAGCCTCGGGCTCGGCCGGGCGTAGACGAGCGGAGAGACGGGCAGCAGGATCGGGGTCCGCACGCCGGGAATGGTGGTGCCGGCCATATCCGTGAGGTCGTGGCGCAGGCCGCGCGCCACAACCTGCGGATCGGCGAACATTTCCTCGATCGTGTTGATCGGCCCGGCGGGTACGTTGGCCGCCTCGCAGGCGGCGAGGAAATCGGCTTTTGTCCAGCCGGCGAGCTGCGCCACCAGCCCATCGCGCAGCCTGTCGCGGGCTGCCACACGTCCCGGATTGGTTTGAAAATCCGCGTCCGTTGCCATGTCCCCGGCACCGAGCAGTCCACAGAGCCGCTGGAACTGACCATCGTTTCCGACAGCGATGATCACGTGTCCGTCGGCGACCGGAAAAACCTCGTAGGGCGCGATGTTGGGATGGGCGTTGCCCATCCGGGAGGGCGCTGTGCCCGAAACGAGAAAATTGAGGTTCTGGTTGGCCATGACGCCGGCCTGGGTGTCCATCAGCGCCATGTCGATCATCTGGCCCTCGCCGGTCGCTTCCGCGTGGCGCAATGCTGCCTGGATCGCGATCACGCTGTAGAGCCCGGTGAAGAGGTCTGTGATCGCCACCCCCGCCTTTTGCGGCTCGCCATCCTTCGGGCCGGTCACCGACATCATTCCGGCCATGGCCTGGATGATGAAGTCGTATCCGGCGCGGGGCGCGTAGGGGCCGGTCTGCCCGAAGCCGGTGATCGAGCAGTAGACGATCCTCGGGTTGATCTTGCGGATGCTTTCGTAGTCGAGACCGTATTTCTTGAGCCCGCCGACCTTGAAGTTCTCGATCACCACGTCGGCGCCGGCGATCAGTCTGCGGACGGTCTCCGCGCCATCCTCACTGGCGATATCGAAAGCCACCGAGCGCTTGCCGCGGTTGGCGGCGTGGTAGTAGGCCGCCGAGAGATCCGCGCCGTCAGCCCCTTCCACGAAGGGCGGGCCCCAGCGGCGGGTGTCGTCGCCCTCGCCGGGCTTTTCGATCTTGATGACGTCGGCGCCCAGGTCGGCGAGGATCTGGCCGGCCCAGGGGCCGGCCAGGATGCGGGCAAGTTCGATGACCCGAACGCCGTGAAGCGGGGCCTCAGGCATGCTGCGCGACGTCCGTCGGCTGTTCGGCCTTCCTCTGGCGAGCGGCTTCTTCCTTCTCGCGCATCAGCTTGCGCTGATAGCGGCCCTGGACGATCTCGACCAGAACCATCGTGACCAGCACGAAGTAGAAGGTGGCCTTCGACATCGCCACGATCTCGTAGCCGAAGAAGGTGAGGTGGCCGAGATGCCCGCCCTCGCTCATCAGCATCACGCCGACGAGCAGCAGGACGAAAAGGCCGAGAACCTCATACATGCGGTTCTTCTTGAGGAAGTTGGCGACCGCGTCTGCCATCAGCACCATCAGCGCACCCGAGACGACGATTGCTGCCGTCATCACAATGAAGTTGTGAGTGAGCGCCACGGCGGAAAGGACCGTGTCGAAGGAGAAGACGACGTTCATGGCGACGATCCAGAACAGGGCCGTACCGACCGAGCGCGTAGCGGCGCGCTTGTCGCCTTCCTCATGCTCCTCGAGCGACATCATGTGGGCGATTTCCTTGAGCGCCGTGTAGATCAGGAAAACCCCACCCGCCAGAACGATGAGCGAATGGCCCGACACGTCGCCTTCAACGACAGGTGCGAAATCGATATGGAACAGCGGATCCTGGAAGGCCTCGATAAGCTGAAGCACGACGAAGAGAAGCACGATGCGCAGGCCGATGGCGAGGATGATGCCCCAGCGGCGCACCATCGAACGCGCTGCTTCCGGCACGCGCTGCGCCTCGATGGAAATATAGAGAAGGTTGTCGAATCCGAGCACGGTTTCAAGCGCCGTGAGCACCAGAAACGTCATCAGGTGTTCGACGGAAAAGATTTCGGCGATCATGTCCACAGCGCCACTCCTCGAAAATGCATGGGTCGTTGCCGGCGGGAAAACGAACTTCGGCGCCCGCCAGATTGGCTACACCAGCGACATGGGAGCGGCAAGTGCCGGGCATGCGGTCCGTCGTGCCCGCTGGCTTCGACCCCGGGAAGCGGACACGAAGGCTGAATCAAAAAAGGCGGGGATGGTTCCCCGCCTTTTCGCCGGAGGCCATCGGCCATCCGGAAATCTGAAATCTCGTATCGGTGCTTACGCGGCCGAGAGATTGTCGGCCGAGGACTTGCCCGAACGCTTATCCTGAACGATCTCGTAATTGACCTTCTGGCCGTCGTTGAGCGAGCGAAGGCCCGCGCGTTCGACAGCAGAGATGTGAACGAAGACGTCAGAGCCGCCATCGTCGGGCTGGATGAAGCCGTAACCCTTGGTGGTGTTGAACCATTTAACAGTACCGGAAGCCATAGCGATAATCCTTTAGTGCATAGCTGGCGTTTTGTTCCGTTTCTGCCCGGAGGCGTTGCCGGAACGGTGGTGTCGAAATCGGGGTAGAAACGTCAGTATGCGCACAAGGCGCGGACCGCAGTCGCTTGGGCCGTAAGTTCGATGCCCTTTCATGGCTGGAAACTATGTCCGAAACAAGACGGCGCCGCAAATATTTACACGGTGCGGTAACGGAAGTGTTTCATCCGGAGCCGGTTCGACCCGCAACGACCTTGTCCGCCCAGTCGGCAAAGCCGGTCATTGCCTCGTTCCGGTTCAGTTCCTGAAGCGTTTCGTGGCGGGTATCGGGCAGAAGGAGCAGGTCGACCCTTGTCATTCCCGCGGCTTTCATCCGCTTCGAGAGGGCGGCCACCGCCTTGCCGTTCTCGGTCGCCGGGTCCGACTGGCCGCCGACCAGGTGAACAGGAAGATCCTTCGGTAACCGATCGATAGATCCGCCGCCGCGATAGAGGAGCCGGAAGATGTCCTTCCACATGCTGACATTGGCGTCCCAGCCGCATTCCGGATCGGCGATATAGGCATCGACCTCGGCCGGATCGCGGCTCAGCCAGTCGAATTCGGTGCGCGCGTTCCTCACCGATTTCGCCCAGGTCTGAAAGGTCAGCTTGGGCAGCATGACGCTCGGAACATCCGAGCCGATCAGCATCGTCTCGGCGGCGAGGATCGCCTGTCCCAGCCGGCCCATGAGACCAGCTTCCAGATTGGCGTTCCACACGGCAAGTCCCGCGATGCGATCCGGGCGCGTCTCGGCATAGTTCAGGGCCAGCGTGCCGCCAAGCGAATGCCCGAAGCAGATCACCGGCAGGTTCGGGTGGGTTTCGGCGACAAGATCGTGGATCGCGTCGATATCCCCGATCACCTTGCGGTCGCCGTTTTCGCGGGCGAACTCGCGGGGCAGGGCGTCGGGCGCGGTGGTCAGCCCGTGCCCGCGGGTGTCGTGAACGACCGCATGATAACCGCGTGTGGCGAGGAAGCGGGCGAAGCGCTCGTAGCGGCCGCCATGCTCGGCAAGCCCATGATTGATCTGGACGACGCCCCGCGCCTCGCCGTCCGCCTCGATCTGCCGGACCGCAAGTTGCGCGCCTGTCGGGCTCGCCCTCAGCACTGTTGAAAATACACCGTCACCCATCAGAACAAATGATCGGCAAACCGGTATTTCGTCAAGCGACACTGCCCGCAATACTTTACCTTCCACACGAGCGTGCGGTAGCCTTTCGCGGGGTCAGGCAAAGACAGCGTGCGGAGTTGGGGGCAGGGGATGAGCAGCGACAATCCTGACGGGGGCCCGGATGGTGAAGAGCAGAACGTGACCGTCATCGTCTCGTCGGGACCGGAAGCGCCGGCGGACGAGCGAAGGGCGGGATTTCAGACGGCCCTGAGCCTCCTGATCTTCGCGATCGGTCTCGCCTGCGGCGTGCCGGCCGCGCTCTTCATGCCGACCTTCCTGTCCGACTACGGCGCGGCGGTCCTTTCGATCATTCTCGGGGCCATGCTTTTTGCCGTCGTGCTGATGGCGATCCTGTTCATCTTCCGCGCCTCGCTGTTCAAGTGGATGTTCAAGCGCACCGAGGTGGAAATCTCGAAATTCGCCGGCCCGCTCGCAGACGTCGCCCGTCACGCGGCGGAAAAGCGGGTGCCCGAAGCCACCAAGGCCGCGCGGCATTTCGCCGAGCTCGCCTTGTCCCGCTACGCATGGGTGTCGACGCGGCGCTGGCTGATCGCCTCGATCTCCGGGCTGATCGCGGCGATCGCGGCACTTGCCGGCTCGGCGCTGCTGTTCGAACAGAACAAGCTCCTGCGTCAGCAATCCGGGCTGCTCGTCGAGCAGAACCAGCGCATCGAGCAACAAAACGCTTTGATTGACACCGACATCCAGCTCGCCGAGGCCGAGCGAAGCGCGCAGATCGGGCCGGAGGTGGTGGAGATCGGCTCGCTGATCGGTGCCGAGCGTCAGGCCTTCCTGGATGCGGGAAACTCTATCGAGGATTTCGGCCTCGACAAGCTGACCAGTTCAACCCGATCGCGGATCGTCGCGGCGACCATCGTGGCACGGCCCTACCGCTATCTGGCTCCCCTCGATGCCAATCCGCGCGATATCGAAAGCATGTACCAGACCGCCCTCCTCAAGCGGCCGGACATCGTCGCAGATCCCTCGATGCTGGAGCCGCCCCAGGGACCCTCCGAAAAGCTTGTGCCCCGCGCCGTCAGCCCTGAACGCGGGGACATGCTCTCCATGCTCTTCGGCAACTCGATCCTGCAGACCGAGCAACTCACCTTCATCGGGGCGGACTTCTCCTTCGCCGAATACCGCCGGGAGAAACTGCTCGGCATGTCGCTCAGGCACGCGCTTCTCGCCTTCTCGGACTTTTCCTGGACACAGATCGTGGAAAGCCGGTTTGGCGGCTCCCAGATGGACCTCGCCCGCTTCGAGAATGCGGTGATCACCCGCTCGGACTTCTCCTCGCTTTCAGCGGCGGCGGTGGAGGAGCCGTTCGATCCGGGCGATCTCGAACGCTTGCCGAGCTCGATGATCGGCACCAGCTTCCGCAATTCGGTGCTTCATCGCGACCGTTTCCGGGACGTCAATTCGATGGTTCTCGACTTCACTGACGCGGCAGTTGCCTCCTGCGATTTCGCCGGCGCCTCGCTCGGCGGTGCGATCTTTCGCAATGCCATCCTCGTCGGCAACGATTTCTCCGGCGCGGTCGTGCCTTCAGTCGATCTTCAGGGCGCCATCGTCTTCGACCAGGCGTTTCTCGGCAAGCTCGCAGCGCAAGCGCAGCCGGGTACTTTCGTGGCCGATCGCTGGAAACTTGTGCCGCTCCCGGCTGCCGAGGTCGCCAGTCATCCGCGCTATGCCGAATTGACAAACCACGTGCCGGAAACGGACCTCATCGGTGCCGCCTGGCGGATCGAGAAGGTGGCGGGGAAGTAGGGTAGAGGCCGCGACGGCGGCCCGGACGGCTTTCCGTCCGCCCCCCGCGGAGGCGCGAGCGCAGCGAGCCTGCCGTGAGCGAAACAAAGTTGCCGTCTGGTGGATCGGGAAGATGGACGGAAGTAGCGGACGGAGAAACGGCCTATTTTCAGGGGCTCGGCGCCCCGCCATTGCTCCTCGGCTTCAAATCGCCTACATGACCGGGCAGATTTCCCTTCCATCGCAAGACGGAGCACGCGCGCAACATGGCACGCCAGTTCATCTATCACATGTCCGGCCTCAACAAGGCCTACGGCGCCAAGAAGGTGCTGGAGAACATCCACCTGTCGTTCTACCCGGACGCCAAGATCGGTATCCTCGGTCCCAACGGTGCGGGTAAGTCGACGGTCCTGCGCATCATGGCCGGTCTCGACAAGGAGTTCACCGGCGAAGCCTGGCTCGCCGAGGGCGCGACCTGCGGATACCTGCCGCAGGAGCCGCAGCTCGACAGTTCCAAGACGGTCTTCGAGAACGTCATGGAAGGCGTGGCAGACAAGAAGGCCATCGTCGACCGCTACAACGAACTGATGATGAACTATTCCGACGAGACCGCCGAGGAAGGCGCCAAGCTCCAGGACGTCATCGACGCCCAGAACCTGTGGGATCTGGAAAGCCAGGTCGAGATGGCGATGGAAGCGTTGCGCTGCCCGCCCGGCGAAGCCAATGTCGACAATCTCTCCGGCGGCGAGAAGCGCCGCGTGGCGCTCTGCCAGCTGCTGCTGCGCCAGCCCGACCTGCTTCTCCTCGACGAGCCGACCAACCACCTCGACGCCGAGACCATTGCCTGGCTCGAAAAGCACCTGCGCGAATATCCCGGCGCCGTGATGATGATTACCCACGACCGCTACTTCCTGGACAACGTCACCGGCTGGATCCTCGAACTCGACCGCGGCCGCGGCATTCCCTATGAGGGCAACTACACTGCCTATCTGCAGGCCAAGGCCAAGCGCATGCAGCAGGAAGGCCGCGAGGAAGCGGCCCGCCAGAAGACGCTGGCGCGCGAGCAGGAGTGGATCGCCTCCTCGCCGAAAGCCCGTCAGACAAAGTCGAAGGCCCGTATCCGCGCCTATGACGAACTGGTCAAATCCGCCGAGGACCGTCGTCCCGGGGAGGCGCAGATCGTCATTCCGGTCGGCGAGCGTCTCGGCAACACGGTCATCGACGTCGAAGGCATTTCCAAGTCCTATGGCGACCGTCTGCTGATCGACAACCTGACCTTCAAGCTGCCCCCCGGCGGCATCGTCGGCGTCATCGGCCCGAACGGCGCCGGCAAGACCACGCTGTTCCGCATGATCACCGGTCAGGAAGAACCCGATTCCGGCACGATCACCATCGGCGAGACGGTCAATCTCTCCTATGTCGACCAGAGCCGCGACACGCTGCCGGCCGACAAGACCGTCTGGGAGGTCATCTCCGGCGGCAACGACATCATCAAGCTCGGCAAGCACGAGATGAACAGCCGCGCCTATTGCGGCGCCTTCAACTTCAAGGGCGGCGACCAGCAGCAGAAGGTCGGCAACCTGTCGGGCGGCCAGCGCAACCGCGTGCACATGGCGCGTCTCCTCAAGGAAAGCGGTAACGTTCTCCTCCTCGACGAACCGACCAACGACCTCGACACCGAGACGCTGGGCGCGCTCGAGGAAGCGCTCGAGAATTTCGCCGGCTGCGCCGTCATCATCAGCCACGACCGCATGTTCCTCGACCGCCTGGCAACCCACATCCTCGCCTTCGAGGGCGACAGCCACGTCGAATGGTTCGAAGGCAACTTCGAGGACTACGAGCAGGACAAGATCCGCCGCCTCGGCCCGGACTCGGTCAACCCGAAGCGCGTGACCTACAAGCGGCTGACGCGGTAGGAGAAGCGTCAGCCTCTCATCGTGATTTCCAAAGGGGGGCGTTGCCGGACAGGCATCGCCCCCTACCTTTTGGTTTTCTCGAACAAGAACCAGTCAAAGGGCAGAGCATGACGACCATTCTCATCACCGGCGTCTCGCGCGGCGTCGGCCGCGCGCTTGCGGAAGAAGCCTTGTCGCGGGGCCATGAGGTCATCGGCACGGCGCGGCAGGAGAACGATTTCGGCGACCTCGTCAAGCACGACGGGTTTTCGCCGCTCGTTCTCGACGTCACCGATCGCGATGATCTGGCGAAAGCGGCGAGCGAACTCGACCGCCCGGTCGACATCCTCATCAACAATGCGGGCGTCATGGGGCCCTCTGGCACGCCGCTCTCCGTGGACGACATGGACGGCTTTCTGCGGACGCTTCAGGTCAATGCGCTCGGCCCGCTGATGGTCACCCAGGCCTTCCTCCCGGCGATCCGCGAGAGTGACGCGGGCAAGGTGCTGATCGTGTCGTCCCAGATGGGCGACCTGAACGACAGCGCAGGCAATATCGCCTACCGCACCTCGAAGACGGCCGTGAACAAGATCGGGCGGGCGCTTGCAACCGAATTGCGCGACGACGGCATAGCGGTCGCCAATCTGCATCCGGGCTGGGTGCGCACCGACATGGGCGGGTCTTCGGCCGACATCTCGGCCGAGGAAAGCGCGAAAGGCATCATCGATCTGGCTGAAGACCTGACGATCGAGACCACCGGCCGGTTCTGGAACTGGGACGGTTCGGAACGGGCGTCCTGGTAATCATCACCCATTCACGCTGTTCCATCAGCGGGCGTCCGGTTATAGCCTTGCGGTTGTAACCATCATGCCGCCGGAGCCGCCTCATGAGTCTTGAAACCAACGCATCATCCCTCTTTCCCGAACTCGACATGCAGCATCCGGAGATCGTGCCGGGCCGGCGGGTCAAGGCGCGGGCGGCGAAGCTGCTGGCGGCGCCTGGAAACGAGATGCAAACGGTCGAGGTGAAGCGGCTCGAGGTGGAAATCGCCGGTATCGTCGGGGACTATCACTACGGCCATTCACGCAAGTCGGGCAGCCGCGAGCCGTGGTATCCGCGCGGGACCGAGATGTGCAACGAGCGCCAGCTCACGCTGGTTGCCGAGGACGAGATGGCTCATGTCGCGGGACTGATGGGGATCGAGCGGATCGAGCCGGAATGGATCGGCGCCAACATGGTGGTCGAGGGCTTGCGGCTTCTTTCGCTGGTGCCGCCGCGCACGCAGTTCTTCTTTTCGGGCGGGGTGACGCTCCGGGTCGACGGCGCCAACGTGCCGTGCAAGTTCTCCGGCGCCTCCATCGCCGCGCATTATCCGGATCGCGGCCAGACAGATCTGGCGCTCGCCTTCCCGGCCAATGCCAGAAAGCGGCGCGGTCTGGTCGTGCGCGTGGAAAAGCCGGGCGTCATCGAGAGCGGTGAGGAGATCACGGTCGCCATTCCCGACCAGTGGATTTATCGCCCCTGAAGGGTTCTGTTCAGCGCAACTTGCGGGAAGGAGTATCGGACTATGGACAAGATCAGCGGCGGCTGCCTGTGCGGGAAGGTGCGCTTTACAGCGACCGGGAAACCCTGGCGCGTCGGCATCTGCCATTGTCTCGACTGCCGCAAGCATTCCGGATCGCTGTTCGGCGCCTCGGCAATCTTCCCGACAGAGGCGGTGGCGACCGAGGGAGAGACGCGGGATCATCTCGGCCGTCATTTCTGTCCGGAGTGCGGATCTTCGGTTTTCGGGGTCTCCGACGACGAGATCGAGATCGCGCTCGGGGCTTTCGATGCGCCTGACCAGTTCATGCCGAGCTATGAGCTCTGGTCGACCCGGCGGGAGGCGTGGTTGCCGGACTTTGCGCTTCCGCATCACTACGAGCGCAATCGTACCGGCTCCGGCCGAACGGAAGACTGACGGACGCTGAGCCGGGCGAGTGCATCAGTCTGGTTCCGCATTCTTGCGACAAAACCCTGTCCGTCGGCGACACGGGTCTTGCGACACTTTTACGAATGATATAAAGATATGTTTATATCGTTTGTGGAGTAAGCATGCTGTCTCAGTCGCCCCTCAGTCTGGAAGAAAGTGTCGAAGTGCTCAAGGCGGCCGGCGAACCGACCCGGCTTCGTCTGATCGCGCTTCTCGCTGCCGGCGATCTCACGGTTTCGGAAATGACGGACATTCTCGGCCAGTCGCAGCCCCGCATCTCGCGCCACCTCAAGCTTCTCGGCGAGGCGCGTCTGGTCGAGCGCTATCAGGAAGGCGCCTGGGCCTACTTCCGGCTGGTGGGTGACGGTTTGCGCGCCTCCCTCGTCAATCGGGTGCTGGAAGCGACGGCCCATTCGGATACCGTTCTCAACCGCGATGCCGAGCGGCTCAAGGCTATCAAGCAGGCCCGTTCCGACCGCGCGCAGGCCTATTTCTCCGCCAATGCCGAGGGCTGGAACGAGTTGCGCAAGCTGCACGTTCCGGAAGACCAGGTGGAGGCGGAAATCCTGCGGCTGCTCGGTCGAAATCCCTTCAACGCGCTGCTTGATCTCGGCACCGGTACCGGCCGCATGCTCGAACTTCTTTCCGACAGGTTCCGGCGCGGCATCGGCGTGGATGCCAGCCGCGACATGCTGGCGATCGCCCGCACCCAGCTCGACGATGCGGGCGTCAATCACGCTTCGGTCCGGCAGGGCGATATCTACAACCTGCCGCTCGACAATGACGAGTTCGACCTCATCACCATCCATCAGGTGCTGCACTTCCTGCAGGATCCCGCGCCGGCGATAGCCGAGGCCGCGCGCATGCTGGCGCCGGGCGGCCGGCTGCTGATCATCGATTTCGCCCCCCACGCCCATGAGGAGCTGCGCTCCGAGCACGCCCATGTCCGCCTCGGCTTTTCCCACGAGAGCGTTGCCGAATGGATGGTACAGGCCGGTCTCGCCCTCGATGAGATCGTCGACCTGCCGCCGGGACCCGGCCGGGAGGGCGCACTCACCGTCACACTCTGGCTGGCGCGTGATCCGCGCCTGCTGATCGCCGACACTTCTCTCCTGCCGACAGGAACCGCCTGACATGTCCACCCGCTTCAACTCGCCGACCCTCGCCGGTCGCATCAAGGTTTCCTTCGAGTTCTTCCCGCCCAAGAACGGCGACATGGAAAGCCAGCTCTGGGAGAGCATTTCGCGGCTGGCGCCCTTCAATCCGGATTTCGTCTCCGTCACCTATGGCGCGGGCGGTTCCACCAAGCAGCCGACGCTCAATACGGTCGCGCGCATCATCGGCGAGACGGGTCTGTCACCGGCCGCGCACCTGACCTGCGTCGATGCCACACGCGAGGACGTCGATCAGGTGGCGCGCGAATTCGCCGCCTCCGGCGTCAAGCATTTCGTCGCCCTGCGTGGCGATCCGGCCGAAGGGGTGGGGGCGACCTACCGTCCGCATCCCGGCGGCTACGAGAACGCCGCGGCGCTCGCCAGAGGGCTGCGCGGGCTCGGCGATTTCGAGATCTCGGTCGCGGCCTATCCGGAAAAGCATCCGGAGAGCCCTGATTTCGCGCTCGACATCGATCTTTTGAAACGCAAGGTCGATGCGGGGGCCACCCGCGCGCTTACCCAGTTCTTCTACGACAACGACGCCTATGAGCGTTACGTCGAGCGGGTCCGCAAGGCCGGCATCTTCGTTCCCATCGTGCCGGGCATCATGCCGATCCACAATTTCGCGCAGGTGGCGCGTTTCGCGACCATGTGCGGCGCATCGGTGCCCGATCTGCTTGCCCGCCGTTTCGAGGGACTGGAAAACGATCCCGAAACCCGGGCGATGGTCGCCACCGCAGTCGCCGCCGAACAGGTGCACGATCTCGTCGAGCGCGGTGTCGACGAATTCCACTTCTACACCATGAACCGCGCCAAGCTCGTCTATGCCATCTGCCACCTTCTCGGCCTGCGCGGCAACGGCGGCAAGAACGGCAAGGGCGTTGATGCCGCCGCCTGAGGGCAGGCGGACACGGTATCCTTGGCCAGGTAAGCTGGGCGAAGTAACGGGCAGCGGAAGAACGGGGAAAGAAAAAGGCAGGAGCATTGCGCTCCTGCCTCCCTGTTTTTTTTGGCTTCTACTTCGTCGTTGAGGGGGCGGGGGTGAGCCTCAGATGAACAGCATGGCTCCGACGAAGATAAACGCAGCACAGATCACTAGGGCATTGACAGATTGCGTAAACCCCATCGCGGTCCTCCTTGCGTTGGTAGCTTTCATATTAAGGGCTGACCGGGCGACGCGAAAGCGAATTTTATGCTGCATTGCGGTTGCGCCGTGGAAATCCATCACCGTTTTCAGCGCTAAGATGATGAAACATCGTGGTAAACGGGCGTCTTCACGAATTGTTAGGAATTAAAAGCGGCGGGCTGTGAACAAATTTGCCGCGACCCATCTCCGGCCCGGGCTTTTACGCCGCGAACGCCTGTTCCAAAGCCCGGGCGACGGAGAGCAGCCGCAGATCCTGGCCAAAGCGGCCAACCGCCTGAATGCCAAGCGGCAGGCCCGATTTATCCTTGAAAAACGGGATGTTGACCGTCGGTGTGCCCATCAGCGTCCAGAGCTTGTTAAAGCGGGGATCGCCGGTGAACGACAGGCCTGCGGGCGCCGCGCCGGGCGCGGAGGGTGTGAGCAGGACATCGACCTCGTCGAACAGCCTGCGTGTCGCGCCCCGCCCGCGCTTGGCGGCCCGTCTCGCATCGTCGTAGACCGAGGGCGGGGTGGCGAGCCCGTCCCTGAGCACGAGCTTGAGCTTGTCGCTCAGCTGCTCCTCGAATAGCGCGAGGTCCGGCCCGCAGCTCATTCCGGCCTCGAAATTCTGCAGGGTTGCGTGGGCTGCGCGGGCACGTGCGTTCTCTTCGGGCTCGTTGATCGCCACAAGCCGGAAGCCCGCCGCAGTTGCCGCTTCCGCCGCCCGTTCGAGCGCCCCCTGCATTTCGGCATTTGCGGTTTCAAGTTCGCCGCAGAAATAGATGCCGATGCGCGTCGACGTGATGTCGACGGGCTCGGGATTGAGCGGCCGGCCGGTCAGGAGGTGGGCGAACAGCGCCACGTCGGAGATGGTGGCTGCGAACAGACCGACCGTATCGAGCGATGGCGAAAAGTGCTTCATCCCGGTGGTCGGCAGCAGCCTGAAGCTCGGCTTGTAGCCCGCGACGCCGCAAAAGGACGCCGGGCGGACGATAGATCCACCCGTCTGTGTGCCGATCGCGGCGGGAACCATGCCGGCGGCTACCGCGGCCGCCGACCCCGACGACGAGCCGCCCGGCGTGTGCGCGGTATTGTGCGGATTGACCGTTGGGCCGGGATCGAAATAGGCGAACTCCGTTGTTACGGTCTTGCCGAGAATGGTGCCGCCCCGCCGTCGTGCCAGCGCTACGATTGCGGCGTCCGTCATCGGCCGGTGACCGGTGTAGGCCCGCGAACCGTAGGTCGTGGGCATGTCGAAGGTGTCGAAGATATCCTTGACGCCGATCGCCACGCCGGCGAGCGGACCTTCCGCGCTTATCTCGGGCTCGGCTGCGACGTGGCAGAACGCCTTGATCTCGCCGTCGCGCCGGGCGACCGCGTCGCGTGCCAGCGCCACCATGTGCTCCGGCCTCGCCTTTCCCGTCTCACGCGCGGCGACAAGCGCCGCGAGCGACATCATCTGCCCAGCCAAGTCCGTTCCCCCCGCCTCGTGGCCCCCTAGGGCTTATTCATGCCGCTTGTGGGCGGCGAAGCCGGAGGCGATTGTCGAGCGTCAGGAGGCCGACCGCAATGAGGGCGAGGCCGGCGAGCTCGGTTATCGACAGATTCTCGCCGAGAAAGAGCACTCCGAGCAGGATCGCGGCTGGTGGAACCAGCAGCGTGACCAGAGAGGTGCCTGTTGCGCCCGCGCGCGACAGGATGCGGAAGAAAAGCACATAGGCGAAGGCGGTGGAGAGAAGCGCCAGCGCCAGCGTCGCCAGAATGACGTCGAGCGGCGGGAGGGGAAGCGTCCAGGGTGCGTCGACGACGAGCGCCAGCGGTAGCATTACGAGGCTCGAGGCGGTCAACTGTCCGGTGGCCACCATGCGCGGGGGCACGCCACGGAAGCGCTTGCCCCAGGTCGCCGCGCATCCATAGGACATCGCCGCGCCGATGACCGCCAGCATTGGCCAGACCGGCGTGTCTGTACGGTCGAACGCCGCGGGGCCGATGAGAAGGATCGTGCCTGCCAGTCCAAGTCCGCAGCCGAGAAGCTTGGCCGCGGTGATCTTCTCGTCCTCGGTGAAGGCCTGCGCGATCAGTACCGTCCAGAGCGGCGTGGTGGCGTTGAGGATCGAGGCGAGACCTGCGCCGATCACCGTCTGCCCGGCGAAGATCAGGGTGAAGGGAATGGCGTTGTTGAGAATGCCCAGCACCAGAAGTTCCGGTGCCCGCGCCCGCAGGGTCCGGTAAAATCCCGGCATGCGACCGAAGGCGAGGTGAAGCGCGATCGCGGCAAGCACGACACGCAAGAGAACCAGCGTGATCGGCGGAATGTGCTGCACGGCGACCCGCGCGAAGAAGAACGAGCCGCCCCAGATCATCCCGAGCGCGATCAGCATCCCCCAGGTGGCGAGATCCATGGAGGCGGGGGAGATGGCGGGAACCGATGATGGCGAACTGGCGGGCCGGGACATGCGGGGATACCTTGGTTTGGTCTTTCCGCCTTCCTTAACCCGAAAGCGGGTGGGCGCCACCCGAAACCGGCCGGTCTCCTAGGTCACGAACTCAATCGTAAGAGCCGGTGCACCAGGGATCGGAACCCGGCACGCCCGAAATGCGCTCCATATAGCGGTCGGTACGCGGGCAGTCCGTCTCACCCTTGAGCTTCAACTGCCGCCAGCGGTTGAGGCCGAGCGCCACCGGAATATCAGCCAGGGTGAAGATGTCGCCGGCGATGAAAGCACGACCGTCGGCAAGGGTCTGTTCGAGAATGCCGAGACATTTGCGTGTCGCCTTGACCGACTCCTCGATCCGACCTCGGTCCTCATGGCCCGGCGTCTTGCGGCCGAGCGCGTGGAAGCCGTAGCTCATCGCCGGGCTCATCTCGGTCGCATACCAGTCGAGCCACTGGTTGACGATGGCACGCGGACGAATGTCCTGCGGCAGCAGCGCGCTGTCGCCCTCGGTGGTGGCGAGATAGCGCAGGATCGCGTGGGATTCCCAGAGTACGAAGTCCCCGTCGACCAGCACCGGAACCTGGGCGTTCGGGTTGAGCGCCAGAAACTCGGGCTCGGAGGTCGGACGCGTGCCGCGACCCCAATCCTCCCGGTCGTAGTGAAGTCCGAGATAGTCGCAGGCCCAGAGCACCTTGCGCACATTGATGGACGAAGTCCGCCCAAGAAGTTTCAGCATTCCTAGTCTCCCTGCCCGAAGTACCGGATTTGGCATCTTGCTTCAGCTTTTGTGACGCGATCCTATGGCGGTTGAAAGGCAAGGTAGAATCAATTCCGCTGATAGGTCCGTGAGTTGTCGCCAAGCCCCCGGCTCGACGCATTGCCGGCGTGCCCTATGTGCAGGATTGCCGGTCCGCAAGTTTGCAGGTGAACGATAGGGCCGGCGAACCACTGGAGATTTCATGCGCAAATTCTCGACGGGAACCGAAGCAGCGCTCGAACTGCGCCCGGATCACTCGCTCTACTGTTTCCGTCCCGACATCCTCAAGGCCGATGCCAGGCAATTCATGTCGCTGTTTCCTGGCGATACGGCCTATGCGGTGAAGACCAATGGCGAGCCGATGGTTCTGTCCCGTCTCGTCGAGGCCGGGGTAAAGATCTTCGACGTGGCGTCGCCCGGCGAATTTGCCGCCGTGCGCGAAGCCTCGCCCGATGCGGAGATGCTCTACATGCACCCGGTCAAGGCGCAGTCCGACATCCGGCTGGCGCTCGAAACCTATGGTATCCGCGTCATGTCGCTCGACCACGAGGACGAGATCGCCAAGGTCTTGAGGATCGTCCGCGCGCTCGATCTCGATCCCGGCTCGATCACCATATATGTGCGGCTGCAGACCAAGGGACACGCGACCTACGAATTGTCGAAGAAATTCGGCGCTGCGCCCGGACACGCCGTCGAACTCGTCCAGCGGCTCGACCGCATCGGCTTCAAGGTCGGTCTCTGCTTCCATGTCGGCAGCCAGGTGGAGGAGGCGGAGAGCTATGAATCCGCGCTGCGCTCGGCGGACTGGGTGCGCAACCGCGCCGGCGTGCAGCTTGCCGGCCTCGATGTCGGCGGCGGCTTTCCGGCGACCTACGGGGAGGATCCCGCGCGCAAGCACCAGAAAATGCCCTCGCTCGAAGACCTGATGGCGAGCATCCGCTCCGACATCACCGAGTGGGAATTCGACGAACTGCCGCTGACTGCCGAGCCCGGCCGGGTGATCGTCGCGCGTGCCTTCTCGCTGATTGTCCGGGTGATGCTCAGAAAGGGCCGGCGGCTCTACATCAATGACGGGATCTGGGCTTCGCTGTCGGATAGCTGGACCGGTAAGATCACGCTGCCGGCGCGCTTTATCCCCGACCCGGCGCGCAAGATCCGCAATGGCGATCCGGAGAAGATCGTGCCGTTCCGCGTCTGCGGGGCGACCTGCGATTCCGTTGACATCCTGTCGCGACCGTTCTGGCTGCCCGAGACGATCGATACCGGCGACTGGATCGAGATCGGTCATATCGGTGCCTATTCGCTGTCGTTGAGGACCCGCTTCAACGGCTTCTATCCCGACGATTTCGTCGAGGTCACAACCCCGTTCGAAGGCGAGGGCGCGCCGGAGAGCTATGCGAGCCTGGAAACGATGGGCGACTGACAGGAATCGTCCCAGGGTACATATATTGTTTCGTGCATGCGTTGCTTGCGCCGGAGGCCGGAGCTATGGCACACTGAATGGCGCGGACAGGCGACAGGCCGCACGCGCAAGGACGAGGCACATGCCCAAGCTTATCCGCTTTCTCATCGTAAATACCGCTTTCGGCGTCCTCATCGGCTGGCTGATCGCGGCGGCCGTTCTCTATTTCAATATCAATGGTTTCGGCGATCTGGTGAACCATTCGCGCAGCCGCCTCGTTGCCTATTTCATCCTGTTCAATTCCTTTGGTGTCACCTTCGGCTTCGCGGTGATGGCGTCTGCCGTCATGCTGATGCCGCGCGACAAGGACGAGTTCGACAAGCTCTGAGGATGCCTAGCGGTAGATGAGCGTCGGCAGCCACATGGTGAAGACCGGAAAGAAGGTCACCAGCAACAGCACCGCAAACAGCGGAATGAGGAACGGTGCGGTGGCGCTCACGCAGCGCTCGAACGGTACCTTGGCCACGCGCGAAAGCACGTAGAGAACCATGCCGACCGGCGGGGGCAGCAGCCCGATCATCAGGTTGAGCACCAGGATCACGCCGAAATGGACGGGATCGATGCCGACATGGATGGCGATCGGCAGCAGCACCGGCACCAGGATGGTGATCGCCGCCACCGTTTCCATGAAACAGCCAACCACCAGCAGGATCAGGTTGATCAGCAGCAGGATGATGATCGGGTTTTCCGAGACGCTCAGGAGCAGCGCGGCAAAATGCTCGGGCACGCGGTTCGAGGTCAGGATCCAGGCAAAGATCGAGGCTGCGGCGACGATCAACAACACCACGGCGGTGGTTTCGATCGTGTCCATCGACACCTTGAGGAACCGGCGCAGGGTCAGGGTCCGGTAGACGAAAAGGCCGAGAATCAGCGCCCAGACGCAAGCTGCGATGGCGGCTTCCGTGGGCGTGAAGGCGCCGGTGAGAATGCCGCCAACGATGATCACGGGCGTCAGGAGCGACAGGAAGGCGCGGATGAAGGCGCCGCCCAGGATCCCAAACCGGAAGGCCTGGTCGCGCGGATATCGGTGGCGGTGGGCATAGAAGGCGACCATGATCATCAGCGCCACCGCCATCAGCAGGCCCGGAATGAGCCCGGCTGCAAACAGTTGCCCGATCGAGGCGCCGGCGACCACGCCATAGATGACGATTGGCAAAGAGGGCGGGATGATCGGGCCGATGGTCGACGAGGCGGCGGTGATGCCGACGGCGAAGCCCGGATCGTATTTGGCGTCGCGCATGGCCTTGATCTCGATGGCGCCCAGCCCGCCGGCATCGGCCACGGCCGTGCCAGACATGCCGGCAAAGATCACCGAGGCGCCGATATTGACGTGCCCCAGCCCGCCCGGCAGCCAGCCGATCAGGGCCTTGGCGAAGTCGAAGATCCGCTCGGTGATGCCGGCGGTGTTCATCAGGTTTCCGGCGAGGATGAAGAAGGGCACGGCGAGCAACGGAAAGGAATCAACGCCGTTGATCATTCGGTGGGCGACGACGAGGCCGGGGACATTGCCGTCGATCAGGATGAAGACCAGCGAGGAACCGGCAAGCGCGATCGCCACGGGAACGCCGAGCGCGATCAGTCCGAAAACCAGAACAAAAAGAAGGGTCAGGAGCATGGCATGCCTCGGTTACAGCGACGGGCCCATGGCCTTGACGGTTTCGGGATCGATCAGCCGAGAGCTGCCGGTGCGGACGTGACGCCAGAAGGCGATGAGCGCATAAAGGGTCATGGCCGCGAAACAGGCGCAGATGAACCAGTAGATCGAGGATTTGGGGAAATCGATGGACACCATTTTCTGCTGTGTCCGCGCAGCCACTTGGGCGCACAGAAAGCCCATGAAGCCATAAAAGCAGATCGAGACAAGATCTATGAAATATTGCAGCGCCTTGCGCACCGGCCGCGAAAGCCAGCGGAAGGCGAGTTCCACGGCGATCTGGCTTTCGCGCCGGACCGCCATGACGGCGCCGAGAAAGGTGACCGCGATCAGCAGGAAGCGCGCGATCTCCTCGGTCCAGCCGAGCGAATCATTGAGCACGTAGCGGGTGAAGAACTGCAGGAAAACCACGAACGCCAGAGTCCAGAAGACGACCAGAACCAGCCCGTCGTCCCATTGGTACCCGGTGAGGTCCTCGTCTTCCTCGTGAATCAGGTCGGCGATCGAGGGAGGATCGTTGTTCTTGTCTTCAGGTGACATAAGGCAACCTCCGAAGCGACTGATACGCGACGGCCCGAAAGCCGCCGCGCAACCTGTGTATTCCGGCTTCGGTTACTCGATGGCCTGCAGCTTGTCGTAGGTTGCCTGATCCCAGGTGGCGTCGGGGCCGTTGTGCAGCTTCATGGTGGCTTCGCGGAACGGCGTGCGGTCAACCTCGTTGACGGTCACGCCATTGTCCTTGAACCACTGCACCAGGTCCTTTTCCTTCTGGATGATCTGGGAGCTTGCGCATTCCGCGGTCTCGTCCAGCACGCCATCGAGCGCGGTCCGGTCCTCTTCGCTCATCGAACCCCAGGTGGGGCCGCCGACGATGGTCATCAGCGCATCGCTGATGTGGCCGGTCAGCGTGATGTATTTCTGCACCTCGTAGAATTTCTTGGCCTGGATGGTCGGCAGGGGGTTTTCCTGGGCATCGACCGTGCCCTGCTGCAGCGCCAGATAGACCTCGGCAAACGCGATCGGGGTGGGGTTGGCGCCTGCGGCCTTCGGGAACATCATGTAGAGCGGCGCGTTCGGAACGCGGATCTTGAGCCCCTTCAGGTCCTCCGGCGTCTTGATCTCGACATTGGAGGTGACGTGGCGCTGGCCGTAATAGGTCATCGAGGTGATGTGATTGCCCGATGCGTCCTCATAGCCCTTCGCCATTTCGTTGAAGAGGTCTGAGTTGCGGTACTTGTCCCAGTGATCATAGTCGCGGAACATGTAAGGCGCGCCGCCGATGGCGATCGGGCCGTAGGACCGGCCTGCAAACAGCTGCCCGGTGTAGATGATGTCGACGGTGCCGAGACCCAGGCCTTCGTTGATGTCGACTTCCTTGCCGAGCGAGGACGCCGGAAACACCTCGATGTCGTAGCGCCCGTCGGTGGCCTTGGACAGCAGATCCGACGCCGCGACCGCGCAGGTGTGATACGGCTCGCTGGCTTCATAGACATGCGCCCATTTCAGCGTCTGCGGTGCGGAAAGTGCCGGCCCGGACACGGCAACAAGCATGGTCGAAGCCAGCGCCGCCAAAGCAAGATCCTGAATTTTCATTGATAGTTCCTCCCAAAACTATGTCGACCCGATCAAGGCCCGTTTTCATTTCTCCTCGGTATCACACGGAAACTGCACCACATGATCCGAATTTCATACTGACATTCTAGTATAATCACAAGCGGTAGCTGCATGCTTGTGTGCGGCAAGCAAAACGTGTCTCCCGGAACTCGCCGCGTTTGAAGCGGTGGGTCGAGCCGTTGGGCAGGCAGTTGCCCTCGTCCGGCGCAGCGGGCTACTCTCTCCCGAATTGTTCGTCAGCGGAGCGTGGTGTGGAAGAACAGATCGCGGAAGCGGTAGAGGTCGTCGGTCAGGTCGCCCATGGCGGCGATCCACTGGTGGGGATCGCCATCGCGGTGGCAGTGGCCGCCATTCTCGGCCTCGGCTTCATGTATCTGCGCCAGCCGCCGCTTGTCGGGTTCATCCTGGCGGGTCTCGCGCTCGGCCCCACCGGTCTCGGCGTGATCGAGGAATCGGAAAACGTCTCTCTGCTCGCCGAGATGGGCGTGGTGGTGCTCCTGTTTTTCATCGGCATGGAATTGTCGATCAAGGCCTTCATCACCAGCCTAAGGCAGGCGACCCTGGTGGCGGGCGGGCAGCTCATCGTCTCGATGCTGCTTGCGGCCATTTTCACGCTCTGGCTCGGCGCCAGCCTCGCCGAGGGCATTATCCTCGGCTTTATCATCGCGCTGTCGTCGACTGTCGTGGCTATGAAGATGCTTGACGGCATGGGAGAACTGCGCTCCGAACCGGGCCGCGTGGCCGTCGGCGTGCTGATCGCGCAGGATCTCGCCGTCGTGCCGATGCTGATCCTCGTCTCGAGCCTCGGCGGCGGGGCCTTCGATGTCGGAGAGGTCGTCTTCAAGGTGGTCGTCGCCGTGGCGTTGCTCGGCGGCATCCTCTGGTGGTTCGGCAAGCACCCGAAACTCAAGCTCCCCTTTGCCTCGGCTATCGCGGAGAATGTCGATCTTCTCGCTCTCGGCTCGCTGGCGCTGTGCTTTCTCGCCGCCGCCCTGTCCGGCCTGGCAGGCCTGTCGCCGGTCTATGGCGCGTTTCTCGCCGGTATCATCGCCGGCAATTCCAATCTGCGCTCGCGCGTCATCCCGGTGATAGAGCCCATCCAGTCGGTGCTCGTCGTCGTCTTCTTCCTCTCGATCGGGCTGCTGATCGACCTCGACTTCATCGTCGCCAACATCTTTCTGGTGCTTGCCGCCTCGTTCCTGGTGATTGCGGTCAAGACCGTCTTCAATATCGCGCTGCTGCGCGCCACCGGCTCGGAGCCGAAGACGGCGCTGGTGGCCGGTCTGTCGATGGCGCAGATCGGCGAGTTTTCCTTCGTGCTCGCCGCCGCCGGCCTGTCCTCGCGCGCGCTCGGCTACGACATCTACCGGCTGGCGATCGCGATCACCGCCGTATCCCTTCTGGTATCGCCGATCTGGTTCAACCTGATGGAGCGCGTCGAGCGGATCGCCGCGAGCGGGCTCGGTACCTACCGGGAGGCGTTGCGCCTTGCTTATGAAGGAGAACTGGGGTCGGTCGGACGCCGCCGCGAATCCCTCAGCGAGGCATTCTGGTGGGGGCGGCTGAGATACCGCGCCGCCCGTTTTGCCGTCTACCAGAAGCGCAGCCGGAAGGCGCGTGCGAAGATGCCGCCAGCAGAGCCGGTCAAGGCCGAAACGTCCAGTCCGGCCGCCGAGGCCGCGCGAGCGACGGATACGACATCAGATCCTGCGGAAAACCCGACGCCGGCAACGCCGCGCGCGCCGGGCTGATCCGTCCGACCGCGTCTTACAGGGCGTTGAGCAGTTCTCGCGTCGGCCAGCCGTCGGCGGGCATGCCGAGGCGCATCTGTTCTGTGCGGACGGCAGTGCGCGTTCCGCCGCCGAGAATTCCGTCGATGTCGCCGACATCGTGGCCCTTGGCCGCCAGCTTCTGCTGCAGCGCCTTCATCTCGCCGTCGCTCAGCCCGTTGTCGGCGGTGCCGGCATTGTAGCGCTCTGCGCCGGCGAGGCGGGTCGCGAAATAGGCGGCCGAGGTTGTGTAGATGAAACTCTTGTTCCACTCGAGATAGACGTCGAAATTCGGGAAGGCCAGAAACGCCGGACCGTCCTTGCCCTGTGGCAGCAGGAGGTCGGCGGGCAGCGGACCCGCAGGGCTCGAGCCGTCCCGGAACGTCACGCCCATGTTCAGCCAGTCGGCGGTGGTCATTCCCTGGTCCAGACCGGACTTGTCGAGCGGCATCCGGGTGGGCAGCGCGACCTCCTTGAGCCAGGGTTCGCCGGCGCGCCAGCCGAGCGACTGAATGAACTTCGCCGCGGTCATGATGACGTCCTCGGGCGTCTCCTTCAGCTTCACATGGCCGTCGCCGTTTCCGTCCACGCCGTGGGCGATGATGTCCTCGGGCAGCATCTGTACCTGGCCGATCTCGCCTGCCCAGGCGCCTGTCGTACCGCGTGGATCGAGATCGCCGTGCTGAACCATTTCGAGGGCGGCGATGAGCTGAGGGCGAAAGAGTTCGGGCCGGCGACAGTCATGGGCGAGCGTTGCGAGCGCCTGAAGCGTGTTGAAGTCGCCCTGGACGACGCCGAAATCGGTCTCCAGCGCCCAGAAGGCGGTGATCACGGCGGGCGGTACGCCATATTGCTGTTCGGCGCGGGCGAAGGTGTCGGCATATTGCTGCATCTTCTTCTGGCCGATCTGCATGCGCGAACCGGAGACGACGCGCTTGGAGAATTCGAGGAACGTTTGCTTGAAAACCCCCTGCGAGCGGTCCATCGAGAGTACCTTGCTGTTGGGCGAAAGCCCGGCGAGCGCGTTCTCCGCGACATTGGCGGGAACGCCGGCGGCCACCGCATCGGCCTTCACCCCCTGCAGGAACTGTCCGAAATCTCCGCCGCAGGCGGCGGTCTGGGCAGCGGCCGATCCCGCCATCAGGGCGGCAAGCGGCAGGGCGAGGGCGAAGGACGTGGATTTCATGAAGGTCTCCCGAATATCTGTTCGCTGCAAGCCTAGCGCATTTCATGGCGCGATTGCGACCGCACCACTTTACCGCCTCACCCGCCGTGCTTGGCGAGCCAGTCGCGCCATTCGGCGCGGGTGCCGGCGAAGGCGTTGATGTCGACATCGCCCTTGATGCCCGGCATGTTTCCGGTGCCGGTATATTGCCAGAAGCTCCAGGGGTGGTTCGGATAGATGTCCCCGGGATGGGCGGCCACGGATCTGAGCCAGAACTGGTGGTCGCGGAAATGGCCGTCGATGTTTTCACGGTGGAAATCGACGGTGGTGTAGATGATCGCCTTCTTGCCGAAGTGCCGCTCGACGATGTCGAGCCAGGTCTTCATCTCACGGCGTACGGTTGCCGGGTCGGGCCTGAGCTTGCAGCTCGGCGAGGCGGGGTTCCATTCCATGTCGAGAACGGGCGGCATCCTCACCGCCGATTTCGGAACGTTGCGGATGAACCAGCGGGCCTGAACCTCGGCGGGGGTGCAGAAGTAATAGAAGTGGTACGGCGCATGTGGAATGCCCGCGGCACTTGCCCCTCGCCAGTAGCGGCCGAAGCGGTCGTCGACGCGGTCGCCACCCTCGGTCGCCTTGATGAAGGCGAAGGAGACGCCGGCTTTCCTTACTTCCGGCCAGTCGATCTCGCCTTGGTATTTCGATACGTCGATGCCATGGACCGGATGCAGCGCCGGCGTGCGGGCACCGAAATCGATCGGGTCGGAATCGGCATAGGGCAGGGCCCGGGTTGCCGATGTCGTCGAGGTCAGTGATACCGGAGAGAGAATGTCGGCCGGGCCGGTTGTCGAGGTGCAGGCAGCCAGAATCCCGCTTGCGAGCATGGCGAGAAAGGGGGCGAACCCCGTATGAAGACCGGTCGGGCGTTCGCGCGCGGGCGTCGATGGCATTTTTCGCATTGCCCGGTGATACACGGATTCGAGCGTTGCCGCCATCCCGTCGCGGGTTCCGGCAACCGTTCCTTAACCACCGTTGCGCGCCGCGATCGCCTCTCAGCATTTGTTAAAAGTCGACCCTTTATGCTTCCAGGCCTTGAGGGAGTATTTGACATGACGTTGAATATTTTTCCGTCGAGCATGGAAGCGCGATATGCAATCGCGGGCTCGGCGATCGGCGCTTTGACGTCGTTGGTATGTCTTTCGGCCGGGGTCCCTATGGGGCACGGCCTTCTTGATTTTTTCAATTCACTGGCGAACAGCCCGCTTTTCAACGCCGCGATCGTGCTCTCCGCGCTGGCCTTCGGCTATCTCGCGGCCCGCGCGGGGCGCCGGCTCGATCAGGCCGACCGGCTTCTCCTGGCCGAGCGTGCAGGCGTGGTCGAACTCTATCGTCTCGCCTATCAGGACGCGCTCACCGGGCTTGGCAACAGGCACGCGCTCAAACGGGATACCACCACATTGGCGGGCACGGCAGACGCGGAAACCACGCTTGCCGCGGTCGTTCTCCTGGACCTCGACGATTTCAAGGAAATCAACGACACGTTCGGTCACGATGCCGGCGACGAGGTGTTGAGCCTGCTCGCCGGACGACTCCGCGCCGCATGCGATTTCGAATGCCGGGCCTATCGCCTCGGCGGCGACGAGTTCGCCGTTCTGGCGGAAGGACCCCGCGATGTCGCCGGCATGGAGGCCTTCGTGCGGATGTTGTCGACGAAGGTGTTCCGTACGGTTCACCATGCGGGTGCAGAGATCGAAACCTCCGGCAGTATCGGCGTATCCTTCTTCAAAGGCGGCAACGATACACTTTCGGCGGCGCTCAAGCGTGCCGACGTGGCCCTGTACAGGGCCAAGGGCGAGGGCGAGCTTCGCCATGCCTTCAATGTCGGCGGAGCCGGTCAGCCGGACATGATGGTTTCCGGCGCGCAGCGAGCGGTGAAGCAGGCGGTGGAAGAGGGGCGTCTCGGCGTCGAGTACAGGCCGGTCAACGAAGCCGGCACGGCTGTGCTGAGGGGATTTTCTGCCGCCGTCGTCCGGTCCGGGGAAGAAGACGGTGCCCGACGGTCCGGCCCTATCCCGGCGGCGGCAATCGAGGAGTGGCTGCTCGATTGCGTGATCCGCGACATGAAAGGCTGGCCGGCCCATTTTACGGTCACCGTCAGCCTGTCGGCGCAACTTCTCTCGCGCAAGGGCGTCGCCAATCGCCTGGGCGAAAGGATGACCCAGGCGGGCCTCGGGCCCGAGCGCTTCATCATCGATGTCGATTTCCGGGCCTTCGGAGAAATTCCGCATTCGAGTGCGGACGACAACGTCGCAGCGCTGCGAGCCATGGGGATCCGGATATGCGCCGCCGATCTCGTCGCCGGTGTCTTCGACCGGGCGCGGGCCGCCAATTCGCCGGTCGACTGCTGGCGCATCGATATCGGCCGGCTGCGCAGGGCGGCGGAGGGCTCCTGCGGCGGGGAGATGACAAAATCTCTTTCGATATTCGCCGATGCGATGCGGCTTGAACTCCGGTTCGAGGAGGTCAATACCGCCGATGACCTGGCCTTTGCCACGCGCTTTCCCCGCGCGACGCTGACAGGCGCGAGCGCGGGCCCGGCGCTGACGGCAGATCAGGCGTCCTACCTCGCGCGGCGTGTCGAGCCGAATGGCGCGAGATTGTTGCGCAAGGTCGTCGGCTAGGGATCGCCCCCTAGCCGCGTCCCGCGCCGCCCGCCGTCGGCGTCGTCAGGATCACCGCTTCTCCGGCCTCGAGAACCGTCTGGTCGCAGGCCTTCAATTCCTCGATCGTGCCGTCGGTGCGGCGGATCTCGGTGCGGCCGACCTCTCCCGCGCCACCTCCGTCAATACCCTCGGGCGGGCGGTTCCGGTGCGACGACAGGATCGCCATCTCCATCCGTTCGAGGAAGCGCAGCGTTCGCCGCGTGCCATCACCGGCATTGAACTTGCCCTTGCCGCCGGAGCCCTCGCGGATATGAAAATCCTCGAGTTCAACGGGGAAGCGCATCTCCAGCACCTCCGGGTCGGTCAGCCGGGAATTGGTCATGTGGGTGTGCACCCCCGAGGTGCCGTAAAAACCCTTGCCGTCATTCTGGTAGCCCGCCGGAGTACCCGAGCAGATCGTCTCGTAATACTGGTAGGTGTCGTTGCCGAAGGTGAGATTGTTCATCGTCCCTTGCGCGTTGGCGAGCGCCCCCATGGCGCCGAAAAGCGCGTTGGTGACATGCTGCGAGGTCTCGACGTTTCCTGCTACCACGGCACGCGGATAGGCAGGCTTGAGCATCGAGCCCTCGGGGATGATGATGTTGATCGGCCTCAGGCAGCCCGCATTCATCGGGATCGGCTTTTCGACCATCACCCGGAAAGCGTAGAGCACGGCCGCGCGGGCCACCGGTTCGGGGGCGTTGAAGTTGTTCTCGCGTGCTTCCGAGGTTCCGGTGAAATCGACGGTCGCCTCGCGCTTGTCCCGGTCCACGGTGATCTTCACGCGGATCGTCTGGCCGGTGTCCGTGTCGTAGGCGTATTCGGAATCGGTGAGTTTCTCGAGAACCCGAGCAACGCTTTCCGCCGCGTTGTCCTGGACGTGACCCATATAGGCTTCCACCACGTCGAGCCCGAAATCGGCGACCATCTTTCTAAGATTGGCCACGCCCTTCTCGTTGGCTGCGATCTGCGCCTTCAGGTCGGCGACGTTCTGGGTGACGTTGCGGACCGGGTAGGGGTGGTTTGTCAGCAGTTCCTCGAGTTCCTTCTCGCGGAAGCGGCCCTGGTCGACCAGCTTGAAGTTGTCGATCAGCACGCCTTCCTCGTCGACCGTGGTCGCGAGCGGCGTCATCGAGCCCGGCGCCGTGCCGCCGACATCGGCGTGGTGGCCGCGCGAGGCTGCCCAGAACAGGATCTCCGTGTCGGAATTGTCGGCGAAGACCGGCGTGACCACCGTGATGTCCGGCAGGTGGGTGCCGCCGTTATAGGGCGCGTTGAGCGCAAACACGTCGCCCGGCTTGATCTTGCCCTCGTTGAGCCGGATGATCGTCTCCACCGAGCGGTCCATCGAGCCTAGATGCACCGGCATGTGCGGGGCATTGGCCACCAGCGCGCCGGTACGGTCGAAGACGGCGCAGGAGAAGTCGAGCCGCTCCTTGATGTTGACCGAATAGGCGGTGTTCTGCAGCGTCACGCCCATCTGTTCGGCGATCGACATGAAGAGATTGTTGAAGACTTCGAGCAGCACCGGATCGGCGTGATCGGTGCCGATCGCCATGGCGCGGTCGAGTTTCTCGTGGCGTGTGAGGATCACGTGGTCGCGGGCGTTGATCTCGGCGCTCCAGCCCGGTTCGACGACAATGGTCTGGTTGGGTTCGATGACGAGCGCCGGACCCTTGATCCGGTTGCCGGGCTTCAGTTCCTCGCGGCGGATCACCTTGGCGTCGTGCCAGTTCCCGCCCGAATAGATCTGCCGGGTCTCGTTCTCGCCGGTTTCGCGGGCGTCGAGGGCGTGCTCAGCTTCCTCGCGCTTGCCGCCGGAGGTGTCGGTGCCCTCCACCGATACGGCCTCGATGACGATCCCCTTGTTGTCATAGATGAAGCCGAACTGCGCCTTGTGCGCGGTCTCGAAATCGGCGCGCGCGCGGGCGAGATCGAAGCCGTCCATGGCGATCGGCAGGGTGGTGTCGGTGCCGTCGTAGCGAAGCTGCAGCACCGGCCGGGCGGCGACCTTCTCGGCGACGATTCCCTGTTCGGCCATCTCCGCGATGACGTCGGCCTTGAGTTCGCCGACGAGCTTCTCGACGGCAGCCTTGCTGTCCGTGTCGAGCGGTGCGATCAGCGCCTGCTGGCGCGAGGCGAAGACGCGGGCGAGGCCGATGCCGTATGCGGAGAGAAGCCCCGAGAAGGGGTGGATGAGGATCGCTCCCATGCCGAGCGCATCGGCCACCAGGCAGGCATGTTGTCCGCCGGCGCCGCCGAAGCAGTTGAGCAGATATTTGGTCACGTCGTAGCCGCGCTGCACGGATATCTTCTTGATGGCGTTGGCCATGTTTTCGACAGCGATGGTCACGAAGCCCTCGGCAATCTCCTCGGCCGACTTGCCGGGCGTGTCGATGGCCAGTTCCTCGAAGCGCTTCGCCACTGCGTCCCGGTCGAGCGGCTTGTCCTGCTCGGGACCGAAGATCGCGGGAAAGAAATCCGGCTGCAGCTTGCCGAGCATCACATTGGCGTCGGTCACCGTCAGCGGGCCGCCGCGACGGTAGCAGGCGGGACCCGGGTTGGCGCCGGCGGAATCCGGACCGGCGCGGAAGCGGCCCTCGTCGGCGTGCAGCACCGAGCCGCCGCCGGCGGCAACCGTGTGAATGCGCATCATGGGCGCGCGGATACGCACGCCGGCGACCTCGGTGTCGAAGGCTCGCTCGTAGTCGCCGTCATAATGGGCGACGTCCGTCGATGTGCCGCCCATGTCGAAGCCGATGACGCGCGAATAGCCGGCGAGTTCCGCCGTCTCGACCATGCCGACCACGCCACCGGCGGGCCCCGAGAGGATGGCGTCCTTGCCTCGGAACTTGTCGGCCGCCGTCAGCCCGCCCGAGGACATCATGACCTGCAGCGTCGGCCCGTCCTCGCCGGCGGGGGTGGCGCCCAGTTCGCCGGCCACCCGGTCGACATAGCGCCGGAGGATCGGGGAGAGATAGGCATCGACCACTGTGGTGTCGCCGCGCCCGACCAGCTTGATCAGCGGCGAAACCTTGTGGCTGACGGAGATCTGGGAGAAGCCAGCCTTTTCGCAAGCGGCTTCGACGGCGGTCTCGTGGTCCGGATTGCGCCAGGCGTGCATCAGCACGATAGCCACGGAATCGATGCCGGCTGCACGAGCCTGGGCAAGCGCAGATTCCAGCGCCGCAATATCGGGTTCGTGGCGGACTTCGCCCTTGGCGGACATGCGTTCATCGATCTCGATGACCCGCTCGTAGAGCTGTTCGGGTAGGATGATCTCCTTGGCGAAGATGTCGGGTCGTGCCTGATAGGCGATCCTGAGCGCATCGCGGAAGCCCTTGGTGATGACGAGCAGCGTCCGGTCGCCCTTGCGTTCGAGCAGCGCATTGGTGGCAACAGTCGTCCCCATCTTGACCGCGCCGATGCGGCCGGCGGGGATCGCTTCGTCCTGCGCGACGCGGAGAAGATCGCGGATGCCCTGAATGGCGGCGTCCTCGTAGGCCTCGGGGTTTTCCGACAAGAGCTTGCGCTGGTGCAATTCGCCGTCTGGGGCCTTGCCAACCACGTCGGTGAAAGTGCCGCCGCGGTCGATCCAGAAATCCCACTTGCCCTCAGCCATGCGCCTGTCCTTCCTTGTCCGGAGTTCCTCATGAGAACCACGTCACTTGCATGACGTCAATAATTTATTGACATTTTATCATCGTAAGCCGAAGCTTCTCCCACTGGGAATTGCAAGGGGACAAGGTTCATGAGCACGACGCAGGTACCGATCGGGCCGATCGTTTCCGCCTCCCATCTGGCCGATGGTGCCATGCCCTCGCTTTCCGAACTCGAATTCGCGCTCGTCATCCTCGGCAATGCCTATAACCGCTGGATCGCTGCCTGCTCCAACGCCGCCCATGGCGGCGGGCTGTCGAGCATGGAGGTGCAGATCCTCCATGCGGTCAATCACCGCGAGCGCGCCAAAAGCCAGGCCGAACTGTGCATGATGTTCAACATCGAGGACACGCACGTCGTCTCCTACGCGCTCAAGAAGCTCGAGGCGCTGGGGCTCGTCGAGAGTGGACGGCGCGGCAAGGAGAAGACGGTGAGCATAACCGCCAAAGGCACGTCCCATTGCCTCGAATACCGCCGGCTGCGCGAAAAGCTGCTCGTCGAACCGATCCGCACGCTGGGTCTCGACGAGGCGCGCGTCAGCGAGATCGCAGCCCTCATGCGGGTGATGTCGGGCCAGTACGACCAGGCGACCCGCGCTGCCGCCAGCATGTGAAAACTCAGCCGACTTTCGCCTTCCGTCCCATCCAGACCACCACCGCCACGGCGAAGGCATAGGCGAGCTTGACTGGGGTGATCGCCTCGCCGAGCAAGACTGCGGAAAAGGCGATGGTGAAGAAGGACTGCAACAATTGCACCTGGCCGACGCGGGCGATGCCGCCGATCGCCAGTCCGCGGTTCCAGAACACGAAGCCGCCGAACATCGAGCCGAGCACCAGATAGGCGAAGCCCGCCAGTTCGAAGGGGCCCGGATCGTCGATGCCGCCGGCGAGCGACCACAGGGTGCCGGCGAGCGAGATGGGTGAAATGAAGACAAGCGCCCAGGCGATGACTTCCCAGCCGGGCATGCTGCGCGAAAGCTTGCCCGAGATCACATAGCCGCAGGACGCAGCGAGCGCGGCGCATCCGAGCCACAGGTCCCCGATGCCCGGTGTGATGTCGACACCCGACAGGGAGAAGGAGACCACCAGCACGGTTCCCGCAATTCCGAACGCCCAGAACAGCAGGCCCGGACGCTCGCCGCCGAACAGGGCCGCGAAGCAGGCGGTCATCAGCGGCAGCACGCCGAGGACGATGCCGCCATGCGATGCCGGCACGGTCTGCATGGCGACCGAGGAAAAGCCGGGAAAGCCGAAAGCGAGAAGCAGGCCGGCAGCAAACAGTTCTCCCCGACGCTCGCGGGGCAGGGGCCGGCGCAGGACGATGAGCGCGGCTGCCGCGACGAGGGCAGCGCCGAAAGCGCGGCCAAAGGTGATGAAGGCCGGTGAGAAACCGTTGAGGGCCAGATGTGTCATCGGCAGGGTCGCGGCGAAGATCATCACGCCGATCAGACCGAGCAGATAACCGGAAAGGGGCGGGGCGGAGACGGTATGCTGCGAATGTGTCATGCGCCCACAAGCCGCATGGACCGGCGCAGCGTCCAATGACAAATCTCGCCTCATTCATTCACTAAGTTGATACCAGCGGGAATGCACCGCACTCGCTTTTGCCGCCTTCATCGATTAAACGGGACTCATGTCGCTGCTCAAACGCCTTTTTGACGCCGTCGGCGGGACGGCCTCCACCGCGTTCACCAACGTGGTTGAAACCGTGCGCACGGTCTTTGCCGGCGACCCGGAAACGCGCCGCAAGGTGGCGTTCTCCGTGGCCATGATCGCGCTGTCGGCCAAGATGGCGAAGGCTGACGGGGTGGTTTCCCAGGAAGAGGTCGCGGCGTTTCAGGACATTTTCGCCATTCCCGACGAGGAAGCGCACAACGTCGCACGGCTTTACAATCTCGCCAAGCAGGACGTCGCCGGCTACGACATCTACGCCGAGCGGATTGCCGGCCTTTGCGGCTCGGGCCTGTCGAACTGCGCCATGCTCGAGGATATTCTCGACGGGCTGTTCCACATCGCCAAGGCGGATTCGGTGATCCACCAGAAGGAACTCGAGTTCATCGCCCACGTGGCCGATATCTTCGGTTTCGACGAAGAACATTTCGATCGCATCATGGCCCGCCACGTCCATCCCGACGGCATCGATCCCTATCAGGTGCTCGGCGTCGAGCCCGACGCGCCCTTCGCGGAGGTTCGCCGGCGTTATCGCAAATTGGCCGCCGACAGCCATCCCGATGCGCTGCTGGCGCGCGGCGTGCCCCAGGAATTCCTGGCGATCGCCAATGACCGGATGGCGGCGATCAACGCGGCCTTCTCGCATATCGAGAAGCAGCGGGTTCCCGCATGACCGGGTTCGACCCGGATTTTCCGCCAGCTCTCGTCCGTGCCTCTCCGAATTTCGGTCCCCGCCGTGGCGGCGCTGAAACTCCACGCCGACCGGACATGATCCTTCTGCATTACACGGGTATGCCCACGGCGAAGGGAGCGCTGGAAAGGCTCTGCGACGCGGATGCCGAGGTTTCCGCTCACTATCTTGTCGATGAGGGCGGGATCGTCACCCAGATGGTGCCCGAAAGCCATCGCGCCTGGCACGCCGGCAAGAGCTACTGGCGCGGCGAGGCCGACATCAACTCGGCCTCGATCGGCATCGAGATCGCCAATCCCGGTCACGAGGCCGGTTCACCCTCTTATCCGGTCGTCCAGATGCGCGCGGTCGCCCGTCTGTGCCGTGACATCATCGTCAGGCGCGAGGTCCCGCCTCACCGGGTGCTCGGCCATTCCGACGTTTCCATCGGCCGCAAGATCGATCCGGGCGAATGGTTCGACTGGGCGTGGCTGGCGGGCGAGGGTGTCGGCCACTGGGTCGAACCCGAGCCGGTCGGCGGCGGGCGGTTCTTCCAGGAAGGCGACAGCGGTCCGCCGGTCGAGGCGCTGCAGATGATGCTGTCGCTTTACGGCTACCAGACCGAGACACACGGCATTTTCGGAGCGGGCACGAAGGGCGCGGTGATGGCTTTCCAGCGTCACTTCCGGCCTGGGCGCGTGGATGGTGTTGCCGACGCCTCCACTATCTCCACATTGCACCGTCTCCTGTCCGCGCTGCCTTCGCTCGCTTGAGGATTGAAGACCCTCCATATGCCAACTCTGGCGTGATGGGTTAAAAAACCTTTAATAAATCAGGTACTTCTAACGTATCGGCCCGTAACACAAGTTTATCACGCGCCCCATTTCCCCTTCATTCCCGCCACATTTTCCGCCACTCCGACCCTCTATCAGGCCCTCCATCGCCGGGGCCGGTGATACGCATCTTCCGCGGACGGCCCCTGACAGTCACGACGCCCGGGGTGGCCGGTCCATGAGACCGGCGGGGCGCCATCAGAGTGGGTTTACTAAATGCAGAAGGGATTAGCGGTCGCCGCGGCGGCCTTGCTTTGCGCTGCCTTGGCGGGGTGCCAGACGGCAGGGGTGGACAATACCGCCACCGGATCGATCTCCAAGTCGAAACTGAACGGAAAGACCACCGTGTCGGGCTATGCGTCCCGTCCCTATGGCAAGATCATTTCTTCCTACGCCAAGACCTACGGCGTTCCTGAATCGCTGGCCCATGCGGTTGTCAGCGTCGAAAGCAACTACCGCCCGAACGCCCGTGGCAGCCACGGCGAGATCGGCCTCATGCAGATCAAGCCGGGAACCGCGCGGATGATGGGATATCGCGGTTCGGCCAAGGGGCTCTACGATCCCGAGACGAATATCAAATACGGGATGAAGTATCTCGCGGCCGCACACGATCTCGGCGGCGGTTCGACCTGTGGCACGATCCTGAAATACAATGCCGGCCACGCCGCAAAGCGGATGAACCCGATCTCCAAGGCCTATTGCGGCAAGGTGCAGGCGATCATGAAATAAGCCGGATCTTCCGGATAAAGAGACGTTCCGGTCACGGGAGTTCGCCGCTTCCCCAGCCGGAGCGAGGGCCGCGCCTGTTTTCCAGACGCGGCCCTTATTTTTGTATCCACTTACCCCTGCTCGGGCAGGGCGTAGGCAATCACCTCGTCGCCGACCGGAGTCTCCATGAAATGGTGGCCGCCGGGGACAAGGACGACATACTGCCTGCCGTCGACCTCATAGGTCATCGGATTGGCCTGACCGCCGGCAGGGAGATCCGTCTCCCACACGGTCTTGCCGGTCTTGATGTCGATGGCGCGGAATTTTTCGTCCGTCGTCGCCGCGACGAAGATCAGCCCGCCGGCCGTGACAAGCGGCCCGCCATTGTTGGGCGTGCCGATGGCGAAGGGCAGTTGCGAGTGGATACCGAACGGACCGTTGTTCTCGGCGGTGCCGAAGGGTTCGTCCCACAGCGTGTCGCCGGTCTTCAGGTCGATCGCCCTGATCCAGCCATAAGGCGGGGCGGAGCAGGGAATGCCGGTCACCGGATTGCGCCAGCCAGCGTTGACGTCGATCGCATAGGGCGAACCTGCTTGCGCATCGCCTGCGCCTTCTGCCTTGGGTGCGTTGCCGCCCTCGGTGATCGGCTCGATGCCCATCTTGTCTGCTTCCTTGCGCGGGATCAGCCGGTTATAGTTCGGGACATCGTTGTAGTTGGCGACGAGGATCCCGTTGACCGGGTCGACCGCGACGCTGCCCCAGTCCGAGCCGCCGTTGTAGCCGGGATACTCGATATAGTGAGTGTCGGCTTCAGGCGCGGTATATTCGCCCTCGTAGACGGCCTTGCGGTATTCGATCCGGCACATCAACTGGTCGAGCGGGGTGGCGCCCCACATGTCGCTTTCCTTCAGCCGGCCCTTGGCGAGCGTCGCATAGCCGGAGAAGGGCTGGGTGTCGGAGAGGTTTTCAGGCTCCACCCCGTTTTTCGGAACCGACTTCTCCTCGACCGGGAAGAGCGATTCACCGGTCTTGCGGTTGAGCACGTAGATCTCGCCCTGCTTGGAGGGCAGGATGATCGCCGGAACCGTGCCGCCGTCGGCGGGGAAATCCACCAGCGTCGGCTGCGAGCCCAGATCGTAGTCCCACAAGTCGTAATGCACCGTCTGGAAGTGCCAGACCGGCTTGCCGGTGGTGACGTCGATGGCGACGAGCGAGGAGGAGAACTCGTTTTCGAAGTCCTTACGGTTGCCGCCGTAATAATCGACCGACGAGTTGCCGAGTGGGAGGTACACGTAACCCAGTTCCTCATCGGCGGCGGCTGCCGTCCACATGTTCGGCGTTCCGCGGGTATAAACCTCGTCGCCGGTCGGCGCAGCGATGCGATCCGGGTGGCCCATGTCCCAGGCCCAGGCGAGCTTGCCGGTGACGGCGTCATAGCCGCGGATAACGCCCGACGGCGCATCCTCGGCCTGTCCGTCCTTGACCTGCGCGCCTGTGACGATGACGCCGCGGACGATGGCCGGCGGCGCGGTCACCGCGTACCAGCCCGGCACGGTCTGGCCGATGCCCTGGTTGAGGTCGACCTGACCGTTCTCTCCGAAGTCCGCGCAGCTTTCGCCGGTCAGGGCATCGACCTCGATGAGCCGGGCGTCGAGCGTGCCGGCGACGATACGCTCCGCACAAGGGGTATCGGCCGTGACCTCGGGCGTTGTGTAATAGCTGACCCCGCGGCATGTCGCACCATAGGGGATGGCGTCGGGCGAGACCTTCGGATCATGCCGCCATTCCTCTTTGCCGGTCGCGGCGTCATAGGAAATCAGGATGTCCATCGCCGAACAGACATAGAGATGCCCGCCGACTTCCAGGGGGGTATTTTCGGGCGAGTATTTCCCTTCGGTCTTGCCGCTTGGCATGTCGCCGGTATGGGCGAGCCAGACCTGTTCGAGATCGCCGGCATTTCCTGCCGTGATCTGGTCGAGCGGCGAATAGCGTTGCGCAGCGAAGCTGCCGCCATATTGCGGCCAGTCCCGGCCCGCTTCCTGTGTCTCGAGCGGCTTGGTGGAAACGCGCGTGCCTGTGGCAGCGATCGTCGTGGTGTCCTGCGGTTGGCTTGCGGTGGTATCCGTGCCTTCGGCGGGAACCACGGGCGTCATGTCGCCGGTTGACGGGGTCGTCGTTTCGGCCGTGCCGGGGATGGTTGCCGGTGTCTGTGCCGGGGCCGCATCATCTCCTGTCGAAGGGCTTTGCACGGCGGGGGTGCTCTCCTGCGCCTGGGCGCGGGTGGGCACCGGTGCAAGATGGATGGCCAGCGGAGCGAGGAGCGCGCCTGCCAGCAGCATCGTATAGGCGGCGCGACCTCGCGCCGTCTGGCGCTCGGGGAAGCGACGGAAGGCAGGCAGCGAAATCAGCAGCACAAGCATCAGCACTGTGGGGGCAACCAGGCGCGGCACCAGTGGCCAGCCGGAAATGCCGACTTCCCAGACGGCCCAGGCGATGGTGTAGACCCAGATCGCGGTGTAGATCCAGAAGCCGGTCATCGAGCGGCGGTAGACCAGCCAGCCGGAGACGATCAGGCCGAAACCGGCGATCGCGTAGTAGACCGAGCCACCGAGCCAGGCGAGCCACAGGCCGCCGCCGGCGAGTGTCAGGCCGAGAAGAACGAAAACGACGCCGAGGATGGCAAGCCACCACCCTCCGGCGCCGCGGGGGCGGAAAGAATTCGAATAACCGGGAGTGATTGAAGCGCTCTCGGGTTCTGAAACGGAAGCCATAATTGCTCCTCCATGTTTGAACCACGTGCCAGCGGACGCGGGCCGCTGCATAGGCACAAAGCGCGAAACCGCAGTTTCGTTGCATTTCGTCGTGAAAGTTCATGGAACCAGATTGTCGCAGGCAGCCCAGCGGTGGCCCCGCCTTCATTTGAGGTGGCGTTCGCCGCCGGGCTCGGTTATGACGCCCCTGCCAGTCGGCCGGGCAGCCGCGCGCCGCAACTCGCCGAAAGGCGGCGGTTCGAGGAAAGTCCGGGCTCCAGGGAACAACGGTGCCGGATAACGTCCGGCGGGGGCGACCCCAGGGAAAGTGCCACAGAAAGCAAACCGCCCCGCCACCTGAGCGTCTCCCCGCGAGGCGCTGAGGCGGCGGGGTAAGGGTGAAAGGGTGGGGTAAGAGCCCACCGCGTCTCCGGTAACGGCGACGGCACGGTAAACCCCACCGGGAGCAAGACCGAATAGGGATGACGCGGCGAAAGCCGGCCGGTTCCCGGCCAGTCATCCGGGTAGGTTGCTTGAGGCGCGTCGCAAGGCGCGTCCCAGAGGAATGGCTGCCACGTTTCCGTCCCCGGACGGAAGCCATACAGAACCCGGCTTACAGGCCGGCTGGCACACAATCCCGTCGTTTCACGCCTTGAGAAAATCGATCAGCGCGCGAAGCGGCGGCGGCACCTGCCGTCGGCTCGAGTGATAGAGGTGGGCGCCATCATAGGGTTGCGTCCAGTCTTCGAGAACCTGTTCGAGGCGTCCCGCTCGGACATCCTCTTCCACATCCCTTTCCATATGCCATCCCACGCCACGCCCGGACCGGACCACGGCAAGCGCGAGGTCGGAGGAATTGCAGATCAGCGGGCCGGTGACCTGCTGGCGGATTTCCTGGCCGTCTTTCTCGTAATCCCACGGCATCAGCGTTCCGCTCGATACGGCGCGGTAGCCGATACAGTCGTGTTCCTTGAGGTCGCGGGGATGCCGGGGCTTTTCGTGCGTCTTCCAGTATTCGGGCGTCGCGACGGTCAGCGTGCGCAGTGGCGGCCCGACGCGGATCGAGATCATGTCCTTCTCGACTTTTTCGCCCAGGCGGATTCCGGCGTCGAAGCCGGAAGCGACGATGTCGATCAGTCCGTCATCGACATTGACCTCGACGACGATCTCAGGGTGGAGCTTCAGAAATTCCGGCAGTTTCTCGGCCAGCAGGGTGGAGGCGATCCAGTGGAAGGTTGTCAGGCGCACCACGCCGGCGGGTTCGTCACGCCAGCCTGAGAGGTGGACGAGGCCTTCGTCAATCTCGGCCAGGGCCGGGTTGAGCCTCTCCAGCAGCGCGGCCCCCGCTTCGGTGGGGGCGACCGAACGGGTGGAGCGGGCAAGCAGCCGCACGCCCAGACGCTCCTCCAGCACGCGCATCGCATGGCTGAGCGCCGAGGGTGAAACGCCAAGTTCCGCCGCCGCGCCGGTAAAGCTCCGCGTCCGCGCGATCGTCGCAAACCCGGCCAGATCATTGAGAGGCGCCTTGCTCATTGATGAAAATTTCTCATAAGTTCATGCGGAAGGGAAGGGCTAATCGCGGTGTCTCCCGGCTCTTATGTTCTCCTGAGCCGCTTTGCGCGGACAATACGGAGACCCGACATGAAACTGACCGACTATCGCACCTTCGGCCGTTCCGGCCTGATCGTAAGCCCGCTTTCCCTCGGCACCATGACTTTTGGCGCGGGTCGCTGGGGGAGCGAGGAGGCCGAAGCCCGCAGGATTTTCGACACCTATGTCGAGGCCGGCGGCAACCTGATCGATACCGCCGATATCTATAGCGGCGGCGAGAGTGAAAAGATGGTCGGCCAGTTCCTCGCCGACAGCGGATTGCGCGACAGGCTCGTCGTTTCCACCAAGTCAGGCTTCGCCCGTTCCCAGGACCATCCCATGCATGGCGGCAACGGGGCCTATAATATCCGCTCGGGAATCGAGGGTTCACTGCGTAGGCTGAAGACCGACCGGATCGATCTCTACTGGGTTCACGTCTGGGACCGGACCACGCCGGCAGAGGAAGTGCTGCGCACGCTCGCCGCCGCCGTCGCGCGGGGAGAGATCCTCTATTACGGCTTCTCCAATACGCCCTCCTGGTATGTGGCGAAGGTGGCGACGCTGGCGGCCGCCCATGGTCTTCCGGGTCCGGTGGGGCTCCAGAACGCGTGGTCGCTGCTCGACCGCGGGGTGGAACTCGATCTTCTGCCAATGGCGCGGGATTTCGGCCTGTCGATCATGCCCTGGAGTCCGCTGGCGGCGGGGTTGCTGACCGGCAAATACGGTCGCGACATGCTCGAGCAGGCCGATCGTCCGGGCATCGTTCCCAATGAAGGAAGCGCGGAAAGCCAGGGTGGTGACCGCCTCAGTGGTGACAATCCGTATGGCGGCATGTTGTTCACCGAGCGGAATTTCGACATCGTCGATACAGTGCGGGAGGTTGCGGGCGAAGTGGGTGTGACCATGGCGGCAATCGCGCTCGCCTGGGTGCTTTCACGTCCGGCGATGGGGTCTCTGCTGCTCGGCGCGAGTCGGCCGGAACAGATCGCGAGCAATATCTCTGCGCTCGAGGTCGAGTTGAGCGATGAGCAACTGGCGCGCCTTGATGCTGCGAGTGCGCCTGAGTTGCTCAATCCCTATTTCATCTTCCAGCTTCCGACAGAGATGATTTTCGGAAAGCCGGTCTCCTCCTGGACGGCCTGAGGGCCGGCTGCCTGTCTGCCAATCCGGCACCCGCTAGGCGCGGGTGCCGACCCAGCCGCGAAAGGTAAAGCCTGCATAGATCAACCGGACGTCGGTGAAGCCTGCTTCGCGGAGGAACGCCTCGTCCTCCTCGGGCGAGAGCGCCGGCAGGTTCGCCTTCATCATCTCGACGCTCGACGCGACTTTCTCCTCCGCTCCCCGTCCGGGGTGAAGCAGGCGGGCATTGCGGCGGAGCCAGATATCCGCCTCGTCGCGTGGATAGCTGTGATGGGCGGCGACGAAGCGCGCGCCGGGCCGCAGCCGGCGGTGGATCTCGCGCAGTGTGCGCAGGCGCTCGGTTCGCGGCAGGAAGTGAAGCGTCAGCAGGCAAGTCGCCCCGTCGAAGGGGCCCTCGGGCGCATCCTCGATATAGCCCTCGTGGAAGGTAACCCGGTCCCGGTCTTCGCCGACGGCGATCCGCGCCTGGTTCAGCATGTCGGATGAGGGGTCCACGCCGTCAAACCGCCATCCCGGTTCCATCTCTGCCAAGGCCCGCAGTTCCATGCCTCCGCCGGCGCCGAGCACGAGGATGCGTCCGTCGGGCGGCGCGCTTTCCGAAATCAGCAACCCCGCCATGCGGTGAAGGTCGCGCACGCCCGGGACGTGGCGGGCGACGCGGTCTTCGTAGGCGGATACATCCATGGCTGCTCCCGGAATAGTCATGACGGATCTCCCTGAAGCAGGCCAAATTCGAGGGGTCAGATCGGACAAGATTTTTTTTGCCTTCGCTTTCAATGATTTGCCTGTCGAAGGACAGCGGCGGACGGCTTGCCGCACGGCATCAAATTCCGGCCGCAAGCTACTGAATCCTAACGGTTCATTAACGTTGACGAGCTATTAACGGAGGTTGATTCAGGCCGCCTTGGGGAGGCCTCGTCCCATTGACGCCCATATGAGCCCATGGTATCCCAAATGGACAGGATCGCGAGGCGGGTTGCTGCCGCCGGAATTTACAGATCGGGCCGATTTCACGTCGGTCGGATCGACGCTTGCGGCGAAGCGACACGATCCTTTGCAATCCGGATTTCTTCCGGGGGGCTCATGATATGCGGCCAGAGGACGGAAACGGCTGTAACGCGTAATGAACCGGTTCCTCTCGAATGCGACGAACAAGATAGATGCGAAGGGGCGGGTCTCCGTTCCCTCGGCCTTCCGGGCTGTGCTGGCGCGGAATGGCACGGAGGAACTCTATGCCTGTCAGGACTTCGTGTTTCCTGCCATCTCGATGGCGGGGCCGGAGATGCTCGATCGCTTCGAGAAGATGATTTCGACCCTCGATCCCTTTTCGGAGAAGGCCAACCGCATGTCGCTCGTCATTCATGGCGGCGGCGTGTTCATGAAGCTCGACGCGGAAGGGCGGCTCCTGGTGACGGATTTCATCCGCGACTTCACCGGGATTACGGACAGGGTGACCTTCGCGGGGCGCGGGGATCACTTCCAGTTGTGGGAACCCGGAGCATTCGAGGCCATGCAGGCGCGCTCCCGGGCGGAAGATTTTCGAGTGGCCGAACGGCCGACATAAAGGAGGCTGGACGAATGGCGAATGAGGGGGACGGGCCGCTGGCCGACAATCCCGGAGCGGTTCGCCATGTTCCCGTCATGCTCGCCGAGGTTCTTGCGGCTCTCGAGCCTGCCCCACGCAAGCGCATTCTCGACGGCACCTTCGGAGCGGGTGGCTACGCCGCCGCCATTCTCGAACAGGGCGCGGAAGTCGTGGCCCTTGACCGCGATCCCGACGCGATCGCCGGCGGCAAGGTACTGCAGGGCCGTTTCGGCTCGCGGCTGACCCTCGTTCTCTCGCGCTTTTCCAAAATGCTCGATCATGTCGAACCGCAGACCCTCGACGGCGTGGTTCTCGATATCGGCGTGTCCTCGATGCAGATCGACGAGGCCGATCGCGGCTTTTCGTTCATGCGCGACGGTCCGCTCGACATGCGCATGGGGCAGAGCGGTCCAAGCGCTGCCGACGTCGTCAACAGGATGAAGGCCTCCGATCTCACACGGATTTTCGGACTTCTCGGCGAGGAGCGTCATGCCGGCCGGATCGCGCGCGCCATCGAGGCAGAGCGCCAGGAAACGCCCTTCGAGACAACCAGGCAACTCGTTTCCGTCATCGAGAAGGTCTCGCCGCGCCGGGCGCAGGACAAGATCCATCCCGCGACCCGCGTATTCCAGGCGCTGCGCACCTATGTCAACGACGAACTGGGCGAACTCGCGCAGGCTCTTTTCGCCGCCGAGAAGGCGCTGAAGCCCGGCGGCCGGCTCGTCGTCGTCAGCTTCCATTCGCTCGAGGACCGGATCGTCAAACGCTTCTTCCAGGAACGGTCGGGCAAGGCGTCGGGCTCGCGGCACCTGCCGCAGGTCAGCACCACTGCCGCGACTTTCGAGGCGCTCGGCAAGCAGCCGGTCTCGGCAAGCGAGGCCGAAAGCGAGATCAATCCACGCGCCCGGTCGGCGAAATTGCGTGCCGGTGTGCGCACCGACGCGCCCGCCGGTCCCGCCGACATGTCCATTCTTCCAGTCCCCCAACCAGCCGCGCCCGCGGCCTCAGGAGCTTGACCGCGATGCTGCGTACTCTTGATATCGTCCTCATCGCCGCGATGATCGGTGCGGCGACGGTGACTTACCAGATCAAGCACCGGGCCGAGGACAAGCTCGATGAAGTCTATCGTCTCAGGGCGGCCATCAAGCTGCAGAAGGATACGATCGATCTTCTGGAGGCCGACTGGAGCCTGCTCAATCAGCCGGCGCGTCTGGAAAGGCTGACGAAGGAATTCAACGAGCAGCTTGGCCTCGAAACCGTCACTCCGCTGCAAATGGCAAAGCCTGACGAAATTCCGGGATTTGCCTCGGATTTCGCGCCCGAGGTCGCCGAGAGTGAAGGCGAGCCCGACCGGAATCTGACGACGGGATCGGTGAAGCCATGATCCGGATGCCTGCACTTTCCATGGGACGCCGCACATTTTTCTTCCGCAAGAAGACGCCGCCGAGCGGGCATATCGAACTCAAGGGCGAGCGCGCCACTTACGGACAGCAGTCGCGCAGCCGCATCCTGATCACCATACTGTGCTTCGGGCTGTTCTATGCGGTCATCGGCGCCCGGCTCGTCCAGTACGGGCTCGAGAGCGAGGAAACGGTGGCTTCCATCGGTCCCGCCGACAAGCTGATGGCCTCGCGGCCCGATCTGATGGACAGGAACGGGGAGGTGCTCGCCACTGACATCCGCACGGTCTCGCTTTATGCCGAGCCGAACAAGATCGTCGATCCGGACGAGGCCGTCGAACGCCTGGCCACGGTCCTGCCCGACCTCGATGTGCGCACAATCTACCGCAAGCTGTCCTCGTCCTCGCGCTTCCAGTGGCTGCGCCGGCAATTGACGCCGAAACAGCAGAGCCAGATCCTCGCGCTCGGCATTCCCGGTATCGGCTTCCGGCCCGAGAAGCGACGCTTCTATCCCGGCGGTCCCACCGCCGCCTATGTGGTCGGTCACGTCAATATCGACAACAAGGGCATCGCCGGCATGGAGAAGTATATCGACGGCCAGGGGCTCGGCGATCTCGCCGCCGCCGGTCTGACGGTCGATGAAAGCCTGGAGCCGGTGAAACTGTCTATCGATCTGCGGGTGCAGAGCGTGGTGCGCGATGAACTCGCCGCGGCCATGCAGCGCTATCGTGCCATCGCCGCCGGCGCCGTCGTTCTGGATATCCATACCGGCGAAGTCATCGCCATGTCGTCGCTGCCGGACTACGATCCCAACAACCCGGTCCAGGCGCTTGAGAAGGATCGCCTCAACCGGATGTCGGCGGGCACGTTCGAGATGGGCTCGACCTTCAAGACCTTCACCATTGCGATGGGTCTCGATTCCGGCCTGTTCAACATGAACGACCGCATCGACGCCACCAAGCCGCTCACCATCGGCGGCTTCACCATCCATGACTTCCACGCCACCCGCCGGGTTCTGACCATCCCGGAGGTCTTCACCCATTCCTCCAATATCGGTTCGGCCAAGATGGCCGACGCCGTCGGCATCGACGGTCACAAGGAATTCCTTACCCGCCTGGGTCTGCTCTCCCGCATGGATACCGAGCTTCCGGAGGTCGCCATGCCCTCCCAGCCGCGCGAGTGGAAGAAGATCAACTCGATGACCATCGCCTTCGGTCACGGTGTCGCCACCACCCCGTTGCAGACGGCTGTCGCAGGGGCTGCGCTGATGAACGGGGGCAAGCTGATCGAGCCGACCTTCCTGCCGCGTAGCCGCGAGGAGGCCGAGCGCCATGCCGTCCAGGTCATCAGCCCGAAGACCAGCGACGAAATGCGGGAACTGATGCGTGACAATGTCGACCACGGTTCGGGCCGGCGCGCCGAGGTCGAGGGTTTCCGCGTCGGCGGCAAGACCGGCACGGCTGAGAAGGTGGTCAATGGCCGCTATTCCAACGCGGTACGCTTCAACGCCTTCCTGTCGGCCTTCCCGATCGACGATCCGCAATATGTGGTTCTCGTCATCGTCGACGAACCGAAGCCGGAAGAGGGGCAGCACAGCGCGACCGCAGGTCTCAACGCCGCGCCGATGGTCGGCGCCATCATCCGCCGCTCGGCGGCCTTCCTTGGGGTGGAGCCGAAATTCGGCGATGACGGAGCGATCGCGCGCCTGTCATATTGAAGCCTGCTTTGTCAGCGAGTCGAAGCGCATTCCAGTAACCGAAGAATTCAGGCCGACATGAAATTGAACGAGCTGATCCGAGCCCTTCCCGAACGCGCAATCGAGATTGCGGACGGGAGCGCGGGCGAGATCGAAATATCCGGAATGACGGCCGACAGCCGGACCGTCGAGCCGGGCAACCTGTTCTTTGCCCTTCATGGCACCAAGACCGATGGCGCGAAATTCGCGGCCGATGCGGCGCTGAAGGGTGCCGTGGCCATCGTCGCCGGCAGTGACGAGGGGTTGGACGAGACCGGGCTGCCGGTGATGATCGCGGCGGATGCCCGTCAGGCGCTCGCCCGCTCGGCGGCCGCCTTCTATGGCTTGCAGCCGCGCGTTACAGGCGCGGTCACCGGCACCGCGGGCAAGACCTCGGTCGCCTCCTTCCTGCGCCAGATCTGGACGTCGGCCGGTGAAAAGTCGGCCTCGATCGGCACGACCGGCGTCGTCGCGCCCGGCCGCGAGGAATACGGTTCGCTGACCACGCCCGATCCGGTGGCGCTCCACCGGCTTCTCGCCGAACTGGCCAGCTCCGGCGTCACCCATGCGGCAATGGAGGCCTCGAGCCACGGGCTCGTGCAGCGCCGGCTCGACGGCGTCGCGCTGTCGGTGGCGGGCTTCACCAATCTCGGCCGGGACCATCTCGACTATCATCCGGACATGGACGACTACTTCCACGCCAAGATGCGGCTCTTCGATACGCTTCTGCCGAAGGGTGACCCGGCGGTGATCTTCGCCGACGACGCTTGGTCGGAGCGCGCGGTCACCGCCGCCGAGCAGGCCGGCGCGCAGGTTCTCACCGTGGGCCGCAAGGGCGGTTTCCTCCAGCTCAAGCGGGTCGAGCATCTGCGCCACAAACAGGTCGGCGAGGTCCATCATGACGGCCGCATCTTCGAGGTGCATCTGCCGCTTGCGGGCGACTTCCAGTTTGCCAATGCGCTCGTTTCCGCCGGGATGGCGATGGCGACCGGCGTCTCCGCGGACAATGCGCTCGAAGCGCTGGAGACGCTCAAGGGTGCGTCAGGCCGGCTCGATCTCGTCGGTTCCACGCCCGACGGCGCGCCCTGCTACGTCGACTATGCCCACAAGCCGGAAGCGCTGGAAAACGTGCTCGAAGCGGTCCGTCCCTTTACCACCGGCCGCGTCGTCGTCGTCTTCGGATGTGGCGGCGACCGTGACCGGGGCAAGCGTCCCATCATGGGCGAAATCGCCACCAGGCTGGCGGACGTCGTCATCGTCACCGACGACAATCCACGCTCCGAGGAACCTGCTGCCATCCGCGCCGAGATCATGGAAGCGGCGCCGGGCGCGAAGGAAATCGGCGACCGCGCCGAGGCGATCCGCACGGCGGTCGACATGCTCGAGCACGGCGATACGCTGATCGTTGCCGGCAAGGGCCATGAGGAGGGCCAGACCGTCGGTTCGACGGTGCTGCCGTTCTCCGACCATGCCGAGATCCGCAAGGCGCTCGCGGAGAGTGCCGCATGAGCATGCTCTGGACCACTGACGAACTCGTCGAGGCGATGCACGGACGACCCGTCGGCGACATGCCGAGGGGCGTGACGGGTATCTCGATCGACACCCGCACGCTCAACAAGGGCGACGCCTTCTTCGCCATCAAGGGCGACCGGTTCGACGGGCACAATTTCGCGTCTTCGGCGATGGCAAACGGGGCCGGACTGCTCGTCGTGGCGGAAGCCAAGCTGCCCGCAATGGGGCGGCTTGCGCTCTCGGTGCCGATGATCGTCGTCGACGACGTGCTCGAGGCACTCGTGCAGCTCGGCCGTGCGGCACGCGCGCGTTCGCAGGGCAAGATCATCGCGGTTACCGGCTCGGTCGGCAAGACGACGACCAAGGAGATGCTGCGCCACGTGCTCGCCCCCTGCGGCGAGGTTCACGCGGCCAAGGCCTCGCTCAACAATCACTGGGGTGTGCCGCTGACGCTTGCCCGGCTGCCCGAAAACGCAGCCTTCGGCATCTTCGAGATCGGCATGAACCACGCCGACGAGATCCGTCCGCTGGTCAGGATGGTTCGCCCGCATGTGGCGATCATCACCACGGTCGCCGCCGCCCATCTCGGCAACTTCAAGAGCCTCGGCGAGATCGCCATGGCCAAGGCCGAGATCATGGAAGGCGTCGAGGAGGGCGGCTATGTGCTGCTCAACCGCGACAACGAGAAATTCTCCGCGCTCAAGAAGCGGGCCGACGAACTGAAGATCGGCCATGTCCGTTCCTTCGGCGAGCACAAGCAGGCGACCATCCGGCTGATGTCGGCGAAGCTCGCCGCTGACCATTCGGATATCACCGCCAGGCTCAATGCCCGCGATATCGCGCTGTCGATCGGCGCGCCGGGCCGACATGTTGTCCAGAATGCGCTGGCAGCCCTCGGCGCCGCGTGGTTCGCCGGGGCTGACATGGCCGAGGTCGCCAAGGCCTTCGCAACCTTCTCCGCCGAGAAGGGGCGTGGCGCGCGCCACCTGCTCGATCTCGCCGAGGGCCCAGCCACCCTCATCGACGAAAGCTACAACGCAAATCCGGCGTCGATGCGGGCCGCCTTGTCGCTGCTGCAATCGGCCGAGACCGGAGAAGGCGGCCGCCGCATCGCCGTCCTCGGCGACATGCTGGAAATGGGCAAGTTTTCCGAAAAGGTTCACCGTGATCTCAAGCCCGCGATCATCGAGGCCGGCGTGGATATCGTCTGTCTCGCGGGGCCCGAGATGCGGCATCTGGCCGACGAGATCGGCGGCGATCTCACCGTCATCTACCGCGAAAGCGCCGAGGACCTGGCCGACTGGCTGAAGGGCAACATCAAGTCCGGCGACGCTGTCATGGTCAAATCCTCCTTCGGCATCGGCTTCGGCAAGATCGTCGCCGCGCTGATCGAGGCATGGCCGCCCTTGCCGGCTCCCACCCCTGTTTCGAACGAGACCCCGGAGGAACCTCCGCGCCCAGAGGACCAGCCCGAGGGCGGCCCCTCAACCTCCGAGGAAGCCGTCCCCGATGTCGCGCCGGAGACGAAGGAATGATACCGGCCACCAGCTTTGCGGGGCGCCGGGTCGCGCTGTTCGGTCTTGGCGGATCCGGCCTCGCCACCGCCCTGTCGCTCAAGGAGGGCGGCGCGGACGTCACCGCCTGGGATGACAATCCCGAACAGGTGGAAAAGGCCGCGACGAAGGGCATAGAGACCGCCGATCTGCGAGAGATCGACTGGAGCGGCATCGAAACGCTCGTCCTCTCGCCCGGCGTGCCGCTCACCCATCCCAAGCCGCACTGGACGGTGGAGCTGGCCCAGGCGGCCGGTGCCGAGATCATCGGGGACGTCGAGATTTTCGTGCGCGAGCGCGACCTCGTCGCGCCGGGCAGTCCATTGATTGCGATCACGGGGACCAACGGAAAGTCGACGACCACGGCGCTGATCGCCCATATCATTTCAGCCAGCGGGCGCGACGCCCAACTCGGTGGCAATATCGGCACGCCGGTGCTTCAGCTTGAAGCCCCGGCGAAGGACCGGTTCCATGTCGTCGAGTGCTCGTCCTACCAGATCGATCTGGCACCCTCGCTCGATCCGTCCGCCGGACTTCTCCTCAATCTGACGCCCGACCATCTCGACCGTCATGGTTCGATGGAGCATTACGCCGAGATCAAGGAACGGCTCGTCGCCCGCTCGGACATCGCCGTGATTGCCGTTGATGACGGCTGGACGCAGGCGATCGCCGAACGACTTCAGCGGCTCGGCAAGCAGGTCGTGCGGGTGTCGAAGGACGGGCCGGTGGAAAACGGCTTCTTCGCCGAAGGCGCGGTCATAAGGGAAGCCTCTCGTGGCAACGCGACCGATTTCGCCGATCTTTCCGACATCCCGACGCTGCGCGGTCGCCACAACGCCCAGAACGCCGCTGCGGCCATCGCCGCGTGCCGGGTCGTCGGGCTTTCCGATGATGAAATCCGCGCAGGTCTTGCGAGCTTTCCCGGTCTCAAGCACCGTATGCAGCCGATCGCGCGCCGGGGCGATGTCATTTTCGTCAACGATTCCAAGGCGACGAACGCGGAAGCTGCGGCACCCGCGCTATCAAGCTACGAGAACATCCACTGGATCGCCGGCGGACTGCCGAAACAGGGCGGTATCGACGCGCTCGCGCCCTTGTTCCCGCGGATCGCCAAGGCCTACCTGATCGGCGAGGCAGCCTCCGCCTTCGCATCCGTGTTCGGCGCGCATGGCGAATTCGAGATTTCCGGTACGCTTGCGAACGCAGTGGCGCATGCCGCCCGCGATGCGGTCGCCGCCCGGAGCAATGCCGGCGCAAGCCCTGTGGTGCTACTTTCACCCGCCTGCGCCAGCTTCGACCAGTTTCGCAATTTCGAGGTGAGGGGCGATGCCTTCGTTGCGGAAGTGGCGAAGCTCGAGGGGATCGAGATGCTCGTCGAAACGACAGCCAAGGGGGTCTGACAGATGTTAAGCCGCGTTGAAAGGGGACCGGTCGCTGACTGGTTCTGGACGATCGACAGATTGTTTCTCGCCGCGTTCCTGGCCTTGATCGGGATCGGCTTCATGCTGTCGTTTGCCGCCAGTCCTCCGGTCGCCGAGCGGTTGGGGCTCGACAGTTTCCACTTCGTCAAGCGTCACGCGATGTTCCTGGCACCCGCGCTCGCCACCATGTTCGCGGTCTCGTTCCTGGCGCCACGCCAGGTGCGAAGGCTGGCGCTGGTCATTCTCGCCATGTCCATCGCGGCGATGGTTCTGGCGCTGTTCTTCGGCGTCGAAGTCAAGGGCTCGCGCCGCTGGATCTCGCTGGCCGGAGTCTCCATCCAGCCGTCGGAATTCATGAAGCCCGCCTTCGTCATCATCTGCGCCTGGCTCTTCTCGGAACGCTCGCGGCATCCCGAAATCCCGGGTAATTTCTTCGCCATCATCCTGTTCTGCATCGTCGCGGCGCTGCTCGTCGCCCAGCCGGACCTCGGCCAGACCATGCTGACGACCGCCATCTGGGGCGGCATGTTCTTCATGGCCGGCATGAGCTGGTTCTGGATCGTGCTTCTCGGCGGGCTGGCGGTTGCCGGATTCATCGGAGCCTATTTCGTCTTCTCGCACGTCGCCGAGCGCATCAACGGCTTCCTGATGAAGGGTGGCGACACGTTCCAGGTCGATACCGCCCGGGAGGCGATCATTCGCGGTGACTGGTTCGGTCAGGGGCCGGGCGAGGGCACCATCAAGCGCATTTTGCCCGACAGCCACACCGACTTCGTCTTCTCTGTGGCCGCCGAGGAGTTCGGTATCCTGTTCTGCATGCTGCTGACGCTGCTTTTTGCCTTCATCGTCATGCGCGGGCTGAGCAAGGCCGGCAAGCTTCAGGACGAGTTCTCGCGGCTGGCCGTCGCCGGCCTGTCGCTGCTGATCGGCTTCCAGTCCTTCATCAATATCGGCGTCAATCTCGAACTCCTGCCGGCCAAGGGCATGACGCTGCCGATGATTTCCTATGGCGGTTCGTCGATGATCGCGGTGGCGCTGACGGCGGGCTTCCTTCTGGCGCTCACCCGCCAGAGTCCGGAGACACGCTCGCGCCGCACCACGAGCCGGCGCAGCTTAATCCCGATGCGCGCGGAGCAGGCCTGATGGGGCTATCTGGACCTGTCCTGCTTTCGGCGGGGGGCACGGGCGGCCACCTGTTTCCCGCGGAGGCGCTGGCGCTCGAACTGAAGGCGCGCGGGCATGGCGTCCATCTTGTGACCGACACGCGGGCGGAGAAGTTCGCCGGTCATTTTCCGGCCGAGAAGATCCATGTGGTGCCGTCCGCCACGATCGGTTCGAAGAACCCGATCAACGTCGCCAGAGCCCTGTGGAAGCTCTGGAGGGGATACCGGAGCGCCGGTACTCTCGTCCGCTCGATCAGGCCGGCGGCGGTCGTCGGCTTCGGCGGTTACCCGACCGTGCCGCCGCTGATGGCGGCCGTCGGCGCGGACGTTCCCGCCATCATCCACGAACAGAACGGCGTGATGGGCCGCGCCAACCGACTGCTCGCCGGACGTGTCGACCGGATCGCCGGGGGCTTCCTGAAGGCCGCCGGTCCGCATGCGGGCAAGATCGTCGAAGTGGGCAATCCGGCACGCAAATCCGTCATCGATCTCGCCGGTACGCCCTATGACACGCCGACGCCGGAGGGTGAACTCCGCGTGCTCGTCTTCGGCGGCAGCCAGGGCGCACGCTATTTCTCCGAGGGTGTCCCCGAGGCGATCGCGCTTCTGCCCGAAGGCCTTCGCAGGCGGCTCAAGCTCGTCCAGCAGGCCCGACCCGAGGACGAGGAAGGTCTGAAGGCCCGCTATGCCGAGATGGGCGTGAGCGCCGAGGTCGCCGCCTTCTTCTCGGATCTGCCCGCGCGCATGGCGAAAGCCCATCTTGTGCTGTCACGTTCGGGCGCATCCACCGTCAATGAACTGGCGATCATCGGCCGGCCGGCGATCCTGGTACCGCTGCCGCACGCACTCGACGACGATCAGGGCCACAATGCCAGGATTCTCGTTGATGCAGACGGAGCTCTGATGCGCCGCCAGCCCGACATCACAGCCCAGTCGCTTGCCGCCGATCTCGAAACGCTTCTGTCCGATCCTGCCCGGCTCGAAGCCATGGCCCGGGGTGCAGCAAGCACCGGGAGAACCAATGCCACGCAGTTGCTTGCCGATCTGGTAGAGGCTATTGCAGCCGGCACGGAAAAATAGGAGCGAGCTAACATGAAGATGCCTGAGACAATCGGGCTGGTGCATTTCATCGGCATCGGCGGCATCGGCATGAGTGGCATCGCCGAGGTGCTGAAAAATCTCGGCTACGAGGTTCAGGGCTCCGATCAGGCCGAAAACGCCAATGTCGTGCGCCTGCGCGAAAAGGGCATTACCGTGCATGTCGGCCACGACGCCGCCAATCTCGGTGAGGCCGAGGTGGTCGTCGTCTCCACCGCGATCAAGAAGAACAATCCGGAGCTGATCGCCGCACGCGAAAAGCTCCTGCCGATTGTCCGCCGGGCCGAGATGCTTGCCGAGCTCATGCGTTTTCGCAACGCCATCGCCATTGGCGGCACCCACGGCAAGACGACGACCACGTCCATGGTCGCGGCCCTGCTCGATGCCGGCGGGCTCGATCCCACCGTCATCAATGGCGGCATCATCAACGCCTACGGCACCAATGCGCGCATGGGTGACGGCGAGTGGATGGTGGTCGAGGCCGACGAGAGCGACGGCACCTTCCTGAAACTGCCCGCCGAGATCGCCGTGGTCACCAATATCGACCCCGAGCACCTCGACCACTATGGCAGCTTCGATGCGGTCCGCGCCGCCTTCCGCCAGTTCGTCGAGAACGTGCCGTTCTACGGTTTCGGCGTCATGTGCCTCGATCATCCCGAGGTTCAGGCGCTGGTCGGTCGGATCGAGGACCGCAAGGTCATCACCTATGGCGAGAACCCGCAGGCCGACCTGCGCTATTCCAACATCCGTCTCGACGGCACGCGGTCGACCTTCGACGTCGAGATCCGCCGTCGCCGCACCGGTCAGGTCTTCACGTTCAAGGATCTGATGCTGCCGATGCCCGGCCGTCACAACATCTCCAATGCCTGCGCGGCGATCGCGGTCGCCAACCGCCTCGGTCTCGGCGAGGACGCGATCCGCAAGGGGCTGGCTTCCTTCGGCGGGGTCAAGCGCCGCTTCACGCTGACCGGCGAATGGAATGGCGTGCAGGTCTTTGACGACTACGGCCACCATCCGGTGGAGATCAAGGCGGCGCTCAAGGCGGCGCGCGAATCCTGCAAGGGCCGCATCATCGCCATCCATCAGCCGCACCGCTATTCGCGGCTCCACAGCCTGTTCGAGGATTTCTCCGCCTGTTTCAACGACGCCGATTCCATCCTTCTCGCACCGGTCTATGCCGCCGGCGAGGATCCGATCGAGGGCGTCGATTCCGAGGCTCTGGTCTCGCGCATCAAATCCGGCGGCCACCGCGACGCCCGTTTCATCGAAGGGCCCGCGGCGATCGCGCCGATCGTGCATGACATTGCCGGACCGGGCGACTTCGTGGTTCTCCTCGGCGCGGGCTCGATCACCCAGTGGGCGGCGGCGCTTCCGGGCGAACTGGCTGCGCTCGACGGGGGATCTTCATGAGGAGACCGAGGGTCGACGGCGCCAAGCTGCTCGCCTCGCTGGGCGACCGCCTTGACGGCATTCGCGGCAAGATCGTGCCCGACGCCGACATGTCGAAGATCACCTGGTTCCGTACCGGTGGTCCGGCCGAGATCCTGTTCCAGCCCGCCGACGAGGACGATCTCGCCGCGTTCCTGAAAGCGTTGCCGCAGGAGGTTCCTGTGCTGCCCGTCGGCATCGGCTCCAACCTTCTGGTCCGCGACGGTGGCATTCCGGGCGTCGTCGTCCGGCTGTCGGTGAGGGGATTCGGCAAGGCCGAGAAGCTCTCGGATACGAAAATCGCCGCCGGCGGCGTCTGTCCGGACAAGCATCTCGCCGCCTTCGCCCTGGAAAGCGGCATCGGCGGCTTCGAATTCTATCACGGCATTCCCGGCGCGGTCGGCGGCGCACTGCGGATGAACGGCGGTGCCAATGGTGCCGAGACCAGGGACCGGGTGGTCGAGGTCCACGCGCTTGACCGCAAGGGCGAGAAGCACATCCTCTCCAATGCCGATATGGGCTACGGCTACCGGCATTCCTCCGCGCCGTCCGATCTCATCTTCACGCGGGCGGTCTTCGAGGGGGAGGTCAAGGACAAGGCCGAGATCCGCAAGGCCATGGACGCCGTCCAACATCATCGCGAGACCGTGCAGCCGATCCGGGAGAAGACCGGCGGTTCGACCTTCAAGAATCCCGAGGGCAAGTCCGCGTGGAAGGAAATCGACGCTGCCGGCTGCCGGGGGCTGACCATCGGCGGGGCGCAAATGTCGCCAATGCACTGCAATTTCATGATCAATACCGGTCAGGCATCGGGCTATGAGCTCGAGTATCTCGGCGAGACCGTCCGCGCCCGCGTGCTCGAAAACTCCGGCATCCGACTGGAGTGGGAGATCAAGCGCATCGGCCTGTTTGCCGAAGGGCAGGTCGTGCAGGAGTTTCTCGGGCTCCTCGTGTAGCGCTCATTGTTGTCCCGAGTTCGCCAAAATCCTTTTCAGCAGGCTTTTTTCTCTTTTTCCCGAATTCGCTTGTGAAGTCGGGGAACTAGGCGCATAGTGTTCGTCAAATGATTGCGACCTTCGGGCTCGCTCGACCGCCGGTGGCGGTGTCTTACTCAAAAATGCATGTGAAACGGGCTGTAGCTCGTTCGCTTCCGGTCCTTGCGGCCGGAATGCGGGTCTGCGGCATGGCATCCGCTCTCCCTTCTTCCCGTGATACCGCGCTGCTGCCGGACGATGCCCGCAGTTTCTGCATGCGCCTACTCGATTTGGCGCCTCTACCGTTTATCTGAAACAGGAAACCAGCCTATGACCCCCACACAAACGAGGGAACAGCGCCTCAGGCGTCCCACGGAAGAAGCCGCGACCCACCGGTTCGCAATCGGACAGAAGGTCCGGATGAAGGGCGGGTCGGGCTACACCAGCGCCAACTCGGGCGATACCTACCAGATTACTGCCAAGCTGCCGCCCAGCGGCGGGTCGCCGCAATACCGTATCCGAAACGACGAGGAACGCCACGAGCGGGTCTGCACCCAGGATTTGCTCGAAGCCTTCGGCAAACGCTCGTCCGACGATTCCACCGGCATTCTGGAAAGGACTTTCGGTCATGGCTAAGGGGCAGAAGCGTAACAACCGCGAAATCAGGAAGCCGAAACAGGTCAAGTCCGCACCCGTGGCCGAGCCGACCCTTGGCTCCCAGGTAAAGAACGCAGCGAACACCAACCGCCCAGCCGGCAAGTCCGGCAAACGCTGAACACCAGGCCTTGCGCCCGCACCGGTCTGCCGCCTTCGGTAACCCGACCGGGCAGCGCGGCCGCCCGAAACAACAGATCGAACGATACGCTCCATGCTGATCCGCTACGGATATGAGATTTCGCTGACATTTCCCCAGCCGACCGCGCTGGTCTGCCTGCTCTCCGTCCATGGCGACAGGGCGGCCGATGTGCGCATCCCGGAATCGGTGTTCACCAACCCGGCGGTGGACATGTCGACCTATACGGATCTGTTCGGCAATACCTGCCGGCGGCTGGTGGCGCCCGCGGGCACTCTGGTTCTGTGGGGGGACTCCACTATCGAGGATAGCGGTCAACTCGACCCCTACGTGCCGGAGGCGCGGGAGGTTCCGGTCGCCGAACTTCCCGACGAATGGCTCGTCTATCTGCTCGGTAGCCGCTATTGCGAGACCGACCGGCTGAGCCAGATCGCCTGGGACAGGTTCGGAGCGCTCGAGCCAGGATGGTCGCGCGTTCAGGCGGTCTGCGACTTCGTGCACGACCACATTACCTTCGATTACATGCAGGCGCGCGCCACCCGGACGGCCTATGAGGCTTATCGGGAAGGGGTGGGGGTGTGTCGCGACTTCGCGCATCTGGCGGTGGCGTTCTGCCGTTGCCTCAACATCCCGACGCGTTACGTCAACGGCCATCTGGGCGATATCGGTGTGCCGGTCGTCGACCCGATGGACTTCAGCGCCTGGATGGAAGTCTATCTTGACGGAAAATGGTACGCCTTCGATCCGCGCAACAACACGCCAAGGATCGGGCGCATCGTGGTTGCGCGCGGCCGCGACGCCGCCGACATCCCGCTGATCAATTCTTTCGGTCCGCATACGCTGACTGGTTTCCGGGTGTGGACATACGAAGTCTCCGACCTGGCATGGGCGGCCGGCCGGACGGCGGAAACAGACCAAATGTGACGGCCAGGACCCGGATTGCATCTTTTCTGACAGCATGCCGGCGATGACTTCCGCATCTGTGGCGGGTCGTGCGACCTGGCGACCCGGTTTAAATCCAGTTCTAGCCGAATTCGACCCAAACGAATGCGATAGGGAATTCAGCGATTTGCCGCGGGTTCCCGTGTGCATTTGAAGGCAAGGTGTTCCTGGATAGAGGAGAGCCCGCCGGCATCTTGCGCTTTTGGTGGCAGAGCCGCTAAGACAATGCGTCAAGGGGCGTAATTTCTGCGGTCATTTGATATCCTGCCGAGGCAGACGATCGCTGCGGAATGCTGGGGCGGAAAATTGCATAACGTTGGAAGTAATTCTGCGGTCGGCCACAAGGGCGCGACCGGGGAGCCGGTTGCCTTCACGGGATACATGCCTTTCATCGACGGCCTGCGCGCCGTCGCCGTTATCGCCGTCGTGCTCTGCCATTGCGGCGTGCCCGGCTTTTCCGGTGGCTATGTCGGCGTTGACGTCTTCTTCGTCATCTCCGGCTTCCTGATCATCGGGCAGATTCGGGCGGAGCAGGTGCGGGGCGACTTTTCCGTCTATCGCTTCTACGCGCGGCGAACACTTCGCATTCTGCCGGTCTATTTCGCCATGCTGATCGCGGTACTCATCGCCGCACCGTTCTTTCTGCTGAGCGCGGAGACGTCCGACAGTTTCGCGGAGTCCTTCGCGCTGTCGCCACTGATGGCGTCAAACATCCAGTTCCTCAACGAACAGGGCTATTTCGATTTCGACGCGCAGTACAAGCCCTTGCTGCACACCTGGACATTGGCAGTCGAGGAACAGTTCTATCTCCTCGTGCCGCTGTTGCTGGTCTGGTTCGCCGGTCTGGCGCGGGACGGGCGCCGGCATGTGTATCTGCTGGCCGCGCTGCTGATCGCGGCAGCCTCATTCGTTGGCACGCTTTTTCTGACGGATGTGCAAGAACACAATTTCTCTTTCTACCTGATGCCGCTCCGCGCCTGGGAATTCGTCGCCGGGGGGCTGATCGTGCCTGTCTTCGTCGATCGCCTTCGCGGGTTGCCGGGCTGGGCGAGACAGGCGGGCGCGCTTCTCGGGGCGGGATTGATCATCTCCGCCATCGTCCTGCTCGACGAAGCGAGCCTCTGGCCGGGATGGTTGACCTTGCTGCCGGTCGCGGGCGCGGTGCTTTTCATTTCGCTCTGCCTGAGCATGCCGAAGATGCCGCTCGCCCGTCTGCTGGCGTCTCGGGCGCCGGTCGCGATCGGTCTCGTCTCCTACAGCTGGTATCTGTGGCATTGGCCGCTTCTGAGCTTCGGTCGGCTGTTGAGACTGGAAACGGATCTGGCTCTCGATGTCGCCGCCGGTGCCGGCGGCGGACTGGTGCTGGCGGTCGCGAGCTACAGGCTGATAGAACGCCCATTGAAGGTGAGGCGGGCGGAACTGATCAGAAGCAGGCCCGACCGGATATTCTGGCGGGGCGGGGGGGCCGCCATTCTTCTCGCCGCCGTGGGCGGGGGCGGCGCCTTCGCCTATTCGGCTCATTACGGAGATTACCTGCACAGATACTATGAGGTGGACGGGCGTGGGGTGACGGCGTCCGACTGCCGGATTTACGATCCGCGCTTCACCTACGCCGACACCTGCTTTTCCGGAGACTATGTTCTCGGGATCGGCGATTCCCACATGGGAGAACTCGATCCGGCCATCTCTTTCTATGCGGGGGAGGCCGGCGGAAGGTTCGTCAGCGTCATCTCGGGGGGATGCTCCGCACAGTGGTTCATTCTCTCGCCCGATCCCGGCAGGCGCAATCGTCACGAGCGATGCGAGGGGCTGGCTGCCCCGCTGGCGGCTCTCCGGTCATCCCCCGATCAGCCGCATGGCGTGATCATCTCGTTCTACTGGTCCGAACTCGAACCGGAAGAAGTTGACCAGCTCGTTGGCCAGTTCCGGAAGAATGGGTCGCGTGTTCTCATTCTCGGACCGGTGCCGGTTTTCCGACATTCGCCTCCGACCTGTCTGGAAATTGCCAGGAAGCGGAAGATCTCCGCGGATGTCTGCGGCGTAAGCCGACAGGCGCTGGAGCAGGAGTTCGCCAAACGGTCGAAGCGCCTGGAAGCTGCAGCCGCGAACGATCCGATGGTTCGCTATGTGGATCCGTTCGTCGCCTTCTGCGACGACGAGCTGTGCAGGCCAAACGATGGCAACCTGCTCTTCTATTCGGACGACGATCATCTCAACGGAGGCGGAACGCACCGCCTCATCGAGACATTCGCTGAAGAGTTTCGCTGGGTTTTCGCTCGCTGAAAAGCAAACGGCGTCCCGCCGTTTCAAAGGTCAGCGGGACGCCGTTGAATTTTCTCGAAATATGCGTGGGAAGCGGGGCTTCGCTTGCCTATTCGGCTGCGGCCTTGGCGCGCGAATTTTTCGCTGAAGCCTTTTTCGTCACGGCCTTCTTGGTCTTCGCGGCAGCCACAGCGATCTTTTCAGCCGTGGCCTCGCGTTCGAGCCTCATCTGGCGCAGACGTTCGGTCTTTTTCTCGCGTTTGTTGGCTTCGGCATCGATAATGGCGCGTGCGGCTTCGTCGGTCGCCGCAGCCTTCTCGCGGGGGGAGAGCTTTGCCGGTTTGGGGAGGGTTTCAGTGATCGCGGTCATGGCCGCCTCCTTTGCTACATGCCGGCTGGCCGCCGGCGAAAAGACGAGGCGACTCGCGGCGGGGCCTTCGCTCCGCCCCGCCTCGAAAATCCTGGTATCAGCGCCCGCGGCCCTTGCGCGGCAGAAGGCCCTCGCGCTGGGCCTGCTTGCGAGCGAGCTTGCGTTGCCGGCGCACGCCTTCGGCAGCCTGGCGGTTGCGCTTCTCGGAGGGCTTTTCGTAGGCGCGGCGCGCCCTCATTTCGCGGAACACGCCTTCACGCTGCATCTTCTTCTTCAGAACGCGGATGGCCTGTTCGACATTGTTGTCCCTGACGATAACCTGCAAATCGTGTCTCCTTTCGAGCGGTTGACCGCGGCCTTGGCCCGGTCGGAAGGGCGGCGCGCCGCCCCATGAGGGCCAACCGCGACGGCAGCGTGCTCGTCTCCGTGTGCTGCACGCGAAAGAAGCGTGAGGAATCACGGGACCGGAGGCCTCAGGCGCCGATCAGGAACAAATCCCGGTCGCGCGCGGGTGTCACGCCACTGGCAAGCTGCCAGTACATCCGTGGTCAGCACAGAGGCGTGACATTCCGGTCGGTCCCGTAAAGAACGGGGACGGCTGCCGCCGTCGTGCCCGCCGCGATATCAGAAGCGGAATATCTCATGAGAGATTTGCATCACGCAGCCAGATTGTATGGGCGCGAAGATGCATCGGGCACCGGTTGGTAAGGTCTATATGGGTCAGTCGGGCGGAAATTGCAATGGCGAGCGGTTCGTTGAAGGTGCCCGCGTCGGAGTATTCCGGTCATCCGTAGGGCGCGGCACGGCGTTTCAACCGCAAATTTTGAGGGGAGGCAGGACTGCAAAATCTTTAATGGCACCGCGCCATTCATGTCGGTCACCATATGGAGCATTCATTGATGATCGGCAGGGTCCGCGAGTGGGTTATCAGGCAACTGACGCTCGGCCATTTTTCCACGCGGTCCGATGTCGTGTGGCGGGCCGCGACGCTTGCTGCGAAGGTCGGCATCCTCGCGTTGTGCATCAACCTCGCCATGGAAGCGACGATGGCGCAGTTCGACCTGCTGCCCTATCCCTTCTCCGATGCCGTGAAGATGATCTTCATCATGTCGCCGACCATTTCCTTCATGATCGGCTTCGTCGCCTATCTGGTTGTCGGTTTCGCGATATACGACCTTTCGCGCGAACGCAGCGAATTCGAAACTCTCAGCCGCACCGACCAGTTGTCCGGACTGGCCAACCGCCGGTCCTTTCTCGAATCGTTCCAGGAGTGTGATCGACAGGGCAAGGCGCTTCTCGTCTTCGACGTCGATCATTTCAAGACGATCAACGACCGGTACGGCCATGCGGCGGGCGATCTGGTGATCATCGCCGTCGCCGGTATTCTCACAAAGGTCTTTTCGGCGCGGGCGCGCGTCGCCCGTGTGGGAGGCGAGGAATTCGCGGTTCTCGTTTGCGACCGGGGTATCGCCGAGGCGATGGCGCTGGGTGAAATGGTGCGCCTGCGCGTCGAAGCGCTGCGGGTGCCCTACGAGGGCGAGGACATTACCGTGACCATCTCCGGGGGCGTCACGACGCTGGTGATGGAAGACAGCTTCACCTCGGCTTTTTCGCGCGCTGACAGGGCGCTTTACAAGGCCAAGTACCAGGGCAGGAACCGAATCTTGCCGGCACCCCCCTCGGGCGACGAACCGTCCCCCGCCGAGGACGTGGAAATGCCGCGCCGGCGCTTTCGGGACATTGCGCCCGACCGCGACAGGGCGGTCGGCTAGTATCGATCTCCAGGCCAAAATCCGATGCGACGCCGTGTTGGCCGACGCGGTATCGCCGACGTTCTGCCATCCAATCACCAAACGTTAACGCTTCATTGACCATAACGGTGGCGGGGCCGGATCAGGCGCGCCGCCCATCGGACGTCAGTCTGAAACAAGCAAGCGGGACTATCCTGCGTGAGCGAACGGGATTTTGGTATGAGCAAGAAACACGTGGCCGTCTTGATGGGCGGGTTTTCATCGGAACGGCCGGTCAGTCTGGCCTCGGGGAAGGAATGCGCCGACGCGCTCGAGCGTGCCGGCTACGATGTGACCCGTGTCGATGTGGACCGTGATATTGCCAACACACTGCGCGACCTCAAGCCCGACGTCGTCTTCAACGCCCTGCACGGACCTTTCGGCGAGGACGGCACGATCCAGGGCATTCTCGAATTTCTCGCCATTCCCTACACCCATTCCGGCGTGCTGGCCTCGGCGCTCGCCATGGACAAGAAACTCGCCAAGATCGTCGCGAAGGCTGCCGGCATTCCTGTCGCCGAATCAAAGGTGATGGGGCGAAGCGAGTTTACTTCCGCCCATCCCATGAAGCCGCCTTACGTGGTCAAGCCGGTCGCCGAGGGCTCCTCTTTCGGGGTCGTCATCGTCAAGGAGGACCAGCCGCATCCGCCGCAGGTCTTCACCTCGCCGGAATGGACGTTCGGCGAAACGGTGATGGTCGAACGTTATGTCGGCGGGCGCGATCTCACCTGCACGGTGATGGGTGACGTCGCGCTGGCGGTCACCGATGTGGTGCCGCAAGGACACGCCTTCTACGATTACGACGCAAAGTATGCCGATGGTGGATCGAAACATGTCTGTCCGGCGGAAATTTCACCTTTTGTTTACCAAAAAGTACGAACACTTGCGTTAACGGCCCATCAAGCAATCGGGTGTCGCGGGGTGTCACGATCGGATTTCCGGTATGACGACAGTTTCTCCGAAAACGGGGAGCTCGTCTGGCTGGAAATCAACACCCAGCCCGGAATGACCCCGACTTCGCTTGCGCCGGAAATGGCCGCGCATGCGGGCCATTCGTTTGAAGATTTCGTTAGCTGGATGGTGGAGGACGCCACGTGTTGCAGGTAAGGGATGCGTATCGGCAGGGGCCCGGATGGGCCGGGCAGGAGGGCCACTCGGCCGCCGGCCGTGCCCTGCCGCGCGTCCTGCGCCGCCCGATGCGATTCGCGCTGGCGCTGATCGGCGGGCGCATCGCCATTCCCCGCCATGCCGGCACCGTCGCGACTATCGCATTCCTCGCCTCGACCGGACTTTACGGCATGCAACTCGGCGGCCATGGCCCGGCTGTCGCCGAGGCGCTGTCGTCGTCCGCCGGTTTCGCTCTCGAGGACGTCCATATCTCCGGCAATGCCGAAACCTCAGATATTACCGTTCTCGAGCAGATCGGGCTCAACGGGGTGACCTCGGTTCTCTCGATCTCCGTCGAGGAAGCCCGTGCCCGGCTCATCGATCTGCCCTGGGTGGTCGACGCGCAGGTGACCAAGGTCTATCCGCGCTCGCTTTCGGTCAAATTGGTCGAACGTGTTCCGGTCGCCATCTGGCAGCATGGATCGGATCTTTCGCTGATCGACGCCAGGGGCGACATCATCGCCCCCTTTTCCGGGGCGCGGCATTCCGAACTTCCGCTCTATGTCGGCCTCGGCGCCGACCGCCACGCCGACGAACTCGAGGCGCGGCTGATCTTCCATCCGGAACTCAAGTCCCGGGTCAAGGCCGCCATCCGCGTCGCCGACCGCCGCTGGGATCTGCGTCTGGACAACGGCGTGACCATCCGTCTGCCGGAAAATGACATTGACGCAGCGATCGCGCGCCTGACCGAATTCGATGCTGGCCGCGACATTCTCAATCGGGACATCGAGGCCATCGACCTGCGTCTCGCCGACCGGGTTACCGTCAAGCTGACCGAAGCCGCCTACGAGCGCCGCGAAGACGCGATCGAGGAACGTGCGAAAGCAATCAAGGCCGCGGAGCGCCGCACATGACGTTTTTCCGTCCCTCTTCCGTCGTTCCGCGCCTCAAGCCGCTTTCCGGCAAGCGCGTCAGCGTCGTCACGGTGCTTGACATCGGTTCTTCCAAGGTCGTTTGCATGATCGGCCGGCTTTCGCCGCTCGAGGGTGCAGAACTTCTCTCGGGGCGCAGCCACAAGATCGAAATTCTCGGCATCGGCCACCAGAAGTCGCGCGGCCTCAAGGCCGGCGTGATTTCCGACATGGAAGCGGTCGAGAATTCGGTTCGCATGGCAGTCGATGCAGCCGAGCGGATGGCCGGGATGACCGTGGAATCGCTGATCGTCAATGTGTCGGCTGGACGCCTGACGAGCGAAACCCATTCTGCAATCGTCAACCTCGGCGGTCACGAAATCACCTCGTCCGATCTGCGCAAGGTGGTCTCCGCGGCCACCCGCCAGTCGGATCTGCACGAACGCGCCATCCTGCATTCGCTGCCGGCCGGCTACGTCCTGGACGGCGAGCGCGGCATTTCCGATCCGCTCGGCATGTACGGCGACGTTCTCGGCGTCGAGATGCACGTGCTGACGGCAGAACGCGCCCCGCTTAAGAACCTCGAACTGTCGATCAACCGCGCGCACCTCACGGTCGATGCGATGGTTGCCACCCCTTATGCCTCGGGTCTCGCAGCTCTCGTTTCCGACGAAGCGGAAATGGGTTGCGCCGCGATCGACATGGGCGGCGGCACCACGACGATTTCGGTCTTCGCCGACGGCAAGCTCGTTCATGCCGATGCAATCGCCATCGGCGGACAGCACGTGACGATGGATCTGGCGCGCGGTCTCTCGACCCGCTTCGAGGACGCCGAGCGTCTCAAGGTCGTGCACGGCTCGGCAGCGCCGCAGGCCGCCGAAGATCGCGACATCGTCACCGTCCCGCCGATCGGCGACGACGACCACGAACTTCCCGTCCAGGTGCCGCGCGGCCTCGTTGCGCGCATCGTGCGGGCCCGCGTCGAAGAGACGCTTGAAATGATCCGCGAGCGCATCCAGCAATCGGGTTACGGCCCGGTCGTGGGCAAGCGCATCGTTCTGACGGGTGGGGCGAGCCAGCTTACGGGGCTGACCGAAACCGCCCGCCGGATACTGGCGCGAAACGTCCGTGTCGGCCGTCCGCTGGGGGTCTCGGGACTTCCGGCAGCGGCCAAGGGACCGGCGTTCTCCACCGCCGTGGGGTTGATGATCTATCCGCAGGTCGCCGGGCTTGAAGCCCATTCCGGCGGCGAGGGCGGGCTTTCGATGATCGACGGCAAGGGACGGATAGCCACCGTCGGCCGCTGGATCCGCGAAAGTTTTTGAAATTCAGGAATTGGCCGGCAGGCGATGCGGCCATAGCAAGGAAGAAGGAACGGGTGCCATGACCATCAATCTGCAGAAGCCGGACATCACCGAGCTGAAGCCCCGCATCACCGTTTTCGGTGTGGGCGGCGCTGGCGGCAACGCGGTTAACAACATGATCGACAAGGAGCTTGATGGCGTCGATTTCGTTGTGGCCAACACGGATGCCCAGGCTCTGCAGCAAAGCAAATCCTCGCATCGCATCCAGCTGGGTGTGAAGGTGACCGAAGGCCTGGGCGCTGGCGCCAAGGCCACG
>PAPH01000051.1 GCA_002709005.1 Hyphomicrobiales bacterium | reverse complement strand
TGCCCCATCGGCCCATCGACGGCGTAGTGCTGCAGGGCGGTCTTGATCTCCCGCATCTGCACGCCACTGACGAAATCGGAGAGCGAGCGGCCACGGGCGTCGGCAAGCAGACCGATCTGCCGTGCGATCGCATTGCGGTGATCTGGAGTTATTGTCACGCCCTGCATGGCGACAAGCGTCTCGACCCACTCGGCCGCCCAAGCGCGATCGCCGTCTGTCGAGAGCTCGGCCAGCGGGCAGAAAGCAAGCGCTGTCCACTCCCCTGCTCCGATCTCGTAGTGATCTCCGCCCGCGGCCCTGGTCAGCGGATAAAGCGACTTGCCCTTATCGAATGCGAAGATCTGCGCATGCTCATAACGCCGGAATTGTGCGGCGATCAGCGCCAACAGGGTCGACTTGCCCGATCCCGTCGGGCCGAAGATGAGCGTGTGGCCGACATCGTCGACGTGAAGGTTCAACCGGAAAGGAGACGAGCCGCTGGCGACCTGCATGAGCGGCGGAGCAGTGGGCGGGTAAAACGGGCAAGGCGCAACGGCGCTGCCCGCCCAGACGGAATTGACCGGGATGAGATCGGCGAGATTGCGGGTATTGATCAGCGGTTCCCGGACATTGGCGTACCAGTTGCCCGGAAGGCTGCCGAGATAGGCTTCCGTCGCGTTGAGGGTTTCGATGCGGGCGCCGAAACCTTCGGCCTGGATGAGCCTCCGGACGGCTTCTGCTTGGTCGCGCAGGCGGGCTTCATCCGTGTCGAACATCACGATGACAGGCGTGTAATAGCCGTAGGCAACAAGCTGGGATGAGGCCTCGGCGATCGCGTCCTCGGTCTCGGCGACCATGGTCATGGCGTCCTGGTCGACCGCGCGGCTCTGTGTCTGGAAAAGCTGATCGAAGAACGGCCGCACCTTCTGCTGCCACTTCTTCCGGGTCCGCTCGAGTTTTTGCCGCGCTTCCTGATCGTCGAGGAAGATGAAGCGGGAAGACCAGCGATAGGTGAGCGGCATCAGGTCGAGCGAATTGAGGATGCCGGGCCAGCTCTCGGCTGGAAAGCCATCGATCCCGACGACGGCGAGATAGCTGCCGTCGACCATGGGCGAGAGCCCGTGATGGAACTCGGCCGTCACCAGCCAGTCGAGATACATCGGGATTGCCGGCAGTCTGACCGGATGATTCTCGCCGAGAATACAGAACCGGATGAACTGGAAGAGCTCGTCGTAGCGCGCCTCGTCGCCACTTTCCGGATGAACGACTGTCCGCGTGACCATGCGGCGGATCATCAGGACATTGCCGAGATACTGCTCGACCTCCCGGATTGAGGTCTGGAAGGCATTGAGTACGCTGTCGGCATAGGTCTGCGACCGGCTCCCCTCGTCCGAATAGACGTAACGCGCCATGGCCGACCGGCGCGGCTCCGGCGGCCGATAGGTCAGGACCAGCGCGTGCTGGCTTTCATAATGGCCACGCTCGGCCATGAAATGGTCGCGACGCTGTTCGTCGATTGCGCGGGTCACCGGGTCGGGAAAATGGCAATCCTCGCGCGCGGGATAGGCCGTGGTCGGCACGCGAACCGCCTCGACCTGGATCATCCAGCCCGACCCGAGCCGCGAGAGGACGGCGTTGATCTGCCGCGAGACCTCGTTGCGCTCGATATTGGTGGAGCTCTCCGAATCCGGCCCGGCAAAATACCATCCCGCCATCAGCGAACCATCCTTCAACAGGATGACACCGTCGGCGACCAGGCCCGCATAAGGCAGCAGGTCAGAAAAGGATGGCTTTGTGTTCCGGAATTGCTTGAGCGCCACCATGGTCGGTCAGTACCTCCGCCAGGGCGACGATGTCGGTCGGTAGCTCGGGCGGTATCCGATGTGGCGCAGATAGACCTGCCGCATCATCGGGTCGGCCTTCGCCATGATGCGCAGCACGCCGACGACGCCAATCCAGATCGCGATGCCGAGCAGCACCGAGAACCAGGTCAGCACGACGAAGATCAGAATGACCGTCGCAAGCCCGGTGACGAGCACCAGTTCGCGGTCGGCGCCCATGAGATGGTTCGGCCGCGACAGCGCCCGGTGGATCCGCGCTGTTGCGAGGGGAGCGACAGAGTCAGCCATTGTTCCCCTCCCCCGCCGCACTCAGGTCCGCCTGACCAGGGAGATCAATCGAGGCGCCTGATGCGCCGAACAGACCAACGATCTGCGTTGCGCCAAGCAGGATGCCGGCGACGAGCACGACATACATGAGCCGCCGCGCGAAATCGTTGAGTTCGCCGCCGAAGATCAGCATGCCGCCGGCGACCGCGACGGCGGCAAGGGCGATGAAGCCCGCGACCGGCCCCGTGATCGATTCCTGGATCGTCTGCAGCGGCCCTTCCCACGGGAGGCTGCCGCCGGAACTGGCAAGCGCCGGCGACACTGCGACGCAAGCGACGGCAATCAAGAGCCCCAAAGTCACGGGGTGGCGGAATTTATGCGGCATGGCTGTCCTCATCGATCTGTGCGTGATGTTCGGTTTCGTAACGGGTGCCGTCGAAGCTCTTGAGCCGCATCACATCGCGGACACGGCGACCTGTGGCGGTGCGTTCAATGGAAACGACGAGATCGACCGCTTCCGCGATGACCTCGCGCATTGGCTGCTGGCTTGCTTCTGCGGTGAGCTGCTCGAGACGCCGGAGAGCGGCATGCGCATTGTTGGCGTGAATTGTCGTGATGCCGCCGGGATGGCCGGTGTTCCAGGCCTTCAGAAGTGTCAGCGCGGCACCGTCCCGAACCTCGCCCACAATGATCCGGTCCGGCCGAAGACGCATGGTGCTCTTGAGGAGGCGGCCCATGTCGACTGTGTCCGTCGTATGCAGGCAAACCGCGTTTTCCGCGGCGCACTGGATCTCGGCTGTGTCCTCGAGGATGAGCAAGCGATGCCCAGGCGCTTCGCTGACGATCTCGGCAATGACTGCATTTGCCAGAGTCGTCTTGCCCGACCCGGTGCCACCCGAGACGACGATGTTCAGGCGATCGTGGACTGCGAGACGGATCAGGCTGGCCTGCAGTTTGGTCATGACACCGCTGGACACATAGTCGGACAGCGGGATCAGGCGGGACGCGCGCCGGCGGATCGTGAAGCTTGGGGCACTGACGACCGGCGGCAGCAGGCCTTCGAAACGATGGCCGTCGATCGGTAACTCGCCGGAGATGATCGGCTGGTCCTCGTCGACCTCCGTTTGCAGGGCATGGGCGACGCTGCCGATAATGATCTCGGCCGCGCCTGGCCTGAGCTCGCCGATGCGCTCGATCCCCTCCCCCAGTCGTTCGACGAAAAGACGACCGTCCGGATTGAGCATGACCTCGACAACGTTGACGTCCTCGAGCGCGGCGCAGATCGTCTCACCCAACGCATCACGCAGTTTGCGGATCAGCCGTGACCGGGAGGACGACGCAGTCATAGCGTCCCTCCTCTGGGTGCAATCCGGGCACCATCGTTACGACCAAACAAGGTTTGCATTACATCCGCCGCTGCTACTCATGGGTGAGTTCCGGCTTTTGCCGCACGAGGCGGATTCGGTCATCCCGGCAGTTCTGCCGGGGTCGTCCCCTGATTGGTGCTGGAACGGTTCCTGGCTGGGACTTTGAGGCCACTCACTTTGCTGAGTCGGGTGCGAAATTGGCCGATTTCTGCGGTTTCAGTACGGGTCGTGGCCTATCGCTGGCGGCGAAGCGCCCTGCCCCGTCAAAACTGCCGGGATAAAATTCTGACCTGTCGCTTCGGAACCCGTCAGGTAAGTCCGCGAAAACACTAGGAGAATCGGTTCAGCGTCGACACAGGTCGCTATTTCGTCCCGACTCGCATTAAGGTTTCATTAACCAAAAACCGCTTGCGCCTAATCCGGAATCGCACATAGTAATAACGCTTTCCCGCGTGTTGTCTTGGAAAAAGCGTTATTTCAAGAAAAGAGAGAATTCGGTGGTTCCGGTCATAGAGCAAGACGAGTTGGATTTCGACGAAGAGATCATCCAACAGGGTGAGTTGATCTCTGACCGGTTGAACATGCTCCGTTTGGAGCAGTACCCGCCTGACGCGCAAAAAGGACTGCGATTGTTCTCGCTTGCCGAGGTGGCGGATTTCATCGGTGTAACACAAAACCACATCAAGAAACTCCACCTCGACGGAAAAGGCCCCGTTCCCACAGTGTCGTCTTCAGGCAGGCGCTCTTACACGGCGGAGCAAATGCTCGAGCTTCGCCAGTATCTCGACAAACACGGCCGCAGTGAAGTCAAGAACTATGTGCCGCGTCGGCGAGACGGCGAGCACCTGCAGGTGATTTCAGTTGTCAACTTCAAGGGTGGTTCGGGAAAGACAACTACCACGGCCCATCTCGCGCAGTATCTAGCTCTGACCGGCCACCGGGTCCTTGCCATAGACTTGGACCCTCAGGCTTCGCTGACAGCTCTGCACGGAATCCAGCCCGAGTTGGACAAGAACCCATCCCTCTTCGAGGCGCTTCGATATGACGACGAAAGGCGCTCGATCAAGGAAATTATTCAAACGACGAATTTCCCGGGTCTTGATATTGTTCCGGCGAATCTTGAGCTACAAGAGTATGAGTATGAGACCCCCCTTGCCGCAGCGAATTCGCAAGAGGGTCGCCTCTTTTTCACTCGTATCTCGCGGGCCTTGAAAGAAGTCGACGACCGATACGACGTGGTCGTAATCGATTGCCCTCCTCAGTTGGGGTATCTCACCCTTACGGCGCTCACAGCATCGACCGCTGTGCTGATCACTGTTCATCCCCAAATGCTGGACATCATGAGCATGAGCCAGTTTCTCCTGATGCTCGGCGGGATCCTACAATCAATCAAGAGCGCCGGCGCAAAGGTTACGCTTGATTGGTTCCGGTTTCTTGTGACGCGATACGAAGCTACTGATGGCCCACAGGCACAGATGGTTGGCTTCATGCAGGCCATGTTCAGCAAAAGAATGCTGAACAATCAAATGGTGAAGTCTACCGCAATATCCGACGCCGGCATCACGAAGCAGACGGTCTACGAAGTCGAGCGTGCTCAGTTCGTACGAGCGACCTATGACCGGGCCGTCGATTCCCTGAACGCCGTGAACAGCGAAATCACAGCTCTCGTTCACAAGGCCTGGGGTCGAAAATGATCGGATTTTTGACAGCCGTGCAAATCGCCAAAAAACAAAGGCAGTTCAACAGGATATCTTCGATTTCGGGTATGACGAATGGCTAGGAAGCATCTTCTCGCAAATATTGGCGCGCAGCCAAAAAAGCCGGCAGAAACCACGGAAACCGGCGGGTCACGCGTCGAATACGCACGGCGCGGCGCATCGCGCTCGATGATGCAATCACTCGATGATCTAGCAGAGAACTCGATGCGTGTGCTTGAGGGCGATGTGGTCGTTGCTCTTGACCCGGATACGTTGGACCCCTCCCCTTACCAGGACCGAATTGGTGAGGACTTGGCCAAGGACCAGGAGCTCCTCGAAGCGATCAAGGAAGCCGGCCAACATCAGCCTGTCCTCGTTCGACCGAATCCCAGTGACAGCAACCGTCATATTATTGTTTTCGGGCATCGTAGGGTGCGCGTCGCTAAGAAGCTCGGGCAGAAGGTCAGGGCGGTTATCAAGCCTCTCGAAGAGATTGCCCATGTGGTCGCGCAGGGCCAGGAAAACTCGGCCAGAGACGATCTGAGCTTTATTGAGAAATCACTCTACGCAAGACGTTTGCAAGAGTCCGGCATCGACAAAGGTACTATCAAGAGCGCGCTCACCGTTGATGACACATTGCTGTCCAGAATGCTGTCGGTAGCCGAAACGATCCCCGCTCCTATTTTGGATGCTCTTGGCGCCGCCAAGGGCATTGGGCGTGATCGTTGGGAAGACCTCAAGAAGACAGTACAGGCACCCGCGAAGTCCGCTCAGGCTCTGGATCTGGTTCAATCGGACGCTTTCACCGAGCTCGACGAAGGCGATCGGTTTGGCTTTCTGCTTGAAAAACTGAAGGTCTCCGGCGCGAGGAAGCCGAAAAAACAGTCACCTGCGGAAAAGGCTTGGAGTCTGTCCGACGACGCCGTGAAGGTTTCAACAAAGGACAGCGGAAAGGCTTTCACCCTGGCCCTTAAGGCCAAGGACGCCTCGCAGTTTGGTGCCTATCTCTCGAGGAGACTAGAGCGCCTCTATCAGGAATTTCAGGAAAACGGAAAGGAGGGCGGCGACTGAATCAACGGCCGGGACTCTCGGCCACGGGAAAATTGGCAAAGAAAAAGGCCACCGAAATCGCTTCCGGAAGCCCATTCCTTGTGTAGCAGCTAGAGAATCGCACTTCCGAGAATCACAGTCAAGGCTCTTTTGAGTCGTGAGCGCCTTTTCGGCGAGCAGTTTTCTATTGCCTAGCGATAGGTGAAAGAAAATGCAGACGCATATCACAACGACGCCCTTTGGGCGGCGACCGATGACGCTTGGCCTGATGGCAAGCCAAGTCGCCGCGAAATCCATGCGAGAAGGCGCAAAGGTCGAAAAGTGGAAAACCTTCCACGCGATCCGAGACGCCAAGGAGCCGCTCGGCGCAACTGATCGTGCTTTGGCGATCCTCAACGCGCTGTTGTCGTTCCATCCGGAGAATGAGCTTACTGCCGATGGCGAGCTGATTGTATGGCCCTCCAACGAGCAGCTGACCGCTCGAGCCAACGGCATGTCGCCGGCGACGCTTAGACGTCATCTGGCCTGCCTGGTCGACTGTGGGCTGATCATCCGCCGGGACAGTCCGAATGGCAAACGGTTCGCGCGCAAGGGCAGGGGCGGTCAGGTCGAACAGGCCTATGGCTTCGATCTCTCGCCGATCGTCGCCCGCGCCGACGAGTTCGCGGAGCTCGCCGAGGCCGTCCAGGCCGAGAAACGCGCCTACAAGGCCGTCAGAGAGCGCCTGACCCTGTTGCGGCGTGATATCGTCAAGATGATCGACGCCGGCATCGATGAGGGCGTTCCGGGCAATTGGGGTCTGATGACGCGGACTTATCAGGAAATCATGGCCAGGCTTCCCCGCACGGCGCCACGCCAGGTCCTCGAGAACATCTGCGAGGACCTCGAATTGCTCTGGATTGAAGTGCATGAAGCACTGGAATCATTCACAAAATCTGAAAATATGAGCGCCAATGAGTCTCATTCTGATCGCCACATACAGAATTCAAACCCAGACTCCATATCTGAATCTGAAACGAGCTCTCGAAAAAAGAATGAAGCGAGCGGCACCGCCGAGGAAAATGGCAACCTGTGGAGCTTGCCGAAGCGGGAGTTGCCATTGGGTATCGTGCTGGATGCGTGCAAGGGCTGGCGCGATCTGGCCAAGGACGGGGAAATCCGAAACTGGCGGGACTTTTTGGCGGCCGCGGAGGTTGGTCGCGTAATGCTGGGGGTCAGTCCAAGCGCCTGGCGCGAGGCCTGCGAGGTTCTCGGCGATAAGCACGCGACGATTACGCTTGCCGCGATCTATCAGCGTGCCGATCAGATCAACAGTCCCGGGGGCTATCTGCGCAGCCTGACCGACAAGGCGCGGGAAGGGAAATTCTCGGCCTGGCCGATGATCATGGCGCTGTTGAACGCCAAGCTCGAAGCGGACAAAGCGGCTGCGAAGACGCCGGCGGCGAGTGAGGGCCGGGAAGGGGGCTTCGAAGTGTCAGATGCTCTTCGTCAGTCGATGAAAAAATGGAAATCATGATGCGCACCGGAGCAAGAAAGCCGGTTTTCGCCAGGCCCGTGTGTCAGTCGCTGTCGACGAGACAGTCGAAAGCATCGAGCAGGGTGTCGACGATCGTTTGGCCTAGCGTATTGGCCGCGCCGGAGAGTTGCGCTTCGTCTCCGGATCGGGCGGCCGTAGCAAGCGCGGAGCCTTGCTCAACGATGATCGTGTTGGCGCGCTCGATGGCCCATTGCGCAAACTCCTCGCGATTGTTGATGACCATCGTCTCCATGAGCGTTCTCCCGGCTTTACGGTTTGTTTGCCATGTTGTGGCTAGAGTGCGAATGCGCGATTTGTACTGCGTTCGCGCCTGTCTATCACCCCGGCACTTTTGTCTCACCGGCGTCAACCAGGCCGCTGCGTTTCGCGCGATCGATGAGGTTTTTGACGGAAGAGGGCGCCCACTTCGTACCTCCCCGCGGGGTGCGTTCGTGCAATCGCTCGAGCTGGTTGGCGATTTCGCGCAATGTAAGCTCCGGATTCGACGAGTGGATACCTGCGACCAGGGTCATCAAACGATCCTCGGGCGGCCGCGGCGGCGATTTCCGCAGAAGTGATGCATCGGCCATGCCTTCCGAGACCAGCCATTTGACCGCACGGCGCAGCCTCTCCGGCGTCCAGTCGAAACCGTGCTGTTTGAGAACCCGGGCGATGTCGTCCCATGTGTGATCCGGCCGCATCCGCTTCACAGTCGGAAGCCATTGCGAGGCTGTTGCCTGGAGGCGTTCGCCATATGCCGCTTTTTGCGCCAGTTTCATCTTCGAGAGCATCTCAGGTCGCCGTTCGCGGATTCCTGGATTGCCAGGTAGGCGTCCCTTGGCTTTTGCCGCTGCGATACCGGCCTTGGTGCGTTCCGAAATAAGCGCACGCTCGAGCTGGGCTACGGCGCCCAGAACCTGCAGCGAGAACATGCCCTGGGGCGTGCTGGTGTCGATCGGATCCCTCAGTGAACGGAAATGCGCGCCCTTTGCCGTTAGGTCCTCGATGACGTCGAGAAGATGGCTGACCGAGCGCGCCAGGCGATCGAGGCGGACCACGACGAGCGTGTCGCCGGCGCCGACGTCCTGAACGAGCCTTGAAAGGGCAGGGCGGGCACGAGATGCGCCTGAACCGTGTTCCTCGATGATGATATCGCAGCCGGCCGACCGCAGCTCCATTTCCTGCGCCTGAGTCGCCTGTTCGTCCGTAGAGACGCGCGCATAGCCGATAAGCCGTCCCTGTGGTCGACGGGAGGTGCGATTATGCGTGTCAGCAGCCATTTGCAGCGCCTGAGAGGTCATTGAGGGCGAGCTTTCCAAATATAGGAGATACGGATAACTGATCGTTTGTCCGTATATCTGGAGGAATTTCCCCATTGCCTCGAGTGGAGTTGTCGACTATATATCCAGAAGCATCTATATCATACAGGATATGAAATGACGGAATGGAAGGTCGAGTTTCATGACCGCTTCAAAGGCGAGATTACAGACCTTCCAGCCGATGTTCGGGTCGAATTGCTCGCGCATCTGGTGCTGCTTCGCGAGAAGGGCTTTCGATTGGGACGACCTGAAGTCGACACACTCGAAGGCTCCAAACACGCGAACATGAAAGAATTGCGCGTCAAGGTGTTGAAGGTGCAATGGCGGTTCGCCTTTGCCTTCGATCCGGAACGAAAGGCTGTGGTTCTCTGCGGTGGTGCGAAGAGTGGCGTCAGCCAGAAACTCTTCTACAAGCGGCTGATCGATCAGGCGGACAAACGGTATGACGAGCATTTGAGCGAGTTGGAGAAGAAACATGGATGATCTCGATAAGCTGATGCAGACGCTTCCTGAGGATGAGCGGCGCGCTGTTGCAAAGCGTGCCGACGAGCTTGTTGCGGTGCATAATCTGCGGGAATTACGGGCACTCGCTGGACGGACGCAGGAAGACGTGTCCGCCGGGACTGGTTTCAAGCAAACCAATGTCTCAAGACTGGAGAAGCGCGCCGACATGAAGCTATCGACGCTTCGCGATTATGTCGAATCCCTCGGCGGCACGTTGAAGATCGTCGCGGATATAGCAGGCAAGAAAGTCGATATTTCAGGCATCGCGGAGCGCTCTCGGCACGGTTCCAAGGTCTAAGATGGCCCGCCGGCAGGGGAGGGGACTATAGCCCTGCCGCCTTGGTCAGATTGACGCGGAACCGGTCGCGACGTCTCTGGTATTTCCGGGTCATTTCCGCGGAGGCGTGACCGAGGTGTTTTTGCACATATCGCTCATCGACTTCGGCCGATGAGGCGAGACCGGCGCGCAGCGAGTGCCCAGCGAATTTCTGTCCGCGCTCAGTTTCTGAAAGGTCCCCGCGTACGCCAGCCGCGAGGGCGGCGCGTTTGACCAGGCGCGCTACCTCTTGGTCGTTCAGGCGCTCCTGCCCGACATCTTTGCCCTTACCCCTCACGCGACGGAAGAGGGGGCCCTTGGCGAGTTTTGCGAATTTGATCCAGGTCTTGATCGCCACGACGGGGCAGGTGGCGTCCGACGAGCCGCGCCCGACCTCAACCTCACGCCAGCCAGTCTTGCCGCGGAGTGTAATGAGAAGCCCCTTGTCGAGGATTTCGATCCAGCCACGACCGTCTTCGGTCTGGTCGCGGCCGAGGTCGAGGCCGGTGATTTCGGAGCGACGAAGACCGCCGGCAAAGCCAACGAGCAGCATGGCTCGATCGCGCAGACCCCGCAGGGTGCCCCGGTCCAGCGTTTCCAGCATGGAAATCAGGTCTTCAGGTAGCAGAGCTTCTTTCTGACGTGGCGGCGCAGCGTGCGTGTTGCGAATGCCGGCCATGACTGTGGTGATGGCGCGATCCTTGCGGTCAAGCGTCATGCCGCGCTGGGTACAATTCCAGCCGATGGCAGCCAGGCGCCGCTCGATGGTCGAGACGCTGTTGGGTTTCGCGCCGCGCTCGGCCGCCCCGGATGCACAGGCTGTGATGTACAGACCAATGACCTCCGGATTCGGGGGCAGGGGGGAAAGATTCTGGCGCCGGCACCAGGCGGTAAAATGCTTCCAGTCCGACGCGTAGGCCCGACGTGTATTGGCGGAAGACGCCGCCTCGACATAGCCACGGGCGCGATCGGTCAGATCGCGGAGATGGGCCGGGACACCGGCATTGATCTCCGGAAGAGGGGAGGGGAGACCGGCCGGCATCTCGGTCGCAGAAACATCACCAGAAACCGCCGTGCCGTCAGATGGCGCTGAGCTCTCCTGGGCGTCGTTTTCGGTGTTCTGCTCGATGTTAGGGGCCATTCTCTATATAAAGAGCAAAAAGAACGATAATGCAATCTTATCACACATAATCATGTGAAGACATGCTGTGCGGATAGGCGTAATTTAGGTAGCCTAAACCGCACAATCGATGTAGCGTCTTCCGCATGGATTCGCTGCCACTCGGCCCTTCATCACTGCCTGTTCACCTGTCTGCCCTGCCCGACTGGGCGCATCTGAACGGTCGAGACGTCACAGAGGCGGACGCGGCTTTTGCCGCCGGCATCGCCCTGAAATCGCTTGATGATCTGGTTCGCTCCGACCCCGTCTGGGCCGGCTGCTGGCGCTCGCGTCAAGCGCTCAAATGCGCCGCGGCGGCCGTCCGGCTGATGGGCCGCACCGAGGACGAACACGCTTTACGTGACGCGGTCTTGCTGTCGGCAGCCGGAGATGATCCTGGCCCGGCCGGAAAGGTGTTTTTGGCCACGAAAAGATCGCCAGGTCGATCCTGTGGCGTCACCATGATCTTCGTGAAAGAGCTCGCTGACTTATTGGCGCTCGGATGGGATGAAGATCTTGCAGCAATTCCTGATCTGGTCGATGCTGCGCTTCAATCCGGGCGGGCGGTTCCCTTCGTGGTGGCGGACCTGATAACGGCGATTTCTGCCGTTCGCCCGGACGCTGAAGTGCTGGCGTTCATGCTGGCCGACATTGTCCTGGCGCAAAACCTCAATTGGCCAAAATCCGTCCCGTTTCTACTGTCCGAACGCTATGGTCCAGCCTTCCGCACCATCGGGGGAAGGGGTCGTGTTCGCCCAGGCGATGCGGCGTTCGCAACAGCTACCTGTTTGGCTCTGGTTGACGGCATAGTGGGCACCCTGCGTTCAGCCGGCGAGATCGCTCGCCGATCCGATCAGCTTATCGCTATCGCACCGAAGGTGCGCACCAAGGGAGCGGAGCCAGTGATCTGGGAATTGCTCAATGAGGATGCGATTGCGGCCACCGCACCCGGCAGCAACCTGTCTCGCTGGGCAGCAACCCGCCTGTTCGAGCGGCTGGAGAGTTTTGGCGCCGTGCGCGAGCTGTCCGGGCGATCGTCGTTCCGGATTTTTGGATTGTGACGATGGCCGGAACCAGCCGCCCGAAGTCCAGACGAAAAATGCGATCAAGTGAAGAAGACGAACCTCTCCTTGATCGGGAGTTGGGGGATCTGCCGGCGGACTTGCGCTGGCGGGAATGGATGATGCGGGTCGAAGCGGTGATTTTTGCCTCGGCCGAGCCGGTCAGTCGCGAGGTTCTGGCCCGTGTCGTCGGTAAGGACTGCAGCATTGATCTGCTCATTGATGATCTGCACGAAGAGCTCCGCTCCCGACCTTATGAACTGGTCTCTGTCGCGGGTGGTTGGCAGCACCGAAGCCGTTCGGCTTACGCGGTTGCGATCCGGGCATCTTGTGCGCCGACGCGTTCGGCCACCGCAATGCTGTCCGAACACGAATCGATGGTACTAATGGCGATTGCGTATTTCCAGCCAGTGACAAGAAGCGAGCTGTCGAAGATCTTTGGCAAGGAGGTTTCTCGCGACACGATCAGCGCTTTGCGTGGCGCCGGGTTTCTTTCCTCCGGACCGCGAAGTCCGACGCCGGGGGCGCCGTATACCTATGTGACGACTAAGCACTTTTTGTCCGCGTTTGGGTTGGAGACTCTGCGCGACCTGCCCGACATGGAGGCGCTTGAGGATGCGGGATTGCTCAGTCGGCGGGTTGAAGATGGTTCCGTGGCGGACTCTGATCCAGAACTCGATGGGATTGATTGAGTTCAGGACGACTCTTCGTCGGTTGCGCCGCTCGTCCTCTGCTATGCTTCGCCGTCGTCCTGATTTTCACCCGGCAGCCACATGCAGTTGGCCCATAGGTCCTTGTAACGATCGGAAAAATGCCTGATCGCGGGCCCATTTGCCCTGGGAGACTGGCATGCCTTGGCGCATGTGGAGGCGACGTCACGGTAAAGCACAGGATCGACCCTGCGGATTCCGTCGAAGTTCAACAAGAGGTCTCCCAGCCGGTCGGCGATCTTGTCGCCGCATGCCACCATGAGGATGGATGGCGGCCGGCTATGGGGATTGATCAGCACATATCTCCAGCTCGGATCGGCCTGCCCTTTGGCCGGGACGAGCTCACACGGCCAGGCATCGCCGCCGCCGGTCATGTCTGTGTAGATGTCCTCAAGTGGACCGGGCTTGTTTGCCACAAGGACACACGGGCCGCTTGCGGCATAACAGCCGAGACGCTCGTCGAAATCGATACCAAGCATATCGAGAAGAGCGAAGCGCCTGGAGCGGTCAAGGCTGGCCTTGTCGTCGAGAAACCATTGCAGCGCCTTGACTGTCGTCCCGAGCGACTGCGCGATCTCCTTTGGAGGATTTGGCCAGCAGGCAACGACATTGCTTGCGATTTCCGGCGCGTTATCATAACCGCCCCCGAAATTCTCCTCTTCGTCCTCCATTTCGTCGCGAGGTTCCTGCCCAGTCAGCAGCCAGGTTCTGCGTTCAATTCCGCTATGACTAAAGTAGCGCTCACGATCCGGCGGGATCGAGCTTTCCCACGAAGTCAGCCATGGCCCCGGCTTCCATACCTGCTCAGTGGCGAAGGATGGATCCGGCTCGCGGGCAGGTAATGCAAGCCAAGCCTCGATGCGTTCTTCCAACTCGCGATCGCCGAGATCGCGTCGCCGGTCCCTCGACCTCCAATCATGGTCGGTCAGTGCATCGCCCGAAAATGAGGTGATCACCTGATCAACCGGGGAGGCCTCTGATCTGCTGCTGCTAGAGATCCATCTGGCTTTATCTTGAGCCGACCGAAGAGAAGCGGGCAAAGACTTCTCACGCGGACCGGCAATATCGAGACCGACCCCAATCGTTGCGAGATCCGTTTCAAGGGTTGGGTCAGATTGTGCCAGGTGCCGGCTGACCATCAGGGCATCCGGCTGGCCGCGGAGACCTTCAGCTTGCGACCACGCTGAAAAGAGCACCCTACGAAACGGCTGCGGGTTATCGCTAGATGAGAATGTTGTCCAGCGGATGGGCGTGCCGGGTACGGTCATGCCGTATATCAGGAGCGGGCTCAGACCATACTGGCTCGCGTCGCTAATTCGGATCGGGTCGCGAACGGATACGATACCGTGTTGCGGGTGCACAAATACGAATTTCGCGGTCGCGACGTAGAAATGATGAAGGCGTTTCATAGCAATTTCCGCGTTCAGAATCAGTATTTTGGCATTCAAACACTATGTTAAATCTACACGATCGCGAGCTTCGCCACTAAAGCACTTTTGACTGTGGCAGTGCATTCGCGAAAGCAAGTCGACCGTTCGATCTATCCGTCATCCGGCGAGAGAATCCTTCGCTGTCCTGGTTCGCTCGGCGTCAAATTTCTGCAAAAGTTGCGTGGCGAGACCGGGGCCTTCAAGGTAAAGGCCGATCTCGTCCAATGGGTTCTCAAGTGACGCGGACTGCGAACCCCAATTCAGGCTGCTGACAACGACATGATCGTCATCCCATGCAAGGAACTTTGCATGAAGTTGAGGTTCCGCGACGCCAATGATGTCTACGTCCCCCTTCAGCCGCTCGCGGTGTTCATTGACATGACCACGCTTTACCGGACCGCCGCGCCTGGAATAGAAGATCGACACTTCGCTAAGGCGCTGGCTCGCGACTTCGGCCGGATCGAAGAGTGCCGGAACCATGTTCGCGCCGACGCGATTGGTGCAGCAAATAAACCGGGTTTTTGCATCGTGGGCAGCGAGCCTCAGAAGACGGTTGTGATCGGCCGCATGGAGGATCCGCATTGTTGCCCTTAACGAGCTCACCACTGTAGCGGGCGCAGACACGCGGCCGCGGTCGCGCCGCAGCTCAGATGCCATGAACTGAAGCGCCTCAATCGACTGGCCTGCACTTGATATTTTGGAAACGATGGATTGCAGGACGTCCATCGCCGCGCCTGCGGCATTGGCTTCTGTCAGCTCGACCGAAATTTCGACTGCACTGAAGGGCGACGACAACAAGTTACAGGATCCCATGGAAACGACGGCTCCACCTTGTCCATCATCTGCGACCAGGAATTTTGCATGGCTTTCGACTGTGTCGCGATGGGCAAGCACATAGCCGCGCGTGCGTCGTATCGCGGATAATCTCTCGCCAAGATGATGCATGGCAAACGAGTTTTTCGGCACCTCGATCGACGTCCCGAAAAACAAGTGGCATTTCACGCCGCGGTTGCACGCATCTTCCAGCGCTTTCCACATGCGCTCACGATTCTCTTTGCATCGGTCGTCATCTTGCGATGCGACAAACGTCGAAAGAATGAAAATATGAGATCTTGCCGCTTTGACAATCTGCTCGAAGCGCTCCAGCTGTTGACGTGCCCCAACCACAATCTGGTTGGCGTTGATCTCCGTCGCGATAGCTGGCGGCTCATCGGCGACCGGCGGGGCGGTAACCGGCAACTGGCCCGTCTTGATCGTCGCTCTGAGTGCCTCGATAAGTTTTTCGCTCGCGCCGGGTGGCATCGCGCCGTCTCTCACGTCATCGAGATCAAGCACCAGAAATTTGCGCTCGAGATATGAGCTGTTCGCCTGTATCCCGCGAAGCCATTCACCTGGTCGCAGCGTCCCGGACATGAATTGAGTGACGCGCTGCATCATAGAATAGTCGGTTTCCAACGGCTCGCCGACCGGGAAGGCTACAATTTTGCCGGATCTTGGGAGCTTGGTGATCGGTACCGTATCAACATCACGATTGCGAAAGACGGATTCCCCAACCTTTTCATAGACGACACTGATCCCAATCTCCCGGTCTGCAGACCGTTCGGGTAATGCGCGGCTTCCGCGGATAAAGTCACGTCCGACAAGGTTGGTGGACAGCATCGGCCGCGGCGACATCCGAACTTCGATCAATCCGAACTGCATCAAGCGTCCAACGGTCGATGCCGCGACCTGGCGAGGAATGTAAAGTGACGACGCCAAGTCGTCGATCGTGCCGGGCGTTGCATCCAATGTCAGCAACACCATTTCCTCGATCGGGCTCCAGCCCCAGACGCGTTGGACAAGCGCTGGGGCCTTGTAGTGCCAAGCAGGAATATAGATCTTGCTCACGGTGCCAGCCTCCCGTTTTCATCGACAGGGACGATCGTGACACCCATCCCGACTTGTGGAAAATCCTTCTTCTCCAAGAGCGAAATCTCGTTGAGCATCCGTGTTAGTAACCGCAGCTCCTCGTTCACACCATCCGGATCGATCCCGCTGACGGCATTCCTGATGAACTTCCTGCTTGTTGCCAAGATAAGCTTTTGTCTCGCGCGGCTGAGCAGAACATTCATGCGCTGGGGGTTCTTGATAAACCCGAGCGCGCGGGTGCCCACGTGGATGCTGTTACGAACAAGGCTTGCCAGGACGACGTCTGCTTCGCCACCCTGGAAGCTATCGCTGGTATAGACGAACTTGCCGTTCCCTCGGGGGCTGGCAAAGCCGAGCAGCGTGTCAGTCTCAATGTCGATAAAGGGGCTGAGCTTTCGCTCCAGGTGGTCGACTTGGGCCAGATAGGGCGACAAAACAACCAGCGTTGGACGTCGGCCATCTTTGCCGGATATCGGTTTGAGATCCTTCAGGGCTGCGATGAGAGCGCTTGCCTCGACCTCATTCTTGTAAGACTTTTTCACCTTCTGCTCAAAAGCCTTTCGCCGGGCAACGCTCAACGAAGGAAGGTCGAGAAGAACGATTGGTGAGGTCGGCATTTTATTGGCAACGCCCACCTTCTGCTCGCGCTCGGCGACGCGCGGTGAAGAGACCAGTTTCTTCTGGTAAAATGTATTCGAAACCAGTTCGCATATCGCCGGATGCATCCGGCTCTGCTCAAGGAGGGTGGTCGAGATCGAGCTTGCCCGCCCTGTTGCTAACTCGCGCTCATCTTCACGTTCAGCAATCGCGCGGAACGGTTCTTCGAGACGGGCTGCGATTGCCAGGACGTCTCTAAGCAGGAACTCGTGAGACGTCAGCATCCCAAGAGCCTCGTCTAACTCTGGTGGCAAGTCCAATATTGCCGAGAGCTTTTCCTGGGCGTCGACCAGCAGCTCCGCCGCGGCCGCAGGATCGTAGTATCGTTGCCGCTCGCCGGAGTCGAATGGTGACAATTGCTTATGGTCGCCAATCATCAGACGCCGGTTGCCTAAGAGCAGCGCGCCAATCAGCTCGGCGCCATTGGCGCGGGCGGCCTCTTCAATGAAGACCCAGTCGAACTGTTCGCCGTCAGCGATCATCTCCTCGATCGTGTTTGACGAGGTTGTCGCCAGGGTAACATCGGCTGACCGCAACATCAGATTATCGGTATCGCGCAATACCCTCTCAGCCAGCGACCGTTCGGCATTGTCGACCGGCCGCAGTGTCTGGGCGATCTGGCGAATTTGATTTTGTATGAGTGCGGAACCATTGCCGCCTTTTTGCGAGGCCGTTTCGAGCAGGTCGATCGAATTCTGTCGCAAAGTGCTCTCTTCGATGCTGACTTGCGACTTCTCCACCCGCACAATGATCGATGCATGGCCCGCGAGGATGTCGCGCAGTTCTTTCTCCATATGAACGAGCGTCTCGTGGTTTTGCGCAGAAACCAGAATCCTTGCATCCGGCGTCTGCTCCATAATGCTCTTCACGAGGTTGGAGATCAGGTAGGTTTTACCAACACCCGGTGGGCCCACGATGACGTTGATCGATCGTCCGGCTACGATACTGTTCCAAGCCGAAAGCTTGGATGGGTCCATGCCTGCCACCGCCGAACCGGGTGCGGCGACTTCTCGCAAGGTATCATCCAGAGCAACCTGGGCCGGATCGTCCAGAGCTCTGAGTAGCTCGAGGTTCTGACGCGCCGCGACGATATTGAGTAGGCGGCGGCGAATTGCCCGTTCCGTACCCGTGTCTCGCCTTGGGCGCAGAAAAAGCCGCTCGCCCTGCATCGGTAGGTGGCTGGTTGTGAATGTGAGCGTCAGCTCTCCCTCGATCAGCGAGCTTTCCTCAAAACTCAGTTCAGGGCTTCGTTCGCGACTGAAGACAAGTTCCTCGCTGGCCGAGAGCGTCCAGTTCGGCTTGCCGTCATCGTAGCGCATTTCCTTCTGCAGGGCGGTGAGCGCCTTCTTCAGGCCAAGCCGCTCCCGGCGCTCGTCGCGCTCGGGGTCCGGCTGGAGAAGAACGCTGACGAGATCCTTTTCTTCACTGTCAATCGAAGCGATAACCCGAACAGGATAGATGCGAAATTGCTCCCGCAGCAATGTGAAGGCTTCCAGCAAGACGAGGGCATACCAGGTTGGCGCGTCCTTCGGCCGGCGTGAAGCTTCGGGATCGCTAAACAGGTCTTTCCAGCGCTTTGCACCATGGCCAAGCTTGCGTACCCGCTCGTTTGCGCCGCCGCGGTGTCGTGACAATTGCAACCGATGCGGGATCTCGACTGCGCTATCTAGCCAATCGCTTGCCTGCCTCTTGTGGGCGCTTTCGATGGTCGCGGTATAGTCGCTCTGCAATTTTAGATCGTAGATCGCTACATCGGTTATCAGCCTAAGCTTGTCTTGTCCGGCTGACTTTGCCCGAATAGATGGGTTGAGTAGATCGTCCTCGACAAAGCCGAAAACCTCATCCATCTCGCTTGCCTGGATGGCGCCGGATGTGAGTGCGGGAAAGTCTCTTTGGGCGACGCCATGGGCAGGGTAAAGGACAAGCTCTCCTTCCGCGCTTGTACCCGCGCGCCCTATCTCGGTTACAACATCGTCCAGTTCTCCAATCACCACGCTTCCGTCGAAGAGCTGGAATCGAGGAGGATCCCCCATCCGGTCCAGCAGCTTGCGTTCGATTGCCAAAAGAGCCGGGCCTTCGGCATCGTCAACGCCGAGGAGCGATTTGGCTGTTTGAGCGAGGTCTATCCAATCTTGCCTGATGATCCTCCCCCAATGAAGTGGTCCGCCGTTATGTTTAGGAAAACGGAGGATCAAAGATGGGAAACAAGCGACACAAACCGGAAGAGATTGTCACGAAGCTGCGGCAGGTTGAGGTCCTTGTCGGCCAGGGAACGGCGCGGATCGATGCGATCCGGGAAGTTCGCATAACCGAGCAGACCTACTACCGGTGGCGCAAGCAATATGGCGGCATGGGAACCGACCAACTGAAAGAGCTCAAACGGCTGCAAAAGGAGAATGAGCGTCTCCGCAAGGCTGTCTCCGACCTGACGCTCGACAAGTTGATCCTGGCGGAGGCCGCACGGGGAAACTTCTGAGCCCCGCCCGTCGCCGTGCCTGCATTGATCGTGTGCGCAGCCAAATGAAGCTCTCCGAGCGTCGTGTCTGCCGCGTCCTGGGTCAGCATCGCTCTACGCAACGACGCAGACCGCAGGGACGAGCCGATGAAGAGCGTCTTGTCGCAGACATGATCGAACTGGCTCGCCAATATGGTCGCTATGGCTATCGCCGGATTGCGGCTCTGTTGAGGGATGCGGGCTGGCAGGTGAACGACAAGCGTGTCGAACGACTGTGGCGGCAGGAGGGGCTGAAAGTGCCAGCGAGACATCCGAAGAAGGGGCGGCTCTGGTTGAATGACGGCTCATGTGTCCGTCTCCGGCCCGAGTATCGCAACCATGTGTGGAGCTACGACTTCGTGCATTGCCGGACCGATGACGGCAAGGTGTTCCGAACCTTGAACATCCTCGACGAGTTCAGCCGGGAGTGCCTAGCGATCCGGGTCAAACGAAGGCTGAACTCGACCGACGTCATCGACGCCTTGAGCGACCTGTTCATCCTGCGCGGTGTGCCTGCGTTCATACGTTCCGACAACGGCCCGGAGTTCGTTGCCCATGCAGTCCGCGACTGGATCACGGCCGTCGGCGCCAAGACTGCTTACATCGAACCAGGCTCGCCTTGGGAGAACGGCTATTGCGAAAGCTTCAATGCCCGGTTCCGCGATGAACTGCTCGACGGCGAGATCTTCTACAGCCTGCGCGAAGCTCAGATCCTGATCGAAAAATGGAGGAAGCACTACAACACCATGAGACCGCACAGTGCCTTGGGCTACCGCCCGCCGGCGCCGGAAACCATCTTCCCGATGGACCGAAGAACGGTCATGCACTAACAATCAAACTGGACCACTCAGGTGGGGCTGATCAGGGGTAGAGGAGCACCATCAATTTCAGCGCCGCCCGCGTCTCTATGGACCCGGTATATGTCCAGATGCTTTGGATTAGACGGGTCAGCGTGAGCCTGCCCCGAATGCTGGACCGCCTGCGGCGGGTTCTCTCGGGCTATTGAGCCTGCCCCGAATGCTGGACCGCCTGCGGCGGGTTCTCTCGGGCTATGATCCGGTCGGCTGGTTGGGGTTGCCGATGGATTTCATGAACTCGACCGGGGTCTTGAGGCCGATCGAGGAGTGCGGACGGACGTAATTGTAGTCGTGTCTGAACGCCTCGCATTTGAGTTTGGCATCTTCCAGCGTTAAAAACCAGTTCTGGTCGATGCATTCGGCCCTGACCTTTCCGTTGAAGGCTTCGACGAAGCTGTTGTCGGTTGGTTTTCCAGGGCGGCTAAAGTCCAGGACAACGCCGTTCATATAGGCCCATAAATCGAGATCCTTCGAAACGAACTCCGGGCCGTTGTCGACACGAATGCTGGCCGGCAAGCCGTACTCCGCTGTAACGCGCTCCAGCGTCGCGACGACGTCCGCACCGGTATAGCGCTGCCGCACATCGACAGCCGGCGCGATCTTTGAGAATGTGTCCACGATCGTGAGTACACGGATTTTGCGACCGTCGAATAGCTGATCAGACAGGAAGTCCATCGCCCATACGTCGTTGGGACCTTCAGGCGGTCGGCGGTCCTCTCTCAGCTTTGCAGAGACCTTCCGTTTCGGCCGCTTATTCCTGATTTGCAGGCCTAGTTCTGTGTAGAGTCGGTAGACGCGCTTCACGTTCACCTCCCATCCTTCCCGACGCAGGAGCACATGTATTCGCCGATATCCGTAGCGGACCCGCGTCTCCGATATCTCCTTGATCCGCTGTTTGAGAGCGGCCTGCGACGAGCGACGCGGCTTATAGAAGTAGCTCGACTTCTGAAGACCGATGCAACTGCAGGCCTGTCGGATTGATGCTCCGAACGCGCCCTGCAGATAGTCGACAATGCCACGTGCCCGCGCAGGCCTCACAGCTTTTTTGACAACACGTCCTGCAGCATTGCCTTGTCCAGAGAAAGGTCAGCAACCATCTCCTTCAAGCGCCGGTTCTCCTCTTCCAATTGCTTCAGACGCTTGACCTCCGACGGCATCAGCCCGCCATACTTCTTGCGCCACCGATAGTAAGTCTGCTGCGACACACCAGCTTTGCGGCATACGTCATCGACACCCAGGCCGTCGTCGACCTGCTTCAGGATCATTGCGATTTGCTGCTCGGAAAAACGGGACTTCTTCATGGTCTTCTCTCCTGTACCCAACCAGGGACATTATGAGAAAATTCTCGCTTCAAAGGGTCCAGTTCTTGGGGGGAGGGTCACCGTGTCGAGTCGAGGCGTCTCGGACCGGCTTGCCGGCCTTTAAGTCTTCGGCTGCCTTGGTGGCATCCTCCACGAAGGTTGGGTCACAAGATTGCTCCTCGGTTAAGTGTCCTCTTCTCAAGTGGGAAATCCGACGCGGACGAGAGCATTTCCTGCTAGACAGGCAAAGGTTCTTATTCTGACCGTTGCTGATCGCGGCCCGGCTCTCCGCTCGCCTGTCCGGACAAACCGTCGAGGTAGTGCCCGAAGCTGGCAAACGCGCGCTTTTCTGTCTGTTGGCCGCCGAGAACCGCGGTTCCAATGC
>PAPH01000050.1 GCA_002709005.1 Hyphomicrobiales bacterium | reverse complement strand
GAGGGCTCCGCGCCCGGCGCGCTTGCGCCAGGCGGGGAACCAGAATACCCAAATCCAACCTGCAGACTCTCATTATGAACGAGGGACCAACAGGGGGCAGGTCAGAAACCATCGACGAGGTGCAGCAGATTGCCACTGAATGGCTCTGGTCTTACAACCATGAACGCCCCAACATGGGCAACGGCGGGATGACCCCCGCCCAGAAACTGAGAATGGCCGCGTAAATTCTACGACCAAGCCCCCGCAAAAACGGGGGGATTACCCCATGCCCCTCACGGTTTGCTGCGACGAAAGCCGTATCGAATGCCCTCGCCCCGGAGCTCTAAGACACGCGCCCCGTCTTCAGACATAGGGTTTGGAAGCATTTCGATCATCGCTCGCGCGGGTTCAGAGACATAGCTGACGTAGGCAATCTTATACTGGACACCGCTTCGCGGTCGTGCTGCGGCTCGTGCAGCTGCTACCTCAGTTTCGCCCATTTCAAACGACTGAGGATCGTCAAGACTAGCTTTCACTTCGATCTGCCAGATCTGGTTGCGGTAGCTTACCTCGAAATCGTATCCCAACCCGTCTCGACCCTTGCGGCCGGTGATCAGTTCGCCATTTTCTGAGCGCCACGCCGCATCAATATCTTGATTGGGTAGGATTTTCCGAAGCCAATGGTAGATCGTCACTTCACCAAGCCGACCTATGAGTTCCGTTTTCTCTTCCGGAACTCGAGGTCTGCTACCTTTGGGGGAGCGGTTGCCTGCTTCTTTTGGCTTGGATGTCAGGGACCCGTTGGGTTCTGCAAGATCGGTCATTGTTCCGAGCGACCTCCCCAACACTTTTGCCGAAAGCGTCCGACCAAGTTCTTCTGAAATCTGAAACAGGTCGGCGCCGATTGGGTCGATAATACGACCGTTAAAAGGGACGGAGCGCGTTTCTCTCTTCCGCTCCTCATTGGCCTCGCGAGCTCGTACGCTCTCCGTCGACAGGTCTCCCTCCGAGAGGTCCAGCCCCTTGAGATCGAGTGCGAGCGGCATCGCGGTTGGCCAAAGTTCAAGCGCATGGAGCCATCTCAAAAGCGCATTCTGGTCCAACGGCTGGAAATCCAGGACGCCAACGTCGTCGAGGCGCTTGCGAACATGATTACTCTCATCATCCGCAAGCAATGCGGCTGTAGATCCGTCCGGCTCGTTCTTCGCGCACCAAGCGCGCACGAAAGGCGCAGCCTCCTGTATAAATTCTCGAACAAACTTGTGATTGTGCGTGCGTACTTCGGACAGAGGAGCAAGGTTCTTGGCAGCATGACCAAGTGGTGGCGCCTCCTGTTCCGCAAGCCATGAATTCACAAGTGCTGCGAGAGCATGTTGCGGCGGCTCTTCGAACTCCAGCAGCCATTTAGGATCCGGCACCAGGTTTCTAAAGCTCCCCCGGAGTTCGCCATAGGTCTCTGCTGGTTCCATATTTTTCAGGCGCATCGCGGATGTCGTGCGAAGACAATCCGTGATCTCTACCTCCTTCACACGGATGAAGTTTTCGAGGCGGGATTTGTGGGTATCAGGGTATGCTTCTGGCTCCATGCCGAGCGCTATCAAGCTCGAATTGAAGTCAGAAAAATCGAGCTGGAGCCCTTCGCGGAAATCCTTAGGGCCAAGTGCGGTCCGGGCGACTTCTACAACCTTGTCCGCAGTGACAGCCTTTTGATTAAGCAACTTCGAGAGCACTTGTTCGAGAGCGAGTACATCCTTAAGGACATTGGCACCTTCTTTGTCAAAATCTTGAAGAGCTTGTGCTCCAGCCATTAAATGAAGTACGGCTCTTATCCAGGGTGCGACGCGCTCCAATCCAGCACTTATCGTGGCACGCGCGGCCTCCGCCGCAGCATGAGACAGCTGCAAGACACTCGCAAAACGCTTTAGATCATCGAACGGCGCTGCCACGCTTTCTCTAAGCGATCGTCCGTTCCGGAGATCTGCCACCAACAACCTCATGTGTGGCGCGAGTGATCGATAACCTACGGCTTCGGCTATCGCAGGCATGCAGCGATCTAAGACCTCCCAGGACCACTCGCCTGCGGCTCCGACCACTACCACCGAGGCACCACTTTGAAGCCGGAAGTGGAAGGCGCTTTTGTCTTCGTCAGCTGATAACTCTATGCCGTCGATCTTGAAGCTTAGCTTGCCGGCCTTCTTGGTCAGCAGTCTCTCAAGTCGCGCGAGAACAAGGGCGCGGTCAGACGGAAGACGTTGTGCCTCAGTCCCGTTTAGCGCCTCCATCGCTATCGCCAGCATTGATCGCAGTTGAGGGCATATTGTTAGGACAGGCGTTACATCGCTCCCCTCAATATCGCAACCGTCTGCAAGGAGCCCATATTTTACGCTCGAAAGCCGCCTCACCGCATCGCTATAGAGCGCCTCCATCAGCTCGCCTATGCGTTTGGGCTCCCCTTCTCTAAGATCGAAAAATAGCCTTCCACTGGCTTCAAGTAGGCTGACATCTCCCTCTCGCTCAGTATCGCACACATAAACGACTTCATCCTGCTCACCGGCATGCTGAGGCATCGTGACAAGGTGCAGAACCTGACCCCTTTTCGCAAGGATATGCGACGGAACTGACTTCGGATCGACATCAGTGTCGGCGTTGGCAAGAAGCAACCAACTCCGATTGTATAGATTGATGAGGTGGCGCTCAAAAAACCTGTCAAACCCCTCGCGGACATATTGCTGGGCAAGGAACTCCAACTGGGCCGACAGGACCGCAGGATCATTGAAGATGCGCAGCCCTGCGTGGACTTTAAGATTTTGGATTAGCCGTTCAGAAGCCCGTTCCAGTTGACGTCGGATCGAAACGACTGGTCGCCGAAGAAATGGCACAAAGCGTTCGCTGCCACCATCGAACATCCATACCTCGGACGGTCGCACAACGACTGACTCTGCGCCGGACGGTCCTGGATCCTCGATTGGAAACCATTTCGCCGAGATTAGAAATGCCATTGCCGGTGACGGCCAATCCCTCCGATCTGCCCATCTGGTAAAGTGATGGTGAACCTCGACCTCAGACGGAAGATTAGAAGTCTCAGAAAGCCATCGCAGGATGAGCATTGCGTAAGAAGCTGTGCACCTCGGCGAAAAGGACTCAACATCAGCTTGACCTGGGAGCCAAGTCAGGTCGCCGTTAATCACGTAAGTCGTGCCGGACGGAAGGTGAAGAAGCGACGGGTTCAGCGATGCAATCGCTTCGCTCCACTGACTTCCGAAGTCTCGGGGGATACCGTAATTTTCTAAAAAGGAAAAATCTGATACTTCGTGTGCTGGGAAGCTAGTTTTCTTGGCGCTTCTAATTTCCGGGTGCAATCCAGAGGCGACGCCAAGCTCCGTCAAGAACTGAACCCAGTCGTCTATCCAACGTTCTCGAAATGCGGTGTGGTCAGGCGCAGCTAAACGACGATGTGCCAATCGTTCAACATCAGGTAGTCCCTGCGGGGCAGTATCTAAGAAGGATTGGAGTAGCTCACCCGCAGTTTCTGTTGGCCAGCCGGCTGAGAAAATTGCTTCTCCAGCAGGGATGTAGGCTCCTTCTAAAGTAGGTACGCTGAACGGATGCTCAGGTTGCATTCGAAAGGCACGGCCGTGGGCTCTTGGCTGGCGCCAAAGTTGAAAGGCCCATCTCAAGCCGCCTTTCAAAACCTCCCTATTTCGTTCGCGCTGAAGTGTTCGCGACAGGTGCGCAAAGATTGATTCACGATCAAACCTCTCGACGAGGCTGTGCTGCTCCAGATAGCTGCGCGTGGACGCCAGTTCTGCGTGCCACGGCAATGTCGGCGAGAGAAACGCGACCCGCCGCGACAGCCTTTTCGGCGGCTTAACGTCAAGGTCATCCTCACCATCGACTCTACGCGGATCGGGCGGCGAAAATACCGCTGTCTGTGGTGTGCGTCGACGTCTTGTTATCTGGTTTCTGGCAGTATTACGGGGCTCGGTCGCCATTGCTGCATGAAGCTCACCATCGTCACCCAAGAGCACCGGCAACCCTGCCAAGTGCCTCCCGTCTTTACCCATAAAAGTCGGGAGTTCAGAAAAGTATTGCAGCCACCTGGACTTTGTCGATTTGCGCCCAGAGCTGATAGTCTTTGCAACGATGTTAACAAGGCGCGCGCGCTCATCAGCTTGGGGGAGACCTGGGTAGCTGTCCGCATATTCCGCAAGATATCTATCGAGCTGCTCCAATCGGTCAGCCAGTTGATCCCATATCGGTCGAACCTTGATGCGATCCGTAACTTCAGCGGCCACCTCTGCCGAGAATACCTCGTGTCCTTCCGGCCACCTACGTGCAGATGCTGGCGGCTGCCAAGTCAGTAGATGCTCTTCCGTCTTGGCTGCCAAACAAGGCACGAGAGGAGCGTCCTGGAAGTCATCAACACCGAAAAGCACAGTGAGACGGTCGGCCACCTTGGCTGGAAGGTCCTCATCAGTTTCGAGGCTTCCTACCTGTGCCCAGCAAAGCAGATCGACAACTGCAGTGGCGCGCTCCTTACTTGTCAGCCACTCGGCTGTCCTGTCCGAAGGGAAATTGACTAAATGTTTGATCGCCTCAGCGGCAAGAGATGTAGCTTCCGTCAGCAAAAGCGCGTTTAGCTGAATGCGGGCGTTCAGGTGCTTTCGGTTGGACGACGGGAAGAAGCTGCCGTGAAGATGGCCAGCGAACGGAGCGTCAGCTTGTTCGCCCATCGGCAAAAAGGTGTAGAGCCGTGGAATCGGAACGACAGCGTCAAGACGAACTGCGACCGCCACCTCTCCATCGCCTGCCCACCTCTCCCAGTGTTCGTTCAATTCCTTACGGGCGATCCCCTTCTCGATGGCTCCCTTCATCTTCGACTCGGCTACACGCCGCCGCGCCATGAAGAACGTTCCCGCGCCTCTGAGGTCAACGCGAGCAAGTTGCATGCCTGCCACGCTGTAGACATCTTCCGAACGGGAAAAAGCCAACTCGGTCTCTATTTGCCCGGCCTCGGCCACGATGCGAACGGCTAGCGAAGACGCGCGCTCAAGGAAGAGTAACATCGGAACCTTTTGATCGCGCAGTTCAATGATTTGTCGCCGGACCGAGTCCAGAGCAACCGCATCCCGCAAGGGTAACTGAATGACGGTGGAGAAACCTTCTTCGGCAAAGGCACTTATTGATCGAGTTTGCACGTCGATCCAGATGGGGATGTGAAATATCGGAAGATCGCGACGCGCGAGTTGAAGATGCCGGCGATCGTCAATTAGCTCCGCATAGTCGTCAGGCTCCGCAAACCTGAAACAAAATCCTGAGAAATGGCTCTCTGACGCGGTCTCTACAGACTGTGAATAGATGCAGGGTGCGTCCGTGATTTGCACCACACTGCGGAAACCCAAGCCTTTGTTGCCGATCGACTCGCCCAAGGGCTTCCGCGAGAGCCCAATGTCACAGAGGTCTTTAACATTCCCTTCGGCGAAGGGCCGCCCCTTGTTAGCTACAAAAAGCGTGCCATACTCGCCTTCCCGCATATCGAGAATGACTTTTATCTGCCCGCCCCGCGTCCCAGCTGGATGGGCATCGTAGGCGTTCTGGATCAGCTCGATGAGAAACCGGTCACGGTAGTCGGAAGCAATATTGGCGGTGAGCCTCGCGTTACTTTGGTATACCTCGTCAAGATAGTCGCCCCGTTCATCAATTGTCCCTCTGAAACCGCGAATCTTCCGCGCGGCAAGCTCCTTGACGTATTCGATCTCGATCCCGCTGCCTCCAGTTTCATTTGCTCCAAGGACCAATTCGCTGGTGTTGGGTTCACTGCTACTCACCCTAGAATGCCTCCGATCGTCTTTCCATCGCTAGGCCTGCGCCAGCTTTGTGGGCCACTGCGCTTGCCATCCTTGACGATCCCCCCGGCCACACTGGAACTGCTGAAAAGGTGATCGCGCGAAAAGCGATACAAGTCTGGGTCACTGTCCGGGACGAGGATATCCTGCCTGACCAAACGGTCACGCTCCTCGCGATCCAGCTTCACATTAAGCGAACCTTCCCGCATCGCCGTCGAGCCCCTGCGGACAAGGAAGCCGTCCGCCTCGGGGCGGCCACAGGCTTGAGCCTCCTGCGGACGCATTAAAAACCAGACGTTCTCGCTCATGCGTTTCCTCTTTCAATCTGATTGAATACTGGCAGAGCACAGAGTGTGTTCACCAGCCGCATCTGCTCGACAGTCTCGCATTTCGCCTCACGTAGACGCGGCGCGCAGAAGACCAGCGCCAGTGCCTTGGCACGCGAGACAGCCACGTTGATCCGGTTGAGAGAGAACAGGAAGTCCATGCCTCTCGGAGGCTCTTCAGCCGGTGACGCTGTCATCGAGACCATGCAGACAGGCGCTTCCTGACCTTGGAACTTGTCCACGGTGCCGACGCGAATGCCCTCGGACAGCGCGTCGCGCAGGGCATTCACTTGTGCGTTGTAGGGTGCGACCACAATGATGTCCGACTGACGCATAGGACGCGTCGTGCCGTCTTTTTCAGTCCATGCGGCCGTCAGCAGTTCTTGGGAGGCAGCCATTATGGCCTCGATCTCCTCCGGGGCGATCTGGGCATTGCCTTCATTCATGCGGGACCGAGACCCAGAACGCGCCCGCCGAGGGAAAGCGGTTCCGGCCACTGCTTGGCGTGAGGTGTCTGGGTGGCTAGTCAGCCGTCCCTCATAGACTTGGTCGGAAATGAAGCGGCAGACATCCGGATGCATCCGCCGCGACACGGGCAGGAAGATGCCGCAGTCAGGCGGGACCGTCGCATGATCGCCAAGCATCCAGTCAAGGCAGGAAAGATTTGCGGGGTCGGGATGCGCCCCCTGGATCACCTGCGGCAACTCACGCGGATCGCCGACCAACACGATGTTGCGTGCGGATCGACCCATGGCAACCATGTTGGCAAGCCCAACCTGTCCGGCTTCGTCCACGAAGAGCCAGTCGAAGGCCTGAACATTCTCATCACGGGCAAAGAACCAGGCGGTCGCGCCGACAACCTGCCTGCCACCGGCGGCCTCAGCGTTGTCAGTGGCGCGACGGACGGGGCAATCATCGGGGTAGCTGTCATCATCTCCCGACGTCTTGCGGACGAGGTCGAGCGTGATCGGAAGGTCCGAATCTTTCAGCGCGGCAAGGCAACCCAAGAGTACGTTGCGAATGGCCTCGTGGCTGTTCGAGGTGACGCCGACGCGCGCGCCTTGCCGCACCAGCGACAGGATGGCTCGCGCGGTCACATAGGTCTTGCCGGTGCCGGGCGGTCCCTGGATCGGCAGCAGGGTTCCGCGCAGCGCGGTGGCGATAATATCGGTATTCAGCGGCCAGTCCGGGTGCAGGGTCAGGCGGTCCGTCAGAAGATGCGCCTTCGCCGCCCCGGTCTTGAGGGTGATCTCGCGCGAAGTCCGATCTAAGTCGGTGATGCTGATTGTGGCAGGCAGCCAGTCAAGGACCGGCACCGTCGCATTCTTGCCGCCCCGTAACTTCGTCTCCTGCTGCCGGAAGCGATAGGTGCGCGCCATCGAGCGTTTCGCGGGCTTAGCTGCGGCTGAGGCCCCGAGCCCGGCAAGCGCGTCGAGATCGTCGAGATCGTCGAGATCGTCGAGATCGTCGAGATCGTCGATCAGATCATCCTCGTCCTTGCCAACGCTGTCGAACACCGCCCATTGCGCGGGCTTCGCCTCGCGCTTGTGGAAGAGGCAGAGGTTGAACAGCATCTCCCGCCGGTCCTCGGGCAGGTCGGAGGCCGACAAAGCCGAACGCAGCTCTTGCGTGTCGGCGTCCTCCTCCGCCTCCTTCATGCCCGCATCCTGACCGAGCGACGGCCAGGGGCCGCTGGGTCGAATGCCGACCAGCCAATCCCTCAACTCCTCGGTCGAAATGCAGTCGACGCGGTTGTAATCCTCGATCTCGTCGAGGATGTGCTGCTCGCCAGTCTCGCGCCACCGCTCATAGGCGACGACCGAGCCTCCCGCCGTCTTCACCTCGCCATCGCGCTTGCGGCCATAGAAAGCCTCCATCGACTTGATGGAGTAATTGGGCTCAGAGCCGATCAGCGCACCGCGCACGACGGCGAACAGATCCACGAACCGGCGCTCGCGCAGGAGCCGGTCGAGGAATGCCTCGCCGATCCCGTATTTCGTGGTCAGTCTGCGCAGGGCGGTGATCTCGTAGGGGGCATAGTGATAGATGCGCGCGGCCGGATAAGCCGTGAGGCGCGCACGGAAGAACTCCAGCAGCTCAGCGAGCGCGCGCGCCTCGACGGCATGGTCATGCGCCCAAAACGCCCGGAACTGGCCGTCAAACCAGACGCCGTGGAGGTATTCGAGGCCGCCCTCGAAATGCGGGTCGCCTTCGATGTCGTAGAACAGGTCGCCGAGCTGCGGCTCAGGAAGCAGGTCGAACCCCTTGCCGGGTTCCGGTGCGCGCAGTTCGAAGGCGGGCATCGCGGTCTTGCGGGCGTGTTGCAGGCGGGCCTGCGTCACCAGCCGGAGGCGTGTGTTTTCCGCCATGCCGCGGATCGGATGATCGAGGCTGGCGAGGGCTTCCATGGTCTGGATACCGGCCGCTTCCAGCTTCTTCACCTGTCCTCGGCTGACGTTGGCGACATTGAACAGGCTGTCCTCGGCCTGCCAGACATCGGTGCAATGGTCGCCCCAGCGGCAAAGACCACAGTCGGCGCAGGGGATCGGGCGGGTTGGCGGCGGATCGGCCACGAACCCTTCGAGCCGCGCCTGCGCCATGCGGGCATAGGCGGCGTAGTCCGACAGCCGAAGGGTCGCGCGGGTGCCGTCTCCCAATTCGACATGGGCGAACTCGGGCGCAACGTCCTGAACCTCGGCTAGAAGGTCGGAGTAGAGCGCGAGTTGCAGGACGTGCTTCGGATGGGGGCGACGCTTCAGTTTGGTGTCGACCACCTCGTAGCTGAAAGGCCCGAACGCAGAGGGGCGCTCCACGCGCTCCAGGAAATCCGACCAGCCGCCCCAGTTGCCCGACAGGAATGCGCCCTGAAACACCACGTCCACGCCTGCGGCCAAAGCCGCGCGTGTCGCTTCGGCGTTCTTGCCAAGGCCACTGCGTTCGATCTCGATGACGGTGCGTCCAGCTTCCTTGAGGCGAGCCAGATGGGCCGCCTCGTGGGCGTCGCCCTGCTTCTGCAGCAACGCAGCGTCTTCACTGTCTTCCCGCGGCTCCGGTCCGGTGCCGCGCATATGTGCCAGATCAAGGGTCGTCGCGTGCGCGCACCCCATGAAGCGCATGAGATCCGAGGCGGACAAAAAGATACGGCCGTCGAGGTCCCTCATTAATGCTCCAATACTTGCGACACGTGACCCCCGAGGGAATCGCCTCGACAGACCGCAAGCTGATCAATAGCTTACGATGGTGTCAATTTCTGGCATAGAGGTCAAATGTCCTTCTCCAAGGCTCAGGATCTGCTCCGTCTCGCCCAGATGGCGGCTTCTCGGCGTGGCGGCGTCAGCCTTGAGGACATCTGCGTCGAGTTCGGCGTCTCGCACCGTACGGCGCAGCGGATGACCGAGGCGCTGGACGCCGCTTTCGCCAATGTCACGACCAGTGATGCCGAGGACCGCCGACGGTACTGGCGGCTGGACGCGCCCCCGTCGGAGCGGCTGCAGCCGCGACAGGAAACCACCATCGAAGCTCTCGAAATCGCAGCGCGCGCCGCCCGCGATCAGGCGCGACTGCGCCATGCTCGCGCGCTTGAGGATCTGCGTGATGGGCTGCTGGCTCGGCTCACACCCCGTGACGCAACGAGGTCCGAGGCCGATGCCGAGGCGGTATTGGCCAGTCTTGGTCAGGTCATGCGTCCCGGTCCGACCGTCGCGCTGCGTCCCGACCTGACGGATGCAGTCATGGAGGCTCTGCGAGGCCCGTTTCGCCTGCGTGTCACCTACGGATCTGTGGATGCCGCGCCCCGGGTCATCGAACCGCACGGCCTGCTGCTGGGCCACCGCAGCTACCTTGTGGCGCGGCAACCGTCGCGAAGCGAAACGATCCTAAACTTCCGCATGGACCGGCTTCATGTCGCTGAGGTGCTCGACGAAAGCTTTGCCTTCGCATCGGGATTCACGCTGGAGAACTATGCGGCCAAGGCCTTCGGCGTCTATCAGGACCCGGCGCAATACGGGGAGGTGATCTGGCGCTTCGCGCCTGCGGCCGCTGGGCGTGCTGCCGAGTTCCGTTTTCACCCGACGCAGGTCCTGGAACCACAGGATGACGGAAGCCTGATCGTCCGGTTCAATGCGGCCGGATGGCTCGAGATGGCGTGGCATCTCTATCAGTGGGGCGACAAGGTTGAGGTGATAGCGCCTTACAGTTTGCGGGCCCTGGTCGAAGGATACCGAAGACAGGACTTTGACGCGTTGCCCTGATGGGCGTTTCCGAGGGATAATAAATCAAGGATACTCGACCATTCAGCGTTGATGCCAAGCAGTCGTAATTCGCAATGACTTTCCCTGCTAAACCATAGGCCTTCGTGCGCATCGCGCCATCACGTTGATTAGGGCGCCGAGCGTTAGGTGACGATGCGATGATGACTCTGAGCCTATCACTAGAGAGGCGGGTTGTAGTGTGAACTGGCTTGAGCTGCTTCTCAACGCGGAGAGCAATGTCGAAATTGAACTAGCCGCCTTCTCCAAGTTGGCCTCTGTGCTCGGTGCGCCAGTGCCTCTGTTCGTCGGCCGGGCGGTTGCCGCATTGCTATCCCGGCAGGAGCGGTTGGGCTCGGACTCTTAACTTGTAGCCAAGGCCGGTAGTTATGCCAGTCGCGCGGACACGGAAATCATTTCCGTGTCCGAGACATTCGGGAGCGTCATTTTAAGCGGTGGCGATTGTTGATGAGGTTCAGTGGTCGTCTCCGTCTTATCAATTTTCCAAATTTATCTCGTACGGTGCGTGTAAAACATAAGTTCGATCTAGATTAGACGTCGAGAATCCTGTTGCAATCAAGTACAGTCCGGGATATCAGAGGGTGTATCGCAACGCGGCGGTCGATTTGAATTTGTACAATGTTGTCAATATACTTGGGTGATTGAGGGTTTTTCCCTCTCTCTCCGCCAGCCCCTCCGGGCACCCAAAACGGCAGGTATCAAGTATTTGATTGGATTGACTTTTTCGTGATTGGGCGGCCTAGATCAGGTCGTCTTCGGCAATAGCCCGCACATGTATCGTTGCCGTCACCAGACCGGTGGGGTGGTGATCCAGATGATGCGGGTTTTGCCCGGCGAGATATTGTTGAACTTGTGGTTCAGGGTGCTTTCGAAGTAAAAGGAGTCGCCTTCGGCCAACCGGTAGACGGCGCCATCGACATGCAGTTCGAGCCGGCCTTCCAGCACCACGCCACACTCTTCTCCTTCATGGCTGTAGCTGTCGTCGCCGGAGCCGCCATTCGGCTCGAGAATGATCTCCATCACCTGTAGCGCTCTGCCCTCGTGGGCATTGAGAAATTCCTTGATCATGCCCTTGGCGCCGAAATCGGCCTTGCGGCGCTGATTGACGCGCACCACCCGCCGCGCTTCCTGCTCGATCGCCGCGTCCGAATCGCCGAACAGCGCATGGACTGGAATTTTCAGCACATTGCAGATCTCGCGCAGGACGCGAATGGAGGGGGACGATATCCCGCGCTCGATCTGGCTGAGCAGGCCGACGGAGGTTCCCGCACTTTCAGCCACCTGCTGCAGCGACATCCTGGCGGACTGCCGCGCCCGGCGAATGGCCTGCCCCAGCGCCCGATCGTCGTCGCCTGCGTCATCGGAGGTGATGTCGAGATCGGAAGTCGAGTGTGCGTTGTCGGAAATGCTCATGTCAGACCAATGTTCATCCAGGTGAAAAATCATCCAGCCGATTGCGAAGCGCGTTCGGAAAATGTGCTTCGGCATAAATTTACTTAAGCAGATTTGATGTTCAGCGCAATCTGGCACGAGCGCATTTATGAAAGCCTGAGGTTCAAATTTCATCTACATGAAAAAAATCATGCGCGGTGCGTTGATTGATGTGGCCATTTCAATATAGTGAAAGTGCAGGGCCTGGTCGTTACGCAGCCTGCGCGGCATTGCGCCATACCGCCGTTCCGTATGTCCGGAAGAGCGGCGCCAGTTCAAACAAGGGAATAGACCATGCTGAAGAAAACTATCGCGGTTCTCGCGCTCACCTTGGGCCTCGCCGCACCATCGCTCGCAGACGATCTCACCCTCGGCGTCACCACCACCGGTGTGCCCTTCACATTCATCGACACGTCAAGCCAGGCGCCCACCGGCGCCATGGTCGATCTTGCCAACGCGATTGCCGAAGACAATGGCATGACCGCCAAGTTCGAGCTGACGGCCTTCTCCGCGCTCATCCCCGCGCTGACCACGCACAAGATCGATCTCATCTCAGCCGGCATGTTCGCCTCCGACAAGCGCAAGGAAGTCGTCGACTTCTCGACCGGCGTTTACACCTATGGCGATGCGATGTTCGTCTCCGCCGATGACGCGACCGATTACACGGTCGAAGATATCAAGGGTGAAGCCGTGGGCGCGCAGGTGGGCACCGTATTTGCCGACAAGCTCAACGAGCTGGGCATCTTCGGCGACGTCAAGCTTTACGACAATCTGTCCGACATCATGCGCGACGTGAAGCTGGGTCGCATCAAGGCGGGCTTCGGCGACAAGCCGATCGTTGCCTATCAGATCGCGCAGAATCCCTCTTTCGGTGTGCGGCTCGTCGATGGCTACAAGCCCATGAGCGAGGGCACGGTCGCGCTGGCTGTCGCCAAGGACAATCCGGAGCTTCTGGAAAAGGTCAACGCCTCTTTGGCAAAGCTGAAAGACAGCGGCGAACTGGAAAAGATCTTCGCCAAATACGGCCTTTGATCGTCATTACAAGGCCGACAACTCTCGCATGAGCCGGGCAGCCGGCTCATGCCTCGGCGACCTCAGCAAGGAGTGAAACCTTATTTATGCAAACCTTCTTTTCCCAGGCCGCTGAATATCTGCCCTTCCTTCTGTCGGGCGTCTGGCTGACGGTCGCGGTTACGCTTCTGGCGCTTCTGCTGGCCACGCTGCTCGGCCTTGTCTGGTCCCTGTGCCGGACATCCGGGATTCGCTGGCTGGCGACCCCGGTTCGGGTGTTCGTCGAGTTCATCCGCGGTATCCCGATCCTCGTCATCCTGTTTTACATCTATTTCGTCATGCCCGAGATCGGGATCGACCTCACCGCGTTTCAGGCAGGCGTGATCGGTCTCGGACTGACCTATTCCTGCTACATCGCCGAGACTTTCCGCGCAGGGATCGAGGCCGTTGACCGCGGGCAGATCGAGGCAGCCAAGTCGATCGGCATGAAGCAGGGCATGATGATGCGCCGCGTGGTGCTGCCGCAGGCTTTCAAGATTGTCATCCCGCCCTACGGCAACAACCTGATCATGCTGTTGAAGGATTCGTCCCAGGTGTCGGTCATTTCCGTGGCTGAACTGACCATGCAGGGCAAGATGCTGGCTTCCTCGACCTTCAACAATCTGACCGTCTTCACGCTGGTCGCGCTGCTGTATTTATGCCTGACGCTGCCGCTCAACTTCATCATGAACCGCATCGAAAAGAGCACGGGAGCTGGCCGATGATCCGGTTTGACAATGTTCACAAGTCCTACGGCGATCTGAAGGTCCTCAAGGGGATCAACGCGGAAATCGGCAAGGGCAACGTCGTCTGCCTGATCGGCCCCTCGGGCTCCGGCAAATCGACGCTCTTACGCTGCGTCAACGGGCTTGAAACCTACCAGGACGGTCGCATCGAAATCGAAGGCGAGCTGGTTTCCGCTCTGGCGCCCTCCATCCACAAGGTGCGCACGCGCGTTGCGATGGTGTTTCAGCGCTTCAACCTGTTCCCGCATCGTACCGCGCTGGAAAACGTGATGGAGGGGCCGGTCTACGTCCTCAAGGAAAATCGGGAAGAAGTCAGGGCGCGCGCGAAGGAACTTCTGACCCGCGTGGGCCTCGAGGACAAGCTTGATGTTTATCCGAGCAATCTGTCCGGCGGCCAGCAGCAGCGTGTCGCCATTGCCCGCGCCTTGGCCATGCGCCCGGAAGCCATTCTGTTCGACGAACCGACGTCGGCTCTGGACCCCGAAATGGTGGGCGAAGTGCTGAGCGTCATGCGCTCGCTGGCCGAAGAACACATGACCATGCTGGTTGTGACGCACGAAATCCAGTTCGCCCGCGAAGTCGCCGACACGGTGCTGTTCCTCGACGGTGGACAGATCGTGGAAGAAGGGCCGGCCGCATCGGTTCTGCACAATCCCCAGCATGAACGCACGCAGGACTTTCTGCGGCGCGTGACGCACCCGGTCTGAGAATTTCATGTCCTACGATATTGCCTCCATCTGGGCGGCAACCGCCCGCAAGCGGCCGAGCTTCCCGAGCCTCGATACCAGCGTCAAAACGGATGTCGCCATCATCGGTGCGGGCTTTACCGGGCTGTCGGCGGCGCTCCATCTGGCCGAGGCCGGTACCGATGTGACGGTACTGGACAGTCGCGATCCCGGCTTCGGGGCTTCGGGACGCAATGGCGGGCAGGTCATACCCGGCATCAAGTATGATCCGGATGAGATCGACCGGGTTTACGGCGAGGAAACGACCGAGTTCGCTGGCCGGACCGCCGAATTCACCTTCGATCTTATCCGGCGGCTCGCAATCGACTGCAATGCCCAGCGCAACGGCTGGATCCAGGCGAGCTTGAAAAGCGCCCACTTGGAGAAGCTCGAGAGCAGGGCACGGCAATGGGAGAAGCGTGGCGCGCCGACAGAGATGCTATCGACGGATCAGGTGCAGGTGCTGACCGGCAGCGATGCCTTCAAAGGCGGCTGGCTGGACAGCCGCGCCGGACAGTTGCATCCGTTGAACTACGTGACCGGGCTGGCGCTCGCGGCACAGGCCAAGGGTGCGGCGATCCATGCAGGCACCGAGGCGGTACGGCTGGAAAAGCTGTCCTCGGGCTGGCGGATCCACACGAAAAGCGGCGCGAGCATCACCGCCGCGCACGTTGTGGTGGCGACCAACGGCTATAGCGGCGAACTCCTGCCGAAGCTGCGCGCCACCGTCATTCCCGCCAACAGCTTCCAGGTGGCAACCCAGCCACTGTCCCCGGACCAGCTTTCGCGTATCCTGCCACGACAGACGCCTGTCTCGGATAGCCGTCGCCTGGCCAATTACTTCCGTATCGGCCCCGAGGGACGACTGATGTTCGGCGGGCGTGGCAATTTCAGGGACGACCCCGCCGCCGACGATTACCGCAAGATCATCGCGGGTCTCCACTGGATCTATCCCGAGCTGGCCGAGGCGCAGATCGCGTTCCGCTGGACCGGGCGTGTGGCCATGACATACGACCACCTGCCGCATCTCCATCAGCCGTTCGACGATCTGACCATCGCGCTGGGATATAATGGCCGCGGCCTGGCGCTTGCGAGCGCGCTAGGTGCCGCCATCGGACGGCATATAGCCGACAGGTCCCAGCCATTGCCGTTCGAGTTCAGCAAGATCAATCCCTTGCCCCTGCACGGGATGCATCCCTACTACGCGACGATGGCGATCTGGTATTACCGCCTGCGCGACATGCTCGAAAGCTGAGTTTTCCATCGATGCCGGATCACACCGGCATCCCTCCCAAGCTCATTTCCCCGCCTTCAGCGCATTCTCACGCATCTGCGACAGGGTCTGGCGCGGGGTGAGAACTTCCGCCGAAATGTTGAGATCGAGAACCGCGCCGGTCCTTGAAGCGAGCGCGCGTTCGAAGGCAGGTGCGAAATCTTCGGTCGTCTCGACGCGCTCGCCATGGAAACCATAGGCTTTTGCCAGCGCCGGGAAATCCGGGCTGACCATGTCGGTGCCGGACACGCGGGCCGGGTAGTTGCGCTCCTGGTGAGCGCGAATGGTGCCGTAGGTGCCGTTGTTGAGAATGAGCACGATCGGCTGCGCGCCGGCTTGAAGCGCCGTGGCGAGCTCCGTGCAATTCATCTGGAAATCGCCGTCGCCCGCAAAGCAGACGACCGTCTTTTCCGGCTCCACAAGCTTGGCGGCGATGGCAGCGGGAAGGCCGTAGCCCATGGCACCCGATTGCGGGGCGAGAAGCCGCGCCTCCGGACCGTATTTCAGGAACTTGCCGGACCAGATTGCAAAATTGCCCGCACCGTTGGTCACGATCACGTCCTCGGGCAGGGTGTCGCGCAGCCAGGCACAGACCTTGCCCATGTCGACAGGCGATGGAAGGTCCGGAAGATCGAAGCCGGCTTCGTAAGACGCGCGGCCTTCCTTGCGCCAGTCGGCCCATTCACCCTTGATAGGGTCAAGCGCGTCAAGGGCCGCGACAAAGGCATTGGGGCCTGACTGGATCGCCAGTGCCGGACGATAGATCTTGCCGATCTCGAGGTCGGAACCGTGGACGTGGATGAGTGTCTGCTTCGGAGACGGAACGTCGAGCAGCGTATAGCCTTCCGTCGAGTTCTCCCCGAACCGGTTGTTGATCGCGAGAATGACGTCGGCTTCGCTTATGAGCCTCTTGGGCGGCGACATGCCGACGCCGGCTTCGCCGCAGAAGACGGGCGAGTTGTTGTCGAACTGGTCCTGATAGCGGAAGACCGACACGACAGGGATGTCGGACGCTTCGGCAAAACGCTGCAACGGCGCGGTGCCCTCGCCCTTCCAGTTGCAGCCGCCATAGAGAATGAGCGGGCGCTTGGCATTTGCAAGCAGGCTGCGGGCCTTGTCGACTGACGCGGGCGAGGGCAGCGGTTCCTCGATCGAGAGCGGGCCTTTGAGCGGCTCGGCATCGGTCAGAGAGGTGAGCATGTCTTCAGGCAGTGCGATCACGACCGGGCCGGGCCGGCCGGAGATGGCGGTCAGCCAGGCGCGTGATATGATCTCCGGAATGCGCTCGACCTGGTCGATCTCGACCGCCCACTTGGCCAGCGTGCCGAATACCGCCTTGTAGTCGACTTCCTGAAAGGCTTCGCGGCCCTTCATGTCGGTGCCCACCTGGCCGACGAGGAGGATCATTGGGGCCGAATCCTGCATCGCCGTATGAACGCCGATCGAGGCGTTGGTCGCACCTGGTCCGCGCGTGACCATGCAGATGCCGGGGTCGCCGGTGAGCTTGCCATAGGCGGCCGCCATGAAGCCCGCGCCGCCCTCGTTGCGGCAGAGCACGTAATCGAACTGGCCCCTGGTATCGTAAAGGGCGTCGAGGACGGCCAGATAGCTTTCGCCCGGAACCCCGAACGCCTTCTTCGCACCCAGCGCCGTCAGGCATTCCACCAGCAATTGTCCGCCGTTTCGTCTCATATGCTCAGTCCTCGTTACGCGGTCCCTTGCGCTCCGGAAGCGAGTGATTCGTCGGCACCATAACGAGGAGTAACGCGCGGGTCAGTCGTTTTCTGCTGACACTTCGCTTCAGGCCGAAGCGGTCTCCGTGGCGGGTCCGAGAATGAAGAAGACCTTGCGCACCGGCGTCAGGTTCTCCCAGGTTCCCTTGAAGCCCGCGGCGACAACGAAACTGTCTCCGGGCCCGAAGACCTGCGCTGTACCATCCGCATCGGTAAGCCGAACCTGACCTTCGAGAATGTGGCACATCTCGTCGTAATCGCAGTTGCAATGTTCGCGATGCGGACCCGCTTCCCAGATGCCGCTGATCGCACGTCCGGACGTGTCGGTAAACGCGCGCCAGCTCTTTGCCTCATAGGGCGCGTCGACAATGTCCGGATCGTCCACGCGGGTTTCGCGCGGCGGGGTGTCGGTCCTGAAAGGGATGACATGGGCCGGGG
>PAPH01000049.1 GCA_002709005.1 Hyphomicrobiales bacterium | reverse complement strand
CGAGGAAGCCATAGGCCACCAGCATGAAGCCGATCACGAACACCGCACCGATCACACCAGCGATCTCGCCGGCTGCGATCGAATCTGCACCGAGGCCGGGCCCGACGGTCCGCTCCTCGATCACCGTCAGAGTAGCGGGCAGCGCGCCGGCACGCAGCAGGATCGCCAGGTCGTTGGCGCCCTGCACGGTGAAACTGCCGGAAATCTGCCCGGTGCCGCCGAGAATGGGTTCGCGGATCACCGGCGCGGAAATCACCTGATCGTCGAGCACAATCGCAAACGGCAACCCGACGTTCTGCTGGGTGATCTGGCCGAAGCGCTGGGCGCCGCGGGTATCGAACTTGAAGGTGACGATCGGCTCGTTGGTCCGCTGGTCGAAACCGGCCTGCGCATCGGTGAGGTTCTCGCCCGAGACCTCGACCGCCTTCCTGATCAGATAGGGAACGGGCGGATCGTCGGTCGAATAGAGAACTTCCGAGCTTGCCGGAGGACGACCTTCGATCGCTTCCTGGACCGGCATGGAGGTGTCGACCAGATGGAAGGTCAGCTTCGCGGTCTGGTTCAGAAGATCCTTGAGGCGCTGGGGGTCGTCGAGACCGGGCACCTGAACGAGAATGCGGTTGGTGCCCTGGCGCTGGATGACGGGTTCGGTGGTGCCGAGTTCGTCGATACGGCGGCGGACGACCTCAATCGACTGGGAGACCGCGTTCGAGACGCGGTAATCGATGCCGTCATCCGTCAGCGTGAGACGGAGAAGCTGCGGCTGGGGTTCATCGAGCGTGGTCTCGGTCAGCACTCCGCCGGAAAACAGGCCCGAGCTCACCGGATCCGTCAGGTCGCTCAACGCTTCCTTGGCTTCCTCGATCCGGGCCTCGTCGCGGATGCGGACCTGGACAACCTGGCCGGTTCCCGAAAGCCCCGTATAGCCGATGCCTTCGGCGCGGAGCATGCGGCGGACCTCGTCGGCGGTCGATTCGAGCCGCTCCTTGATGATGTCCTGGCGATCGACCTGCAACAGGATGTGCGAGCCACCCTGGAGGTCGAGACCGAGCGTCATCTGCTTGGAGGGAAGGAATTCCGGAAGGTTCGCGGCCTCATCCCTGCTCAGCAGGTTCGGAAATGCGAAAACCGCGGCGAGAACCACGGCGAGCCAGATCAGGACGGTTTTCCAGCGGGAAAAGTAAAGCATTGGGCCTCTCGGCGTCATCTCCGGCCTGAAGCCGGATAAAAAGACGGGGCGGCTTAATGACCGCCCCGCGGGGTTCGGGACTTATTCCTTGACCGGTTCCGACTTGGACCGGACATCGGCGAGCAGGTTGCGCACCGAACGGACCTTGACGCCTTCGGCGATCTCGATCTCGAGTTCGTCGTTGTCGAAAACCTTGGTCACCTTGCCGATGAAGCCGCCACCGGTGACGACCTGGTCGCCGCGGCGCACGTTCTTGAGCATCTCCTCGCGCTTCTTCATCTGAGTCCGCTGCGGGCGGATGATCAGGAAGTACATGATGACGAAGATCAGCAGGAAGGGCAGGATCGACATGATGATGTCGCCGCCGCCCGCCGCGCCGGGGGTCTGCGCAAAGGCAGGGGTGATAAACATGGAAAACTCCTCAAGTGTCGCGCCGCTCTCCGCCGGCGCATGAAATCGTGCGGAATATAGTGACGGAGCCCGCGAATGCAACGTAAAGCTTGGTTGCACAAGGCCGAAATTCGATGGTTGCGCGCTTTTGTCCGGGGTTATTGCATGCTAACGGCGCCTGAGTCAGTGGGTTTGTAATCTGGAGGCGGCACATGAACGACGATACCGCGCGTCACATCATCAGTAAAATCGAGGAACTGACGCGTGCCGTCGAATATCTCGGCGGTCCGAAAAAGGCCGAGAACGACCTCGCAGCCGCAGATTGCTTCGTCTGGGAACCGAAGACTGCCTGGCTACAGCCGGTCCCCCGCCCCAACCGCATCGACATCGGCCTGATCAAGGGCGTCGATCACGTCCGCGACATCCTGCAGGACAATACCGAACGCTTCGCGCGCGGCTATGCGGCCAACAACGTGCTCCTGTGGGGCGCGCGCGGCATGGGAAAATCCTCGCTGGTCAAGTCGGTCCATGCGGCGACATCCGCCCTCCCCGACATCGCAGCCCCGCTCAAGCTCGTGGAAATTCACCGCGAGGACATAAACTCGCTGCCGAGCCTGATGGCGATCCTGCGGGTTTCGCCGGAGCGGTTCATCCTGTTTTGCGACGACCTGTCGTTCGACCACGACGACACCGCCTACAAGTCGCTCAAGGCCGCGCTCGACGGCGGCATCGAGGGGCGGCCGGACAACGTCATTCTGTACGCGACATCGAACCGCCGGCACCTCCTGCCGCGCGACATGATCGACAACGAACGCTCGACCGCGATCAACCCACACGAGGCTGTGGAAGAGAAGGTCTCGCTGTCGGACAGGTTCGGCCTGTGGCTCGGTTTCCACAAGTGCAGCCAGGACGATTATCTGGAGATGGTGCGCGGTTACGCGGAGCACTATCAGTTCGGCCTCGACGATGAGGACCTGCGCGCCCAGGCGCTCGAATGGGCAACGACCCGCGGCTCGCGCTCGGGTCGTGTGGCCTGGCAGTTCGTGCAGGATCTCGCCGGACGGCTTGGCAAGCGGCTCTGAGAGCCGCACGCCGCCGTTTCAACCCGTTTGAGAGCCGGCCGGCTCCTATTCCAGGAAGTCGGCCGGATTGACCGGGGTCGCGTTCTTGCGCACTTCGAAGTGCAGACGCGGGGTCTTGGCGTTGCCGCTCATGCCCGAGGAGGCGATGGTCTGACCGCGCTGGACCTTGTCGCCGCGGTTGACCTTGAGGTTCTCGGCGTGGGCGTAGACGGTAACGAGGCCGTCGTCGTGGCGTACCAGAACCGTGTTGCCGTATTCCTTCAGGCCATTGCCCGAATAGATGACGACGCCGTTCTCGGCAGCCTTGACCGGCGTTCCGACGGGCAGCGAGAGGTCGATGCCGTCATTGCGCTTGCCGTTTTCGCTCTTGGCGTAGCCGGTGATGACCTGACCGCGGGCCGGCCAGCGCAGCTTGCCGATACCGGAAGCCTTCGGCGCTGCTGCGCCGACGTCCGCCTTGGCGGTTTCGGTCAGGTTCGACCTGGTTTCCGCCTTCTGGGGAGCCTCGTAGGCTTTCGGCTTGTTCTGAGCGGGCTTCACCGAAGCGGTGGTGACGCTGTCGGTTGCCGGCTGCGCACCGGCCGCCGGGATGGTCAGCTTCTGACCGACGCGGATCATTTCCTTCGACATGCTGTTGGCAGACTTGAGAGCATCGACGCTCACACCGTGGCGCGAGGCGATCCGGGTCAGCGTGTCGCCAGACTGGACCGTATAGACGCCACCTTGGCTGCCCGTACCGGTCGACGCCGAAGCGGTGCCGGTCTGGGTGTTTTCAGGCCCCTTTTCCTTGAGCGTCGGCGTGTTCGGGAGCACAGCGACCTGCCGGACGGGCATATCCTGCTTCGGAGCGGCCGGCGTGCCACGCGAGGCGCTTGCGTCGCGCACATTCGGATCGGCATCGGGAGCGGAAACCGGAGCAGAGGCGCTGTAGCCGTAGACCGGGATCAAGATCTGCTGGCCAGCATTGATGCGGTTGGCATCGGTTATGCCGTTGGCGGCCATGATATCCTTGACCGGCACGCCGTAGCGCCGCGAAAGATTGTAAAGCGTCTCCCCCTGATTGAGGGTGACGCGGGTGCCGCCATTGCCGTTCCAGCCATTGCCCGAGCGCGCCGGCGTGGTTCCGGTGGTGATCGGATCGGTCGGCATATCGGACGCCACCGAGGCATTGCCCTGAACGCTTGCGGTCTTCGTCGGGAACGGCTGCGAGTCGGTGACCGGAGCCGTCGCCGGTCCGGCGGGAATACGCGAGGCGGACTGGTTGGCGCTGGTCAGCGGCTGACGCGACACGATGTCGGACGAAGTCGCCGCGCGGGCCGATGAGCCGACCGAACCGGTATAGGTCTGGTCGTAAGGCTGGCGGCTGTCGCCGGGATAAGCCTGGGAAACATTCGAGGGCGCCGTCCCGGACTGCGCGCCGCCCGGATTGGGCACGGCGCCGAGAGGCTGCAGGCCGTTCGAAGACGGCCCGGGCACCGATGCGGTGGTGATGCCATCCGTGCCGCGATACATGAAGCGACTGGCATCGGAGCTGCAGCCTGCGGCTGTGCCCGCCAGCAGCAGGACGCCCAACAGCTTCAACGTCGTCGATTTGGTGACTTCCGATACATTCCGACGCATGATCCAACCCATAAACGCAATACCAACTGGGCTGAATTAAACCGCGTTAATGTTACCGCGCGGTTAAACCGGTGCCTTTGATGGAATTTTTATTTGAAGATTCAATCTGCGGGCGTCTCAAAGAGAAGCGGCCATGCCGTTCGTCATCGGCAGATACGGAACCTCGAAAAAATCCTCACGCTCGAAGCGGCTGCCGATCTTGGTGAAGCGCGACAGGCGGATTTTGCCGTCCTTGTCGCGCAGCGGCGCGACCATCACGCCTTCCGACACGAGGAAATCGACATAGTGGCGCGGCATGTTCTCGAAAGCTGTCGTGACCACGATACGGTCGAACGTCCCCTCGCCCGGCACACCCTTGGCGCCATCGCCCTGACGGGCCACCACATTGGAGATGGCGAGATGGGAAAAACGCTGCTGGGCCAACTGGACGAGCGTCTTGTAGCGGTCGATGGTGAGAACCCGCTCGACAATGCGGCCGATGACGCCGGCGGTAAAGCCGCTTCCGGTGCCGACATCGAGAACCCGCTGACCGCTCGCGAGGCCCGCCAGGGAGAGAATGTGCGCCACCAGATCGGGGCTTTCGGCGAAGCCGCCGCAGTCGATCGGCAGAAGCCGGTTCTCGTAGGCATGCGGCGCATGGGCGGCGCCGACGAACATGGTGCGCGGGGTCTGCTCCATGGCCGAAAGGAGCGCGGTGTCGGAAATCCCTTCGGCGCGCAGCCGCAGGACGAGAGCGGCGAAACCTTCCTTCTCGACCAGACGGATGTTCACACTTCAGCCCTCGAGCACACCGGTCAGCTCGTCATGGAGCTTGTGGTCGGTCAGATCGAGCATCAGCGGCGTGACCGAGATATAGCCGTTGTTGAGGGCGGCCACATCGGTTTCCGTCTGGTCGGGGATCGCCCGGCGGCCGAATTTGAGCCAAAAATAAGGGAAGCCGCGGCCGTCCTCGCGTTCCACGATCTGCAGCGCGTGGGTGAGCTGGCCTTGCCGCGTCACGCTCACGCCCTTGACCTCTTCGGGCGCGCAATTGGGGAAGTTGACGTTGATGAGCCGGCCTTTCGGCATCTCGGTGGCTATGAGCTTCCTGAGAAGGTCCGGCGCGTGGGTTTCAGCCACTTCCCACGGCACGACGCGTCCGTGGTTCTCATAATTGTAGTGCTGGCTGAGCGCGATCGAGCGGATGCCGAGAAGAGTGCCTTCCATAGCACCCGCGACGGTACCCGAATAGGTCACGTCATCGCCGGCATTCGGGCCGGAATTGATGCCCGACAGGATGAGATCCGGCGGTGAATCGGCAAGGATCTTGCGCACGGCCATGATCACGCAGTCGGTCGGTGTGCCGCGCAGGGCGAAGCGCTTTTCCTCGATCTCGCGAAGCCGCAGCGGTTCGGACAGCGTCAGCGAATGCGCAAGCCCGCTCTGGTCGGTTTCGGGCGCAACCACCCAGACGTCGTCAGACAGCGTGCGGGCGATCTTTTCGAGCGAGGCCAGGCCCGGCGCATGGATACCGTCATCGTTGGTGAGCAGAATTCGCATGGTCGGACTGGTCCTTCTTCCTCAGTCGGCTTTTTCGATTTTCGTGATACCGCCCATATAGGGTAGCAGCACGTCGGGGACGGTGATCGAACCATCCTCGTTGAGATAGTTCTCCATCACCGCAATCATTGCGCGGCCCACGGCGACGCCGGAGCCGTTGAGCGTGGTGACGAAGCGTGTCCCCTTGCCGTCCGGATCGCGGTAGCGCGCGTTCATGCGCCGGCCCTGGAAATCGCCGCAGACCGAGCACGACGAGATCTCACGATAGGTATCCTGTCCCGGCAGCCAGACTTCCAGATCGTAGGTCTTCTGGGCCCCGAAGCCCATGTCGCCGGTGCACAGCGTCATCACGCGGTAATGCAGGCCGAGGCGCTTGAGCACCTCCTCCGCGCACGCCGTCATCCGCTCGTGTTCCTCGACGCCATGTTCGGCATCGACGATGGAGACGAGTTCGCACTTGTTGAACTGGTGCTGGCGCAACATGCCGCGCGTGTCGCGTCCGGCAGATCCCGCTTCCGAACGGAAGCAAGGGGTGAGCGCGGTGAAGCGCAGCGGCAGCCGGTCATGGTCGAGAAGCTCGCCATAGACCAGGTTGGTCAGCGGTACTTCCGCCGTCGGTATCAGCCAGCGGCCGTCCGTCGTCCTGAACAGGTCCTCGGCGAATTTCGGAAGCTGGCCGGTGCCGTAGAGCGCGTCGTCGCGCACCAGAAGCGGCGGATTGACTTCCATATAGCCATGTTCGGAGGTGTGCAGGTCGAGCATGAACTGACCGAGCGCGCGCTCGAGCCGGGCGAGCTGCCCCTTGACCACGGTGAAGCGCGAACCCGAGAGTTTCGCCGCCGCCTCGAAATCGAGCCAGCCGAGCTTCTCGCCGATTTCGTAATGCTCGAAGGCCTCGTGGTTCCAGCCCGGCTTTTCGCCGACCTTCCGCTCCTCGCGGTTGTCGTCCTCGTCCGCGCCGACCGGCACGCTGTCGAGCGGCAGGTTGGGCAGGCGCATCAGCATGTCGTCGAGCATGGCATCGGCCTGGCGAGTCCCCTCCTCGGCCTCCTGCATCTTGCCCTTGAGTTCGGCGACTTCCGCCTTGAGCGCTTCGGCGCGGTCATTGTCGCCCCCGCGCATCGCCTGGCCGATTTCCTTGGACGCGGCGTTGCGGCGCGACTGCATGTCTTGGAGCGACTGGACGAGCGAACGGCGCTTTTCATCAGCGGCGATCAACGCGGCCGACTGCGGTTCGCCGCCACGCGTGGACAGCGCCTTGTCCAGCGCTTCAGGATTGTCGCGGATCCATTTGATGTCGAGCATATCGGGTCATCCCGGCAGGAGTTTCGCGTCCGACCGGAAAGCCCCGCTGGGCAGCGGGATCAGCTCTCCGGCGTCGCGTCGGAAGCTGCCTCCTCCTCGCTTTCCACCTGCGCTTTACCGCGCTGGCGCTCCACGAGTCGGGCGCAATAGATGGCAATCTCGTAAAGAAGGATGGTGGGCAGCGCAAGCCCGATCTGGGACACCGGATCGGGCGGCGTCAGCACCGCCGCGGCAATGAATGCGCCGACGATGGCATATTTGCGCTTCTCCGCGAGCCCCTTTGATGAGACCAGCCCGACACGCGCCATCAGCGTGGTTACCACCGGCAACTGGAAGACCAGGCCGAAGGCGAAAATCAGCGTCATGATCAGACCGAGATACTCGGAAACCTTCGGCAGAAGCTGGATCGACGCCTCGGTCGTTCCGCCGCTCTGCTCCATATGGAGGAAGAACATCATGACCATCGGCGTGAAGAAGAAGTAGACGAGCGCCGCACCGATGAGGAAGAGGATCGGCGAAGCGACCAGAAACGGCAGGAAGGCCATGCGCTCGTTCTTGTAGAGACCGGGCGCGACGAACTTGTAGACCTGTGCGGCGATCAGCGGGAACGCCAGCACCAGACCGCCGAACATGGCGATCTTGATCTGGGTGAAGAAAAATTCCTGCGGGGCGGTGTAGATGAGCTCGACCTTGCGGTCGCCGAGATCGGCCCAATGGACCGCCCAGGTAAACGGCAGGACCAGCAGGTTGAACAGTTCCTTGGCGAAGTAGAAGCAGACGAGGAACGCGATCAGGAAACCGCCGACCGCCCACATCAGGCGGTTGCGCAGCTCGATCAGGTGCTCGATGAGCGGCATGGGCTTGTCGTCGGAATTCTCGCTCATGCCTTGTCATCCGTCTTGCGCGGCGTCTTTGCCTTGCTCGTCGAAGGCTTGCGGGTGGCGGGCCTGGCGGCCGCGGTCTTTTTAGCGGTCGCGGTCTTCGAAGCGGACTTCGATGCCGCCGGTTTCGCGGCGGCTGTTTCCGGCGACTTGGCAGCCGCGCCCTTCGATGCCTCGGCGGACTTGGTGGCAGGCTTCGAGGTCGCGGACTTGCTGGTTGCCGCCTTCTTCGCAGGCGCCTTTCTGGTGGAAGCCTTCTTGGCGGGCTCTTTCGACTTTGCCGTATCGGATTTCATGATCTCGGAAGCAGAAGTCGACTTCGGCGCAGGCTGCGCGGCGGGTTCGACAGGTCCCTTGAGCGGTTCGGCCTCGACCGCCTTGTCGGATTCCACCTTTGGCTCGCCATCGAGCTTCATGCCGGAATCGGGAACCGCGACGGGCTTGACGGACTTTTCCAGATCCTTGCGAATCTCGTTGCCGGTCTGGCGCAACGGGTTCACCGCATCGCGGATCTGGTTCATCGGATTGAGAGAGCGGGCATCCGAAAACGTCTTGCGCACATCGTCCAGATCGGCCTAGCGAAGGGCCTCGTCGAACTGGCCACGAAACTCGTTGGCCATCTTCCGCAATTTGGTGGTGGTGCGACCGAAGGCGCGCAGCATCGGTGGCAGATCCTTGGGACCGACCACGATGATGAGAACGATCGCTACGACCAGAAGCTCAGTCCAGCCGATATCGAGCATCGGGATTCCTTTCCCCCGGGACGGGGCCAAAGCCCCGCCTTCCGGGACACGCTAGCGCGTCCCGGCGACCGCTGCCCTCAGGCGCGGTCCTTCTGTTCGGTGGTCTGGGTGGGCTGATGATCGACGGTCTTGGCCGTCGTCGTCTTCGGATCGCTCTCGTCGTCCGTCATGCCCTTCTTGAAGCTCTTGATACCCTTCGCGACGTCGCCCATCAGTTCGGGAATCTTGCCGCGGCCGAAAAGCAGAAGCACGACCACCAGGACGATGATCCAGTGCCAGATGCTGAAGGAACCCATGATACTCTCCTATTCACAGTCCTATTCGATGTATGATGTTTGAGAGGAACTTTCAAACACCAATATATCTTTCTCGTTGACGACCAGACCGACCTCGCGGACACCGGGCGGCACCTCGCCTGCCCTCACCCGCGCCTCGACCCGGCCGCCGCCATCCGGCACGGCCAGCGTGACGTGTTCCTCCATGCCGAGGAACCTGCGTGCCACGATGCGCGCCGGCGAGCCCTGATCCTGCGCGACGACCCCCACACCGGAGTGTCGAACCGCCACCGAGACCGAGGCTCCCTCGGCAATCCCCCCTGATTTTACAGGACCAAGAGGCGTCATTGCCAGTCCATTTTCAATCTCGGACATGAAAACGTTGATCTCGGAGAAAAAGCCGGCAGCAAAAAGATCCGCGGGGCGATGGTAGAGATCCTCGGCACTTCCGGTTTGCACGAGCCGCCCATCGCGAAGAAGCGCGATGCGGTCGCCAAGCCGCATGGCCTCCTCGGCATCGTGGGTGACGACTATGGCCGTCGCGCGCGCTTCGCGCAGGATGGCGAGCGTTTCGATGCGGACGGCATCCTTCAGACGGGAATCGAGCCCGGAGAAAGGTTCGTCCATCAACAGGACGGCCGGCCTTGGCGCGAGCGCGCGCGCAAGTGCCACGCGCTGCTGTTCGCCGCCGGAGAGCAGGTGCGGGTAGCTCAGCGCGTGATGAGCCATGCCCACCCGCTCGAGCGCCACCATGGCCTCGCCCCTGCCGTCCTTGCGGGAAAGCTGGGTCAGGCCGAAGCGCACGTTGTCGACGATGGTCAGATGCGGAAAGAGCGCAAAATCCTGGAACATCAGGCCGATGCCGCGTTTCTCGGGTGGCAGGGAAAGTTCCGGGCCGGAGATTTCCCGGTCGTTGAGAAGCAGCCTGCCGGAGGTCTGCGTCTCGATCCCGGCAGCAATGCGCAGAAGCGTCGTCTTGCCCGATCCCGATGGGCCCAGCAGACACAGCACCTCGCCGGGCTCGGCCTGCAGGTCGATCCCCTTGAGCGTATGCCGCCTGCCATAGTGGTGATGAATGTCCTCGAACGCCAGCCGCGCCGCGAAGGTAACGCCCGCCGTGCGGCGTCCGCGATCTGCCTGAGGCGTCGATTTCCGGGAAGCTTGCCTGTCCGCCACGTCGATCCGCTTTCCTGCCGTCCGAACTAACTCCCGGTCGGCTTACACCGGATCGCCGGTCGGCGGAACCGCTACCAGGACAGGGCGGGCCATTTGTCGCGCGAGGCGCTATTCTTCCTCATCGCCCATGGGAGAGAGAAGCCCGAGCTCCTCGAGGTCCATCTGGGTGATCGGATCCTCGTCCTCGGAGAGATCGTCATTGGCCGGCGGCTGCGGCATCGAGAAATTGGCGGGAATGCGGCTCGACAGAAGTCCCGCCCCCTTGAGTTCGTCCATACCCGGCAGATCGCGCAGTTCCTCGAGGCCGAAATGGTCGAGGAATTCCATGGTCGTGCCGTAGGTCACGGGCCGTCCCGGCGTGCGGCGGCGGCCGCGCATGCGCACCCATCCGGTTTCGAGAAGCACGTCAAGCGTGCCCTTCGAGGTCGCGACGCCGCGGATTTCCTCGATCTCGGCACGGGTGACCGGCTGGTGATAGGCGATGATCGCCATGACCTCGAGGCCGGCGCGGGAGAGCTTGCGGACCTCGGTCTGTTCCTGGCGGACGAGGAAGGAGAGATCGGCGGCGGTCCGGAACGCCCAGGCGCCGGCGACGCGGACCAGATTGACACCACGGGTCGAATAGGCGCGCTCGAGACGCGCCATGATATCGGCGACATCGGTACCGCGCGGCAGTTTCTCGGCGATCATCTTCTCGGCGACCGGTGTCGCGGAAGCAAAGACCAGCGCTTCGGCGATGCGGATGGCCTCGGCCAGCGCCCGCTCGCGCAGTTTTTCGACAGCCGCGCTGTCGGCGTCGTCCGAAGCCACGGTATCGGGCTCCATGTCGGAATCGTCATAGCCGACCGCGTTCGGCTGACCGGAGTCGGTCATCATGGCCTTTGTCCTTTCGCGGCGTCCGCATTGACACCGCGTCTGAGATAGATCGGCTGGAAAGCGCCTTCCTGCCGGATTTCAAGCCGCCCTTCCCGCACCATTTCAAGCGTTGCCGCAAAGGAGCTGGCGATCGCGGTGGCGCGTTCCTCGGGCTCGGAGAGATAACGCAGAAGGAAGTGGTCGAGTGCCGTCCAGTCCGTCATTTCGCCGATCATGCGGGTAAGAATGGTGCGCGCATCAGCCAGAGACCAGACCCGGCGCCTGGAAATCGTCACATGCGACAGGCTCTGCCGCTGCCGCTGCGAGGCATAGGCGGTGAGGAGATCGTAGAGGTTCGCCTCAAACGCCATCGTCTTGTCGATGACCAGCGGCTGCGGCGCGCCGCGGGCGAACACGTCGCGGCCAAGGCGGTTGCGGTTGACCAGACGGGTCGCGACCTCGCGCATGGCTTCCAGACGCTTGAGGCGGAAGGCGAGCTGGGCGGCCATTTCCTCGCCCGAGGGTTCGTCGCCCTTGCCCTGCTGCGGGATCAGCAGCCGCGATTTGAGGAAGGCGAGCCACGCCGCCATGACCAGATAGTCGGCGGCCAGTTCAAGCCGCAATTCGCGCGCCCGCTCAATGAAAGTGAGATACTGCTCGGCAAGCGCCAGAACCGATATACGGGCGAGATCCACCTTCTGGGTGCGGGCGAGATGAAGGAGCAGGTCGAGCGGGCCTTCGAAACCCTCGAGATCGACGACGAGCGCCGGGTCGCCGGTCGCGCGGTCGGTATTCTCCTCCCACAGCTTCTCCATCGGGGCCGCTGCGGAATTTCTAGCCTTGTCGTCTCGCGCGTTGGCGGCCACTTGATCTACCCGTTCAGGCCGTCCCTGCCAGGAGGCTCGCGAATTCCTCGCGCAATGCCGCCTCGTCGCTGTTGTCCGGCGTTTGTATGCTCGCGGTCACACGGTCGGCCCGCCGTTTTGCCTCTGCCGCAAGAACCGGGCTTGCAGACGCAATGGCGCGCATTTCCTCCATGTCGCCGTTGCAATGTAGCGTCACATCGCAGCCGGCGGAAATGATTGAACGGGTACGATCGGCGAAATCCCCAGAAAGAGCCTTCATCGAGGCGTCGTCGGACATCAGAAGCCCGTCAAATCCGATTTCGCCACGGATGATCTCCGAAATCATCTTCGGCGAGGTCGTGGCACACTGGTCGGGATCGATATCCGAATAGATGATGTGCGCCGTCATCGCCATGACCTCGTGATTGAGGCGCTTGAACGGCACGAAGTCGGTGCGCGACAGTTCCCCGCGCGGCGTATCGACAACCGGCAGGGCGAGATGGGAATCCGCGTTCGCCCGTCCATGGCCGGGGATATGCTTGATGACAGGCAGAAGGCCGCCCGCCTTCAGGCCACGCGCGACGGCCGTTCCCATCGCCGAGACGATATCCGGCTCATCCCCATAGGCGCGGGCGCCAATGATGTCGTGGGCACCAGGGACGGGAATATCGAGAAGCGGCAGGCAGTCGACATTGATGCCGAGCGGCGCCAAATCGAAGGCATGGAGGCGACCCAGCACCCAGGCGGCCCAGAGCCCCCTCTCCTCGTTCTGTTGGTAGATCGCGCCCAGTTGCGAGCCGGAGGGGTAATCGACCGGCACCAGCGGCGGACGAAGACGCTGCACCCGGCCGCCTTCCTGGTCGATCAGCACCGGCGCGTCGGGCCGGCCGACGCATTCGCGCATCTCGGCGACGAGATCGGCGATCTGGGCCCGCTCCACGATGTTGCGCAGGAAAAGGATGAAGCCCCAGGGCCGCTCGCCGGAAAAGAACGCCTTCTCCTCCGCGCTGAGTTTCGGGCCGAGACAACCGAAGATGACTGCTTTTGATTCGCTCATGGGGCGATCATAGCGGATCGCGTCGGTTTCCCTAGTGGCCGGGGGCTTTCGCAGACAGAAAAAGCCGGGCGGTTTCCCACCCGGCTTCCAATTCGTATCGCCCGGCTATCAGCGGGTGACGATGCAGCTTCCGCCGGCTGATTTGTAGCGGGCGCACAACGCGTTGGCTTCCTCCCGGGTGCCGGCAGGAATGCGGACCCGGTGATAGACGCCGCGATCCGGAATTTCCGCACGCTGGATATCGACCCCGCGTCCGCCGATTATGCTCGAGTAGCGGCGCGACAGGTTCTGGTAGGACGCCTGGGCGCCCTCGGCGGACGGCTGGGAGGCGACCTGGATATAGTAGCCTCCCGGATTGGCCGGAGCTTGTGCCTGCGTCTGGGCGGGCGCCGCAGCGGCGGGATCGGCGGATGCCACCTCGCTGACGGTGCCGTTGCCGCTGACCCGACCGACGACATTGACCGGCTGCTCGGCGGGCCGCGACGTCGGCACCGGCGTCTGGGTGACCGGAACCGTTGTCACGGTGCGGACCGGTGCCTCTGCGTCCGCGGTTTCTTCACCCTGGCCTGCGGCGGCTGTTTCGGCGGGCTGTTCCGCCGGAGTGCCTGCCTGACCGCCCTCGCTCGCAGCAGTCGCCGGATCGGCGATGGCGGTATCGAGCGCCGTGGCGTCCTGGCCTGCGGCGGGTTCAGCAGTCGCGGACGCTGCAGGCGCACCTGCCGCGACCTCCTCCTGCGGACGCGCCACGATCGTGCCGTCGGGACGGACGATCATCGTGCGGACTCGGCGCGGCGAGAGCACCTGATCGGCATTCCCGGACGCAGCGGCAGCCTCGGTATCGCCCTCGGTCAGTCGGTCCTCGACCTTGCCGGTGTCGCTGGTGTCCATGGTCTCGGTTGCATCGCGACCCTCGAGCGGCAGCATGTCCGGATCAATGGTCCGCTGCACGACATCGACCGGCTCCTCGGCGCTGTCGACGAGACGCGGCTGGCTCGCCGCGCCGCTCTCGTTGCCTTCCACCTTCTCGTAGACGGCCTTGTCCTGATTGGGAACCTTGGCGCCGCCGGGATTTTCGGGAACGACCTTCACCGGATCCTTGTCGGCCATGATGATCCTGGGGCCGTCATCGCCGGTCGAACCGCCGAAAATCCAGTTCCAACCGAAAGCCACGCCGCCCAGAAGCAGCGCAACGCCGAGAATGATACCGGCGATCAGCGGCTTGCGGCGATCGTCGTCAGCATTGGCCTGACCATCGCTCGCCACCGGCGCGTCGGCATCGACCGGCTGCGGGTGCGGCCGGTAACCGCCATCCGCCGGACCGGAAAATCCGAGATCGCTTTCGAAATCGGAATAGGTCTCTTCCGCCGCCGGCGCCTCGTTCTGGGAGGAATACCAGGCGGTAGGGCTGGCAGAGGCGATATCCTCATGACCTTCCGCCTCGACCAGATCGGCGAATTCGCGATCGAGCTCGCTTTCGAAGACCGTGTCGAAATCGTCCTCTGAAGCCTCATCGACCGGCATGTCGGGAATTTCCAAATCGCCGACACTCCCGGGAGCCTCCTCCACGTCGGCAATCGCCGACTGGTCGAAGGCGATGTCGGCGGTATCGTCCGCCGGGCCGTAGGAGAGATCCGGCTCCGGAAGCTCGGTGTCCGCAAATTCGGTTGCTGCCATTTCGGTTTCCGGCAGGCCAGGTTTCGTCGAACTGATCGCCGCCAGTTCGGCCTCCTGCTCGGCCACGTCTTCTTCCATCTCGGCTTCAAGCGAGGCAAGCCAGTCGTCAGACTCCCCTTCCTCCGCGGCCACCTCCTGCGGCATGGCCGGTTCGACAGGTTCGGCCGCGCTGGCAAGCGGCACGGGCGGAACGGCGATGACCGGCTGCTGCGGAAAGAAGGCGTCGAAAGGCTCCTCTTCCTGCGGCGTGGCATCCAGAGGTGCGTCAGCCGCGCCTTCCAATGCAGCGGCGTCGTCTTCGTCGACCGAATTTTCGTCGCCGGACATCCAATCCAGTTCCGGCGCTCCGTCGTCCGCGCTGACGGCTTCATCGTCCTCCTGCGCAAAGTCCGAATAGACTGCTTCCATGCCGTCGGGGGCCGCGACGGCAGCCTCCGATTCCGGCGCAGTCTCGGTCTCCGCCTCGGAGACGAATGTTTCCTCGATCGATTCCGCCGGGTTGTCCATCGGATTGAAATCCTCGACCACCAGATCGAAATCCGTATCGGCAAGAAAATCTTCCGCGGCATCGTCGAAATCGGCTTCGATCTCGGGGAATTCGTCAACGGGGGCCGGCACCGGCTCGATGACCATCTCGCCTGTTTCGAGCTGCTTGCTAAAGGCGTCGAGATCGGCCGAGAGTTCGTCCTCGAAGTCGTCGAAGTCGTCGAAGTCAGTCAGATCGTTTTCCAGCGCGGTTTCGGCTTCCGCCTCGACCTCGAATTCCCCGGGCAACATCAGCGAAGGCACATCTTCGGCCTCGACCGGAGCCTGGTCCTGGCTCGCCGCGTGATCGGCTACGGATACCGTCGCGCCGAAGACCGGCAACTCGAACCGAGACATGTCGGCCAGAATGTCGTCATCGTTTCCACCTGACAGCACATCCCCTGAATCGTCATCCGGCGTGGTGCCCAGGAAAGACGGAATTTCCGCCACCTGCTGATCGTCGGTCGCGACGTCCTGCGGGATCTCCTCATACGCCGCGGTGGTCTCGGCGGCGGGTTCGTCACCCTCCACCATTGCGTCCCATTCGGCGAGAACGTTTGCGAAATCGTCGCCTTCCGACGCCTCCGGCTCGTCGGCGGGACCGGCAAAGGCGACGGTTTCCGCCTCATCGTAGGCGACGGTTTCCGTCTCATCGAAGTCGGCAGACGCCGGCTCATAGGCGGCGGGCGCCGGACCGGTTTCTTCGGCCGGAAGTTCCTCGTCGCCGAAATCCGGCACGACGGGCGCGGCCGCAAGGCCATCGCTTCCCTCATCCACGAGGTCGTCCTCGGAAATAGTCAGTTCGTCCTCGAGCGCCTGGTAGAGTTCGTCCTCGGGCAAATCGATCTCGGCCAGATCAATCTCGGATTCCGGTGCCGGCGCGGGTTCCGCGTTATCCGACGCAAGCCAGTTCTCTTGGGCGAGATATTCATCGACCTCGGCGCTCGGCTGCGGATGCTCGTCCTGCGCCGAAAAAGGATCGAAGGGCGGCTCGTCGGGAAGGCCAGCGATGGGATCGGCGGAAACGGCCTCCTCGAAGTCCTGTTCGTCCTGCTCGAACGGAAAGCTCGCGGCTTCGCTCGCCCGCTCGTCCGGAAAAGGAGGAGGCGTTACCGCAGCCGGCTGCTCGCGCGATTCGGTCTCGGCATAGGCCGGCTCGAGTTCGCGCAGCAATTCGGCTTCAAGGTCAATCTCGGCGCTTTCGGCGGGCGCAAGAACCTGGGCGCCCGTCTCCTCCGGCCGGGATGGGGCGGGCCGGTCATATCCGATGATCCGCGCCAGTTCCGCAAGCGGATCGTCTTCGTCGATCACGCCAGCGACCTTGCCGCTAGTGTCGTTATACTGATCAGCCATATCTACTCACATACTCATCTTCGGCGTTGCTGCCAGAGCATTGTGGGTAAATGGTGGCGTCAGCGCATTTCTTCTGGAGCGTCGGTTCCGGTGATCTGCAAACCGGACTTCAGCACGCACGCAACCGCGTAGACCAAACCCATTCTGGCTAAGCTCGATTCTCGGTTTTCATCGTTAATAAACCGTAATTCCGGATTTTCGCGGCCCTTGTTCCAGTGCGAATGGAAGCTGCTTGCCAGATCGTAGAGGTAAAATGCGATCCGATGCGGCTCCTGTCCGCGGGTCGCGGCCTCTATCACGCGCGGATATTCTGCGAGCTTGGCAATGAGCGCCATCTCGCTTTCATCGTGAAGCGCGGAGACGTCGAGCGCCGACAGCGCCTCGTCCGACAAGTCGGCATCCGGGAAGGCTTCTGCGGCCTGCCGGAAGACAGATCGGCAGCGGGCATGGGCATATTGCACGTAGAAGACCGGATTGTCCTTCGACTGTTCGGTCACCTTGGCGAAGTCGAAGTCGAGCGGCTCGGAATTCTTCCGGAAGAGCATCATGAAGCGCACCGAATCGCGTCCCACCTCGTCGACCACCTCGCGGAGGGTGACGAACTCGCCCGCCCGCTTGGACATGCGCACGGGCTCGCCGTTGCGGAACAGCTTGACGAGCTGGCAGAGCAGGACGGTGAGCTTGACCGAACCGCCGGAGACGGCGCGCGCCACCGCTTCGAGCCGCTTGACGTAACCGCCGTGGTCGGCGCCGAGCACATAGATCATCTCGTCATAGCCGCGCTCGAACTTGTCGTAGAAATAGGCCACATCGGCGGCGAAATAGGTATAGGCGCCATCCGACTTGATCAGCGGGCGGTCGATATCGTCACCCACCTCGGTCGAGCGGAACAGCGTCTGCTCCCGATCTTCCCAATCCTCGGGGAGCTGGCCCTTCGGAGGCGGCAGCTTGCCCTTGTAGACATGCCCCTTGTAGGTGAGTTCGTTGATGGCGTGGCGGATTGCCTTCGCCCCGTCGGCATGAAGCTGGCGCTCCGAGTAGAAGACGTCGTGATGGATGTTCAGAGCGGCCAGATCCTCGCGGATCATCGCCATCATCATCTCGATCGTCCTTTCCTTGACGATCGCCATCCATTCGTCGGTCGGCATTTCGAGAAGCTTGCTGCCGTATTCGTCGGCAAGCGCCTGGCCGACCGGCTTGAGGTAATCGCCGGGATAGAGCCCTTCCGGGATCTCGCCGATCGCCTCGCCCAGCGCCTCGCGATAGCGCACGAAGACGGAGTTGGCGAGTACATCGATCTGCACGCCGGCATCGTTGATGTAATATTCCTTGTCGACCTCGTAGCCGGCGAATGAAAGCAGATTGGCGAGCGCATCGCCCACCACCGCACCCCGGCAATGGCCGACATGCATCGGGCCCGTCGGATTGGCCGAGACATATTCGACATTGACCTTCTTGCCGGCGCCGAGATCGGAGCGGCCGAAATCCTCGGCGCGTCGTACGATATCCTTGAGCACCTTGTGCCAATAGGCCACCGAGAGCCGGAAATTGAGAAAGCCCGGACCTGCCACGGAGGTTTCCGCCACATCGGGGTCATCTGCGAAGGCAGCGGCAATCGCTTCGGCGAGCGCGCGCGGATTGGTCTTCAGCGGCTTGGCGAGAACCATCGCCGCGTTGGTCGAGATATCGCCATGGGCGGGATCGCGCGGCGGCTCCACCGTCATGCGGTCAAGCTGGACCTGTTCGCCGCTGTCACGGACGATGTCGAGCGACAGAATGGCGTCGCTAATTCTCTTCTCGAAATCCTTGAACAGGTTCATGGCTCAGACGGCTCTACAGGGAAATGTGCTGGAATACCCGGATCCGGGTGGGTTCGGGCGCTGCCTATCCCAATTCCGGGGAGTGGTCAAACAGCCGCTTGTGGGCACTCATCGCGTAGGTATCGGTCATCCCGGCGATGTAGTCGCGTACATAGCGAGCCAGTTTTCGCTCGGGCAGATCGACGAGCAGGTCGCGCCAGCGCGACTCCTCGATCAGCGTCGGGTCTGCCATATAGGCGTGGAACAGATCCTCGACCATTTTCGCGGCGCTCTCGCGCACCTTCATCACGTCCGGATGCCGGTAGAGATGGGTGTAGAGGAACCTCTTGATCTCCTTCTCCCACCCCGTCATCTCGGCGCCGAAAGTGATGATCGGCCGGCCGGCAAGACGTACATCGTCGGAACTTTCCGGCTTTATGGCCGCGAGATTGTCCTGCGCGGTGCCGATGACGTCCTCGACCATGGCGGTGATCTGCCGCCGGGTGATCTCGTGAACGAGCCGCACCTCCTCGATATCGGGATAGCGGTCGCGCACGTCGCGGATGAAGCCGGAGATGAGTGGCAGGTCCTCCAGCATTTCGACGGTGATCAGCCCGGACCGCAGCCCGTCGTCGATATCGTGAGTGTTGTAGGCGATGTCGTCGGCGATAGCGGCGGCCTGTGCCTCAAGGCTCGCATGGCTCCACAGCCACAGATCGTGAAGTTCGTTATAGTGACGGATCGGCTCGGGCACCGGCTTGTCGTCGAGCGAGTTGCCGGCCTTGTCGGTCAGCGGCCCGTTGTGCTTGACGAGACCCTCGAGCGTCTCCCAGGTCAGGTTCAGCCCGTCGAACTCGGCGTACCGAGCTTCGAGCCGGGTGACGATCGCCAGCGACTGGGCGTTGTGATCGAACCCGCCATGGGTGGCCAACAATTCGTCGAGCGCATCCTCGCCGGTGTGGCCGAACGGCGTGTGGCCGAAATCATGGACGAGTGCGACGCCTTCCGCCAGATCCTCGTCGGCCTTGAGCGCACGCGCCAGCGCGCGGGCGATCTGCGCCACCTCGATCGTGTGGGTCAGCCGGGTGCGGTAATGATCGCCCTCATGTGCGACGAAGACCTGGGTCTTGTGCTTGAGCCTGCGAAACGCGGTCGAATGGATGATCCGGTCGCGGTCGCGCTGGAATTCGGAACGCGTCGGGCTCGTCGATTCGGCGTAGAGACGGCCGCGGCTGTTCCAGGCATCGGCCGAATATGGCGCAAGCTCGCCTGTGCCAAATCCCAGTTTTGTGCGGTCGAACTGCATATCTTCCCGTTTCGGTGCCGCCGTGCCTATCGCGCCGTGCCGCGAACGGCTACCCATTGACGCCCGTTGAAAGCCTTCATACCTATGGAAGGTAATAATTCAAAGACGACTCTCCGGATCTTGACCCCGGCAAGGAGTGGACAATGAGCGAAACAACTCCCGTTACGATAACCGAAGCGGCCGCCTCGCGCATCGGCGACATTCTCGCCGGCGAAGACGGCAAGTCGGCCCTGCGCGTCTCCGTCGAAGGCGGCGGCTGCTCGGGCTTTTCCTACAAGTTCGACCTGACCGACGACCCGGTCGGCGACGACCTCGTGCTCGAAAAGGGCAAGGCGCGTGTGATCATCGACCAGATGTCGCTGATCTACATGCAGGGTTCGGAGATCGATTTCGTCGACGACCTCATGGGCCAATCCTTCCAGATCAACAATCCCAATGCCGTCGCCTCCTGCGGCTGCGGCACGTCCTTTGCCATCTGAACCGACCGAAAGACCTTGCGCGCATGAAGATCGCCACCTGGAACATCAATGGCGTGAAGGCGCGTATCGACAATCTGGTCGCCTGGCTCGAGGAATGCCAGCCCGACGTCGCGTGCCTGCAGGAACTCAAATCCATCGATGAAGGCGTTCCACGCGAGCGGCTTGAGGAGATGGGCTATCACGTCGAAACCCACGGACAGAAGGGTTTCAACGGCGTGGCCATCCTGTCGAAGCAATCGCCCGACGAGGTCAATCGGGGTCTGCCGGGCGACGATAGCGACGAGCAGTCGCGCTTCATCGAGGCAGTGTTCTCGACGGACAAGGGCGTGGTCCGCGTGGCCTGCCTTTATCTGCCGAACGGCAATCCGGTAGACACCGAAAAGTATCCCTACAAGCTTCGCTGGATGGAGCGGCTGCAGGCATTCGCCGCCGACAGGCTGGCGCTCGAGGAGCCATTGGTGCTTGCGGGCGACTACAACGTGATCCCGGAGCCGGTTGATTGTCACGACCCCAAGGTCTGGGAAGGCGATGCATTGTTTCTGCCGCAGACCCGCCAGGCATTCCGCAAGCTTGAAAATCTCGGCTTTACCGACGCGCTGCGCTCGGTCAACGACAAGCCGGGCACCTACACGTTCTGGGATTATCAGGCCGGTGCCTGGCAGAAGAACAACGGCATCCGCATCGACCACCTGATGCTCTCGCCCGAGGCCGCCGGCCGGCTGAAATCCGCCCATGTGGAGCCGCATGTGCGCGCATGGGAAAAGCCGTCGGACCACGTGCCCGTCGTCATCGAACTCGACGTCTGAGCCGCCCTACCAGGGAACGTGCAAGACTTCGACCTTCGGCAGGCCGATAGGGATGATACCGACATCGCGGGCGAGTGCGGCGAACCCCTCCGTCTCGATCAGCTCCCTGTAGGGAAGCTCGGGAAACCTCAACCCGGCGCGGTGGAGGGAAGCATCGACGAGAAGCATCGTGCCGCCGACGCCGTGCAGTTCCACCTTATCCAGATAGCGCAGATCGGACAGGTGCAGCCTCCCCCAGGTACCGACCGCCGGCTGGTAGAGGCCATGGAGGTGGTCCCGGAAATACCGGTAATCCCTCGCGACCCGCTGCTGAACGAAACTGTTCAGGTCGAAACTGGCTCCGCCCGGAACGCGCACGGCGTTCGGCGTTACGATGCGGGCGTCCGTCTGGCGCAATTGGGCGAATATGTCCGGGGGGAACCTCCACATATCGATATCGATCCACATCGCCCAATCGTCGGTATCGTCCAGCCCGTGGTCGATGAGATGATTGCGGACCTTGGCGATGGTTGATCGCCTGACGCGCTGGTAGCTGCCCTTCCAGCGCTTGTTTTGCGGGATCTTGTTGCCGAGCGGCTTGTGCAGGACACGGATATCCCGGTACTCGCCGCGCAGCTTTTCCGCCAGCTCCGTGAGACGCTCCGGCGTTCCGTCGGTACTGTCGCCCTCGCAAAACACCAGCTTGATTCTGTCCTTCGGCAGATCGAGCGTCGCAATTGCCTTGAGAAAGAATTCGATGTGGTCGGCGCCGTTGCGCACCGGAACGAGAATGGCGAGGCGATCGCCCGATGGCGGCGGCGCCTTCAAGACCTCCGGATAAATGGTGGCGGCCATTTTACGCGGGCGGATCACCCGTCCCCGCGTGAGCTTGTGGCGGAGATGGTACCAGCGCTTCTTTGCGATGGACCAACATGTCCGTGGCTTGGGTCGGGGATACCAGGTTCCGGCCCAGTGGTGACGCGCAAGGACCAGACACGAATCCTGGTTTTCACTCCCGATCTCGTGTCCGTGAACGTCGACACCGTTGAAGAGGTGACAGGGATGAATGCAGATCGTCCCGGGCTCCGGATCATTCTGAACCAGAGCGGAGAGAAGGCAGGGGCCGGTCGCGTCGAGCGTGTCCGAAACGTCCCGCATTTCCGGAAGCATCGTCAGGACCCTGGGCCAGAACCGGTGTCCGGCGGGGCTCGCCATGACGCCGTTGAACAACAACCGCTTGATCGGCGGACGGATCTTGAGCTGGAGATCCCAGTGGCTAGGCGGTTCCTCGCACAGAACGAGGCGGTCTTCGGAAACGAGGGGCTCGAGCGACGTCAGGCATTCCGCATCGACGTCAGCGTAGATGCCGCCGAAATGATGGAGCAGCATGTAGCGGGCCGCATCCGCGCGCCGCACGCCCGTTTCATAGCCGCAAAACGTCTCGAGAAGCTCCGGATAGGTCCGCGCGACGAAATCGAGAAGCGAGCGGTCCGACCACAGCATGTAGGTCCAGCCCGGATTCTTCTCGGACCAGCTCCGCTGAAAGGCGCGGAATCGATCGGGGATGGCATCGGTCTTCCACGTCTGATGGATGATCCGTGGGATCATGGATTGCGAAACCGGCCGATGGCGTCTTCGATACGCGTACAAATCAACCCATCAATCCTTTCGGCTCCGAATTCCCTTTCGACGTACTCGTGCGCAGATTTGACGATTTGAGTCGCGAAAACCCTGTCCCGGTAGAGACTTTTTATCTGCTGCGCAAATTGTGGCACCGTTTCGGCCGCGAGGAAATGGCGCTCCGGAACCAGTTCGAGCCCCTCGACGGCGCGTGCGCTGGCAACGACCGGTATTCCGGCCGCCATGGCCTCGAGGATCTTGATACGCGTGCCTCCGCCGGAGCGCAGCGGGACAACGGCGATATCCGCTTCGGCATAGTGGGGGGCCATGGAAACGGGATCGGCGGAGACCGTGATCCCCGGCCCGGTCAACGCCTTGACCCGTTTATGTGGAGACCGGCCGGCCAGAACGAGCGATGCGCCGGGGAAGGAAGCCCTCGCCGCGGGCAAGATGGATCGCGCCAGAATTCGCGCCGCCTGGATATTGGGCCGGTAGGACAGGTGGCCGACGAACAGGAGCCGCGGGCCGTCAGCCTTCGGGATCACCGCCCTGCCCTTTTCCGGCGCCGAGAAGGTCATCGGCACGGCATTGGGAATGACGTGGGACGGTGCCGATGCCGGGTGAATGCGCCGGAGCCGGTCCCTGTCGATCTCGGAGCAGATCCAGACCTCATCGACCCGGCGCAGTGCTTGATCTTCAAGACGACGCACGGCCTTTACGGTCCTGTCCATTCCCATCAGCCGCTTCCATCGGGCCTCCGTCGCAGCGATCAGGGCCGACTCGACATTGTGCATGTCGAGGATGACCGCGGACCGGCGCAGGCCCGGGGCCGCGAGCAAGGGATGCAGGGCGAGATTTTCGAAGATCACCGCCGACGCCTTGCACCGATCGAGTACGGCCTCGAATGCCTCGAGACTGCCGGCTGGAAAGGTCAGGTCGATCCTGGTACCGCCGGGCGGCCGGCGAAAAATGGCCGAAGCGGGCAAATCCGTCAGCGAAAGCAGGTCGATGCCATAGGGAACCGGTGGGGCGTCCTCGTTGCGCCACAGCGAGAGAACCGTAACCTGACCGAGACGCCGGGCGGCGAGAACGGTGCGCCAGTTTCTCAGGTCGGCGCCCGATACCGGCCGCCAAGGCGGGTCGACGCATATGACGAGAATGTTGTTTTCGATCCTTTTGTCCTTGGCGTCGCTTGGGATCTTTTCCGGCATCGGCTTGGCTTCACGCGCGACCGGGGCCGGCAACGCCAAGCTTGCGGATCGCTATTTTTGCCGCATAGCGCCACACACGGATGCGATTGCGCAACGAATGGGGACAGGCGGACGCAACCGAAATGAACGCGCGTGCGGTTTCGATATCACCCAAGCCATAGTGTACACGCGCGATCTTCAGCGCCACCATGCCCTCCCGGCGGGCGATGGACGTTTCGGGCACTCCATGGGCCTTCAGAGAACGCAGTTTCGTCCTCCACTCCTCAAACCGCCGGTGCGGATCGATGATGAAACGGCGGGCGGCCCGTTCCGTTCTCAACCGATAGATCATCGTGACGGCCGGCGACGTCACGATACGGCCGCGCAGGAACAATTGCACCCAGAAAACAGTGTCCTCGTCGTAGTGCAGGCCAAAAGGGAAACGCGCCTGCCCTATCAGTCCGGCACGCACGAGGACCGACCCCACCGCCACGGTGCGATGCAGCCCCGCCACATAATCGCCGGCGTTGCGCACCGGGTCATCCGTGAATTTTCTCGGGCGCTTGTCGCGGTAATCGGTTCCGTCGGCGATCCGGCGGTAGCCGCCTATCACGATGTCCGGGCCGGAATTCTCGGACGCTGCCTGGAGGAGATGCCGCAATCCGCCCTCGACATGATCGTCGTCCGCATCAAGAAAATAGACCCAGTTCCCGCCGATGGCCTCGAGGCCGGCGTTTCGCGCTCCGCCGGGATCGCGGCAATCCGTTTCGATGATCGTCAGGGGAAGATCGAGGCTCTGCGCGCACTCACGGGCGGCGCCAGCGGTGCCATCGGTCGAGCTGTCATCGACAAGCACGATTTCCCTTATCACCGCCCGTTCTGTTGCGAGCGAGGCCAGGGTCGTCCGAATTGTCTCTGCGGCATTGTGCGCGGGAATGATGATGCTGACGGACTTCATCTTGCATTCATGGATTTTGATAAGCACGATCCGGTTTCAAGGTTCCGCCGCGTAACCAGTCACCGGTAACGAGAGACCCGGCACGACCCCGTGCTCAGGCCGACCGAAGTGTCGCTTGTATAATCGCACATATCACGGCACAATAATCCACAGGTAGGGATGAAAGACGCATGCAATCACCAGCAGCGGCATATGCAGCCTTATTTTCGGCATTCGGATTGTTGGCGGTCGGCATCACGAGCGCACTGGCTGCGCCCGATTGCCAGTGCGTGACCAAGGGAACCCGGGTCGACCTCGGAACCGTCATCTGCCTCGAAGTCAGCCCATCCGTCCGCTATCTGGCGCGGTGTGAGCGAGTGCTCAACAATACAAGCTGGAAGAAGCTGGAGGACGGCTGCCCGTCGGCTCGCATTTGCGAGCCGCAGCGCCAGTCACTCGCCGCATTGGCCGGATAGACAACCTGCGGGAAACACAGCCTTTACCTGACCTTACGTCTGTTTTTTAAACTGAATGCGAAACTGGGGGTCAGTTCAGGCCCTTCGCCAGCATGTCCTGCGCGAGCGCGATTGCGGTACGCCGGTCGTTTTCGTCCGACAGCAGGAAAGCCTGCTCCTGCATGTCGCGAATCCACGGCTTGTCCTGCGCCTCGGACCGCTCGAGAGCGGCGGTCATGAAGGCCAGACCGCGCACGGCCTCACCTTCCTGGAAGATCAGGTTGCCAAGCACGGCGGCCGCCCCGGCATGGCCGTTCAGCCGGGCGCGGTTGAGCCATTTCTTGGCCTGCTGGATGCTGTTGTCGCCACCCTGCCCGTCGAGGATCATGCGGCCCAGCCGGTATTGCGCCTCGGGCATGCCGAAGGCGGACGCCGCCTGGAAATAAAGCTGGCGGGCCGCGCCGAGGTCCGGCTTGACCGGGCTGTCGGGAATACCATTCTGGTAATAATGGGCGAGCGACACGAGCGCATTGACGAAATAGCCGGTATCGGGAGAACCCGGCTCGACGCCCTGACGGGCAATCTCGTCGTAGATCTTGAAGGCCTCGTAGTCGTTCTCGATCACGCCGTCGCCATAGGCGTACATGTTGGCAAGCGCCCAGCGAGCGCCGCGATGGCCTTTTTCGGCGGCATATTTGTAGGCTTCGACGGCTTCGTCCTTGCGGCCCTTCTTGTAGGCCGAGAATCCGAACTTGAAGAGCGCGAAAGGCCCTGAGTCGGCCGAAACGCCGCTGTCGGGGTCGAAGGCGCAGGCCACGCCGGAATAGCCGACCGCGCCGAGCGCGATCATGGCCGCCAATCCAATTCCCGATGCTTTCGTCGTCAGCATGGTACTGCTTCTCTTTCGCGCCCCGTTCCGGCCGGCCGCATCGTGATGCGCGGCCATGGCTGTCGGGCCCCATTTCCACCAAGACCCGGAGACGCTGCGCTCCAATGGCCTGTCCACCAATCCGCTCGTCCAGCGGCCTTTGCCGCCGGAGTATTCCCCTCGGCCGAACCGCAAATCGCGGCGGCCCAGTCAGCCGCATCGATGCGGCTCGACGGAAGAGGATTGTCACGCATGAATTCGTTCATGAATTCCTCGAACACGCCCGCCTCCACCCCCCTGGTTTCAGCGGACGCCCCATGCGATGCGCCCCGTTTGTGGCGCAAAATGGGCACTTCCAGTCGCCCGAATTCATAGCAGAGCAGATGTGAAATGTGTGTTGCGAATCCGTCACATTCCGTGATGACGTCGTCTTTTGCAGAAATACTGACAGTTCCGCGAAGGCAAAAGAAAAGCCCCGCCGATGGGCGGGGCTTCTTGTCGTCCGTTTGGAATGGATCAGAACTTCACGAGGAGGTTCGCACCAATGGTGTAGGCCCAGTCGTCGCCAAGAGTGTAGGCGAATTTGTTGCCCTCCCCAGCGTCACAGTCAGGAGTCGGGGCCGGGGTCGCATTACAAGTTGCACCGGCAGCGACGGAGCCACCCTGCAGGTGGCTAATAGCACCGCCTACTCCAATTTTGGCCATTTCGCTGACCGTAAACTGAAGACCGCCGGCGAGCGTAATCGTATCCTTCGTTACGTCTTCAGTGGTGCTGACGCCTTCGTCATATGTCAGAGAGAGAGAACCGGAAATCATGTCATTGAATTTGTGGCCGACGCCCAGAGAGTATGTCCAGTTGTCTTTCCAGTAGAACTCTTTTTCGGACTCGATAACGGGACCAACGGCAGGCACTGCTGCAATAGCGGAGGTATAAGACAATACGTCAAATGCGCTCCAGTCGGTCCATTTGATGGAGCCGAACACCAGCCAGCCAGGTGCAACACCGCTCTGCGCCCTGATTTCGAAGCTCTGAGGGAGCGTTGCGGCGCCGACAGCATCGGGATTGGTGTACAGCGGAGTGAGGTCTGAGGCGATAGTGTCAAGAAAATCTTGGTTGCCCAATGCCGGTGCCACGGTGAAGGTGCCGTCAAGATTATGCTTGACTTCGGAGCGATACATGGCCTGAACGCGAAGTGCTATCTCAGGCACCTCAAAGGCTGCCCCTAGCCTGAAACCTGGCTTATAGTCTTCGTGCAGGTCAAGCACGGTTAGCAAGGCGGGATTGTTGGCGAAGACATAGGTACCTTCCTCGTAGGAGATGTCTTCGACGAAGCCACCGCCCAGCAGCCACAGATTACCCGGACCAACCTTGAACTTGTAACCGCAAGTGAGACCGATTTCGTTTGTGATGAAATCCGAATATTCCGTTCCTTGCCCTGTCCCATACAATCCTGCCTGGATAGCATCAGGTCCATAGGTAGCCTTCGCTCCGAACGGCTGGGTGTAAGTACCAGCACAGCGAAGGTCATCCGTAATGTTGAATTTTGCTGCCGCAGACGGAACCGCATAGGAATCGAGATAGTCGCCATCATTAGTCGATTCACCGTTAATCGTCTCATACCCACGCTGCGGCATGGTGTAGGCCACACCCGCGCGAGCTGCAAAATTCCCGTCCTCGTACAGAATATCGGTGTCAGCGGTGCCTCGGGCGAAACCGCCCGCATGCGCGACGCTCGCAGCGGCCAGCGATGCGACGAGTGCGGCGCCGATCATTTTTTCAGGCTTGAATACCATCAGATAGTCCCCTCCCGGTAACAAGTTTACCTGCTTCAGGCATAGGTCAATTATTAGCATCAGCCGAGAACACGGAAAACCCGCGCTCTCAACATCTCCATTCGGCGATAAAAGCATTTTATTCTTTTGCGAGGCTTTCCGCGCGCCCCCTTATGCAATTTTGCCGTGCGAATGCCGGAAAATTGCCCAAATTGCCCCTATTTCCGCCGCATATCAGCGTTTGTTGCAAAAGCGTCACATCCTGTCACTTTCGCAAATAAAAGGCCCGGAGAGACTGCTAAACCGCTCCGGGCCTTCGGCAGACGATGGAGGCTGGAATCAGCCGGCGGCACGGACCCGATCAAGCGCCTGCGCAAGCTGGCTTTTCTGGGTCTCGAGGTCGACGAGTTTTTCGCGCTCGGCCTCGACCACCTCCGGCTTGGCGTTGGCGACGAACTTCTCGTTGTCGAGCTTCTTGACGATACGGCCGATCTCGTCCTCGATCCTGGCGAGGGACTTCTTGAGCCGCGCGGTTTCAGCCTCGACGTCGATCAGGTCGCCGAGCGGCAGGCATACCGTCAGGGAACCGAGAACGAGCTGCGCCGAGCCGCGCGGCGCTTCTTCCGCCTTGGCGATGTCGCTCACACGCGCCAGACGTCGGATCGCGGCATCGTGGGTGGCAAAGCGCGCATCCGTTTCCGCATCGGCGCCGACGAGCACGACCGGCGCCATCGCCCCGGCCGGCACATTCATCTCGGCGCGGACCGAGCGGACGCCGCTGACCAGCTCGAGGAGCCAGTTGATCTCGTCGGCCGCTGCCGCGTCGGAGAAGCTGGCCCTGGGCCATTCCCGGTGGCACAACAGTCCGGCATCCTCACCGGCCAGATGCGCCCAGAGTTCCTCGGTCATGAACGGCATGAAGGGCTGCAGCAGCTTGCAGCTTTCGGCGATCACATGGGCCGCACAGGCGCGCGCCTCGGCCTGCTCCTCGGCCGTTCCTTCCGAGAAGACGGGCTTGAGGAGTTCGAGATACCAGTCGCAGACCTGGTTCCAGACGAAACGGTAGAGCGCGCCCGCCGCCTCGTTGAAACGATAAGTCTCGATCGCCTCGGTGACGTCCGCGGTGGTACGAGACAGTTCGGTCAGGATCCAGCGGTTGACCTGCATCTTGCAGCCGGCCGGATCGAAAGCCGGGTCGAGCGCGGCGCCGTTCATGTCGGCAAAACGCGTGGCGTTCCACAGCTTGGTGCCGAAATTCCGGTAGCCCGCCACACGGCTCGGGTCGAGCTTCACGTCCCTGCCCTGCGCGGCCATGATCGCCAGCGTGAAACGCAGCGCGTCGGCGCCGTACTCGTCCATGAGTTCCAGCGGGTCGATGACGTTGCCCTTCGACTTCGACATCTTGGCGCCGTTCTTGTCGCGAACCAGCGCATGCATGTAGACCGTGTTGAAAGGTTCGATCGGGCGGCCGTAATCATCCTTCATGAAATGAAGGCCCATCATCATCATCCGGGCAATCCAGAAGAAGATGAGGTCAAAGCCGGTAACGAGAACGTTCGTCGGATAGTAGGTTTCCAGTTCCGCGGTCTGTTCCGGCCAGCCGAGCGTCGAGAACGGCCAGAGGGCGGAGGAGAACCAGGTGTCGAGGACATCCTCGTCACGGGTCAGGATCTCGCCCGGCTGGTAGTTTTCGAGCTTCTCCTCGACCCAGGCCTTCCAAGGGCCTTCATGGGCGATGTAGTGCTGGATGGCGGCCTGGAGCGCGTCCTCCTCGTCCTTCTCGACGAAGACCTGGCCATCGGGACCATACCAGGCCGGGATCTGGTGGCCCCACCACAACTGGCGTGAGACACACCAGGGCTCGATGTTCTCCATCCAGTTGAAATAGGTCTTTTCCCAGTTTTGCGGGATGATCTTCGTTCGGCCCTCGCGGACGCTCTCGATCGCCGGCGCGGCCAGCGTCTTGGCGTCCACATACCACTGGTCGGTGAGATAGGGCTCGATCGGCACGCCGCCGCGATCGCCGTGCGGCACCATGTGGGTGTGCGGCTCGATCGCATCGAGACAGCCGATTTCCTCCATCTTCTCGACGATTGCCTTGCGCGCCTCGAAGCGGTCCATGCCCTCGATTTCCTCGAGGATTTCGAGCAGCTTGCCTTCCTGCTTGAGGCCTTCGAGGAAATCGTCGTTGTCCTTGAGCGTGATCTCGCCCCTGACGGTGAGAACGTTGATCGCCTTCAGGCCCGTGCGCTTGCCGACGTCGAAGTCGTTGAAATCATGCGCCGGCGTCATCTTCACCGCGCCGGTGCCTGCTTCCATGTCCGGATATTCGTCGGCGACGATCGGGATGCGGCGTCCGACGAGCGGCAGGATCACGTCCTTGCCGACGAGCGACTTGTAGCGCGGGTCGTCGGGGTGAACGGCGACGCCGGTGTCGCCCAGCATGGTTTCGGGCCGTGTCGTGGCGACGACGAGGTAATCGCGCGTCTCGTAGCCCGCCGGATCACCGTCGGACGGCTTCCAGGCGATCCTGTTGCCTTCCTCGTCGAGATTGTACGGGTGCTCGTAGGTGAGATCGTCGGCGAGCGGATAGCGGAAGTGCCAGAGGTTGCCCTTCACCTCCACCTGCTCGACCTCGAGATCGGAGATCGCGGTCAGGAGCGCCGGGTCCCAGTTGACCAGCCGCTTGTCCTTGTAGATGAGGCCTTCCTTGTAGAGGCGCACAAAGACTTCGCGGACGGCGGTCGACAGGCCCTCGTCCATGGTAAAGCGCTCGCGCGACCAGTCGCAGGACGCCCCCAGCCGCTTGAGCTGGTTGACGATGATACCGCCGGATTCGTCCTTCCATTCCCAGACACGCTCGACGAAGCGCTCACGGCCCATCTCGTGGCGGTTCGGCTCCCCGCGCTGCGCGAGCTGCCGCTCAACGACCATCTGCGTGGCGATGCCGGCATGGTCCATGCCGGGCTGCCAGAGAACGTTCTTGCCGCGCATGCGCTCGAAGCGGATCAGGATGTCCTGGATCGTGTTGTTGAGCGCGTGCCCCATGTGCAGCGAGCCGGTGACGTTGGGCGGCGGAATGACGATCGTGTAGGGATCGGCGCCTTCCTTGGCGCCGGCACCGGCGCGGAATGCATCCGCCTCGGCCCACTTGCGGGCGATCTGCGGCTCGACGGCCGCCGCATCATAAGTCTTCTCAAGCATGTCGACGAATATCCGATCGGTGATGGGAGGCTCGCGCCCCGTACTGGCGTCCGTGTAAACCGGATGGCCGGTTGGGTGTCAACACGGGCGAATGCCGCAGCCATCCCCTCGGCTCGCGCCGGGAGAATGGAAAAGACCATCGATCTGACGCGATGAATACGCCGCCGCTGTGGCGGCTGGACCGCGCGACAGCCGATGGCTCAGCGGCGGGTGCCGCGCGAGACCCGTTCGATCTCTTCGCGGATGAGCCGCTCGACCATTGTGGGAAGATTGTCGTCGAGCCAGTTTTGCAGCATCGGACGCAGCAACTCCTCGGCGATCTCATCGAACTTCCGCTGTGAACCGGCGGCAAGTGCGGCGTCGAGTTCGGCGAAGGACTGGGCGACCTTCTCGCCCGTTTCGACCGAGACAAGCTGCCCGAGGCCGGACAACCCGGCATCTGCCGGCTTGGCCGGCGCGCCCTGATCTCCCGTCTCGGCGTCATTTTCGGGCTCGGGCTCGGGCGCGGCGCTTTCTGCCGATGCTGCCTGCGCTCCATCGACCTCCTCGTCGAAACCCGGCATCATTCCGGCGATGGCTCTGGCGACTTCCTGCAACCCGTCCTCGTTGCGGTCAGCGACCGTCATGCCGTAGTCGAGATTGTCGTCGTCGAGCAGATCCTGCAGGTCGCGGACAGTGGAATCGTCGAGCACTGTGCCGACGGGCGCCTGCTTGTCGTTGCGCATGCGGGCGGCGATATCGGCAAGCGACAGCGAGCCGCCGGCGGCATCCTCGCCGTTTCCGGACGGCGCGGCGGGTGCTTTCGCGACCTTAGCTTCCGGATGCAGCCGGGGCCGGTCGGCTCTCGATGCGTCCGCGACTTCGGAGAAGGCGGGCTCGCGACGTGGCGCGGCTTGCTGGGCAACTGCCTGCTGAGCGGCGGCCGGCTGCTCGCGATCGGTATCGTTGTTTTCGATGATCTTCCGAATGGACGCGAGAATCTCCTCCATCGAGGGTTCGCGTTGTGCGCCGGCCTGTGCCATGCCTACTCTCCGTTACGCTGCGGACCGCCAAAGACGGCACCGAATCAGTCGATGATATTCGGGATCACGCCGGATTTGAATCGCGAGAGGAAGCGGAAAGTCATTGATTCACAACATTGACCGGCCAGGGCGCTGCCTCCGACGCCGGTCCTGAAAAAGAAAGGCCGGCAGCTCGCCGACCTTTACCAGGTTCATTTCACGCGTGGGGCGGACTTCAGCGTCCGTCGATCGTGCGCAGGCCGTACCAGCGGTCCTTGGTTGCCTCGTAATGCTTTTCCGGACGGTAGTTCGCCACCTGCAACCCAAGGCGATCAACCGTCAGACGGCCGGTTGCGGCCAGTACCGAATAGGAGGCGACGACAAGATTGCGCTCGGACTGGGCCAGGGACTCACGGGCCTCGAGCACCGACTGCTGGGCGATGAGGACGTCGAGCGTGGTGCGCTGGCCAACCCGGCGCTCCTCGACCACGCCGTTCAAGGCCAGGTCGCCGGCACGCAGCTGGGCGCGGTTGGCGTTGATGTTGGCGCGCGAGGCTTCCATCTGCGTCCAGGAGGCGATGATCGCCTGCTCGACGGCGCGGCGCGCGGTATCGACGAGAATGCGCTGCTGACCGAGCGTTTCCTTTGCCTGCCGCACCTGCGCGGAAACCAGACCGCCCTGGTAGAGCGGGACTGCGATCCGCGCCTGAACCTGACCGATCGTGTTGCCGGTATCGGTTTCGTTGACCGAGCCGGAGAGGGAGACGCCGGGAAGCATGGCCCCTTCCCGCGATTTCACGTTGTAATCGGCGGCATCAACGGCGAATTCAGCGGCGAGGATGGAGGGATGTTCCTTCAGCCCCAGCGCGACGGCCGAATCGAGGGAATTGGGCAGAACCCGCTGCGGGACGGAGACGGCCTTCATGTTCGACGGCGCGCTGCCGACGATCTGCGCGTAGACGGCTGCGGAGGTTTTCGCCTGGGCGTCGGCGGCGGTCAGCAGGGCGCGCGCGGCCGCCAGCTGGGCTTCGGCCTGGCTGACGTCGGTGCGCGTGCTCTCGCCGACGTCGAAACGGGCCTGGGCGGCGGAAAGCTGCTCCTTCAGGAAGGCGATGTTCTGCTTGCGATAGGCGACGATCTGGTTGTCGCGGATCACGTTGGCATAGGCTTCGGCGGTGGCGAGCAGAATATCGATCTCGGTTCCGCGCAGGTTCTCGCGGCCGGCGAACACCTGGGCCTCGGCGGCGCGTACGTTGTTGCGGGTCTGGAAACCGTCGAAAAGCGTCTGTGTCACCGACACGCCGACAGTGGCCGTGCGCACCTCGACACCTTCGGTATTGGTGTAGGTCAGCTCGCTCTGGGCGGCGACCGTCGGCCGGTAGCCGGATTTGGCGATGGCGACGCCCTCGTCGGTGGCGCGGAGACCGGCACGGGCGGCATTGAGATCAGGATTGTTCTCATAGGCCTTGGCCATGGCCGCGTAGAGAGATTCTGCTCCCGCGGAAGCGGGTGTGAGCGCCAGTACCGCCACTGGAGCAACGGCAATGAGCAGTTTTCGAAATCTGATCACAGAAAATATCCCCACATGGCACGCGCCAGGCGCACCGCACTAATTTCAGGCTCGACGGCCGGGACCGTCTCTGGACACACTTGACTGCCCTATCGGGCGACAGCCCGAAAAAGGCCATCCCCAAAATCGGTAGGGGCCGCCAACATATGCGCAGTCCACCCAGGCAACACAATGGGTTAATCAGCCGGGCCGAAAAACAAACACATCGTGAGTTGCCGGAAGGCAACAGAATGCGCAAACGCCACAAACAGGCGGCAGGATCAATTCCCCATTCCGGCATAGTGACTATACGCCGGAGAATATTCAACGACTCAAAATACGAATTCAGGCTTTCGCTCGAAACCCGGAAGAAGGCGGACGCTGGCGTTGAAAACGGGCCTGCCGGAAACGTCGTCGCCGGTGCGGGTGAAGATGTGGGCCTGGGCCGCGCCGCCGGTGCCGACAACCACAACCAGCCTGCCGCCGTCGCGAAGCTGATCGGTCAGCGCTGTGGGGACTTCCTCCACGGCTCCATTGACGAAAATGACGTCGTAGGGAGCGGCACTCGGATATCCGGCTGCAAGCTCGCCGGTGACGACGGCGACATTGTCATAGCCGTTCTCGCTGAGCGTATCCGTTGCCGCGTTGGCGAGCGCCTCATCGCTTTCAAGCGCGACGACCGAATCCGCAAGCAGCGACAGAAGGGCCGCCGCGTAGCCGGTGCCGCAGCCAACCTCGAGAACGAGATCGGTCTTCTTCACCTCGGCGAGCTGCATCAGCTTGGCGAGCGGCGAAGGCTCCATGATGTAACGCGCCGGGCGCCCGTCGGAGGCAGCAGCGATTTCCAGGTCGTCATCGATATAGGCGACGGCCGCCATGGTGGCAGGCACGAATTTCTGACGCTCGACGGTCAGGAAGGCCTTGAGCACCGAATGGGAGGTAACGTCGGTGGTGCGGATCTGGTTGTCCACCATCTTCTGCCGCGCGCTTGCGAAATCCATTCCCATCGTAACGTCTCCACTGACGCGCCCGGATACGGATATCGTGACTTCCGTTCCAGGGGCGCGGATATTGTCGCCCCACGGTCGTCCGCGCGCCTGGCACGTCGTACCGCAAACCTGTCCGCGTCTTAGAACGCGCTCCCGCCAAGTGCAAGCGCCCTCGCCCGGCATGCACCACTCGATTCGACCGTCGGAGGGCCGCTGCAGCAGGCGCTTTCATCCAGGCCCCTCTTGCAACCCGTTTCCCGCAGCGCGCGCCGAAATGTTTTTGATTTTGCCCTCTTGCGGCGAAAAATCGGAACGACTATTGAGTGCCTCCGGAACAAGCGCTTCGTTCAGGCCGGTTTGCGAAAAACGTAAACCTCTGATTTCACGAGGGCTTTTCCGGCGAGGCCTCGTGGCGGAGTGGTTACGCAGAGGACTGCAAATCCTTGCACCCCGGTTCGATTCCGGGCGAGGCCTCCAAAATCTTCTCGAAATCCGCTTATGACTGCTCCGGCTGCTGTGCCGACTTTTCCGACGAAGAGGGTCCGTTCGCCCTCTCGCGGCGACGTCCCCTCACCGCGAAATTCCGTCGCATGCGGCGGATGCGCGGCACATCCTGCGACAGGATGAGGAGACCGAGCGGAATCATCCAGAAGCCCAGGACAGGCAGAAAGCCCAGGCAGCCGCCGGCCACCAGCGCCCCGCCCACCGCCATTCGACCCGCCCGCGCCCGCGGCAACGACACGGTCTTGCCGAATACGGTCATTTCGGAGCGTGCCGGGCTGAAGGAAAAATAGGTTTTCATCGCCCTATAAGGTGGGGTTCGTTCGCGGCGCGGACAAGTTCCCGGGATTTTTGTCAAAAATGCCTTGGCAAATCCGAGAACCTTTTGATATACGCCCGTCACGCCTCGACGAGGCAACGGTCCCCGGTAGCTCAGTGGTAGAGCAATCGACTGTTAATCGATCGGTCGCTGGTTCGAATCCGGCCCGGGGAGCCACATTACCCAACCCGCCAATTTGTTCCCTGCTCCACGCGATTTTTATTTCGCCGTGAGCGATGTTGCACAGCGGAACCAATCGTTACCGACGATCATTCCTATCACCAATAGGAGGTCGTCATGTTCGCCAGTGCATTCATTCTTACCGTTCTCGCTTGCTCCCCCGACGGGCTCGTCTGCCGCCCAACGGCGACGGAGGCCCAGTTCGCCTCGCTCGATGCCTGTCGCGCAGCCATCAGCTCCACCGAGGAAAGCGTTCGCGCAACATTTCCGGCGGACACGAGGCTGAGATTCAAGGGCGGTTGCGCAGCTGGCGCTCAGGCCGAGGCCAGCGGGATCACTTGGGCTGTCAGCGCATCGGGCGAGATGATCACAACCTTCGAGCGCCTTCCGGCCGGAAGCGGTGTGATAATGGCCGCCAGTGCGGCAGACGAAGAGAATGAAACCGCCGTCGACGAAACGGTGACTGCCTCGATCGACGACGACGCGAAGGCAGAAGCCGAGAAGGATTTCAACGAGGCCCGCCTCATCGAGCGCGATCCGATCCTGCGCGGCAACAGGCCTTCCATGCCCGAGCAGCATGCCGCCCTGACCGAACAGCCGCTGCTTGCCGACGCTCTCGCCCGCTGATGAAAACGGCCTTTCCACGCAGGTAGGTAAAACTTGCTATATAACACTTAGGTGATTTTTAAGCCGACAAGCGGAGAATTCCGGGGATTCGGAGGCATGTATCGGAACCGCCAATGCCGGAATCGAAGCAGAAGCGCTACAATCTGACAAGGCTCGGGGAAGATCCGAGCCGGCGGGTCTATTACCGCCGCGATGCGCACTGCCCCGTCCTCATGCTCGTCCGCCGCAAGGGACAGGACCACCGCGTCAGGATCACCGGCTGGCTCATCAATATCAGCGAAGAGGGATGCCTGACCTCCGGCGACGGATTTCCGAGCTTTCTCGTTGACGCCTATGTGATTTTCCCCGGTCTGGGCTCCAAGGTTCTCGGCTATATCCGAACGCAGGGCGATTTTACGCTGCAACTCGAATTCGAGCGCCAGTTGCCCCCCGGTATCGTCACGCAGATATCGCGTCTGACGCTTCAGAAGGCTGACGAGAGCACGGCGTAACCAGCCTGCCCGCCTTCCCTCCCGCGCTTACAGCCGGACATCGCCGTTCTCCCACACGTCCGGGCGACCGCATTTCGGTTGCATCCGGACGATCGCTTGGCCATTCTCTGCCGGCATCGGAGGCAGGCTTTCAGAATGGACCGCAAGATCAATTTCATTTCCGCGTCGACCCCGGAAGCCGAGGCCGCGGCGACTCATCTCGTCGCGCTTTACGGCAATGTCCGGCGCGAGGAAGCCGACGTGATCGTCGCGCTCGGTGGCGATGGCTTCATGCTGCAGACGCTGCATGACGAGATGGATTCGGGCCGCTACGTCTACGGCATGAATCGCGGCTCCGTCGGCTTTCTGATGAACGACTACTCCGATATCGATCTCACCGGACGGATCGACGCGGCGGTGGAAAACATCGTCCGGCCGCTCGAAATGAAGACCATCGCCGCCGACGGCGGCGTATCGACAGCACTCGCCATCAACGAGGTCTCGCTGTTCCGCCAGTCATACCAGGCAGCGAAACTCCGAATCTCGATCGACGGCAAGACGCGGCTCGAGGAACTGGTCTGCGACGGCGTGATGGTGGCCACGCCCGCGGGCTCGACGGCCTATAATCTTTCCGCCCACGGGCCGATCCTGCCGCTCGAGGCGCCGCTCCTCGCGCTGACGCCGGTCAGCGCCTTCCGCCCGCGGCGCTGGCGCGGCGCGCTTTTGCCCAACAAGGTCGCGGTGTCGATCGAGGTCCTCGAACCGGAAAAGCGGCCCGTCAACGCGGTCGCCGACCATACGGAAGTCAAATCGGTGCTGCGGGTCGATGTCGCCGCGTCCGCCGATTCGCTGGCGCGCATCCTAACCGATGCCAGCCATTCGCTGAACGAACGCATTCTGGCCGAACAATTCCAGTATTGAGGATCCCATGACCGGTTTCCGCCTTTCGCTCGCAGTCCTCACCCTCGCAACCGCCACGGCGCTCTACGCGCCGGCGGCGCCTTCCCTGGCGCAGGACGCCGATACGGAGATCACGGCGATTTCCGAGCGGCTGCTCTTCGTCGTCAGCGGCGGCTATTGGGAGGAACTCCCCGAAGAAGAAGCCGAAGCGACGTCCGGCGAATCGGCGGCAGCGCCCGCTCCCTCGGAAGAAAGCGAAACGGAAGAGCCGGCCGAAACCGTGGCTCCGGCCGATGACGCCGCCGAGCCGGCAGCCCCAAAACAGGACACGACAGAACTGGACACCACGGAGCCCGCGCGGCGCGGCTATTACCGCCTCGTCGCCCTCCGAGCGGCCGACAACAGCTCTCGCGTCTATCTCCAGCAGATGGCGCTCGGCGATGGTGGTCCGACGGTCGAGATGACCACGGAAATCGGCGAATTCTCTGCCGAGCCCGCTTACGTCACCAATATCGTGCAGGAAGGATCCGGCCAGGCCGGCTTCTCGGCCTTCGTCTACGCCAAGTCCGATCCGTCGCTGCCCGAACCCGACACCTGGACGGTATTCGTCGACGAATTCGGCGAACTGACCGTTGAGAAAGCCACCAATTAGGCGGTGACGTCTTCCGCTCAGGCGGGGGCCATCTCTCCGCGGCGCGGACGCGACTTGATGAGCAAGCCGCCGATGATCGCCATGTTGAAGAGGTTCCAGCCGATACCGTTGATGAAGGCGAGCTGGTAGGAGCCGCTCAGATCGTAGATGAAGCCCGACAGCCAGCCGCCGAGGGCCATGCCGAGGATCGTCGCCATGATGACGACGCCGACCCGGGCGCCGGCTTCCCGGGCGGGCAGGAATTCGCGCACCACGATCGCATAGCTCGGCACGATGCCGCCCTGTGAGAGGCCGAAAACGAGGCTCACTACATAGAGTGAAGCCAGACCGTCGAACGGGAGATAGAGAAACAACGCGATGCATTGCAGGGTCGAACCGATCAGCAGCGTGCGCAGGCCGCCGAGCTTGTCGGCGATGAAGCCGGAGCAGAGCCGTGAGCCGATGCCGCCGATCAGCATCAGCGAAAGCATCTCCGCCCCCACCGCCGGGCCGTAGCCGAAATCGGCGCAGAGCGAGACGATATGAACCTGCGGCATGGACATGGCGACGCAGCAGCCGATACCCGCCGCCATCAAAAGGATCTGAAGGCTGCGCGGCGAGATGTTGACCCGCGCGGCGTTGGTGATCCGCACACTGTCGGCGTGGGCAGCCGCCTCCTCCGGCAACCGGCGGCGCAACAGAAGCGACAGCGGGATCATCACCACCAGCGCGATGCCGGCGAGCGCGAAATAGACGCTGCGCCAGCCGCTTTCGGCCTGGATGCCGCTCAACAGAACCGGCCAGAACGCACCCGAGACATAGTTTCCGCTGGCGACGATGGCGACGGCGATTCCCCTGCGCTTTGAAAACCAGTGCGAGATATCGGCGATCAGCGGCGCGAACCCCGCCCCCGTTCCCAGACCGATGAGGAGATGAAGGCCGGCCACTGACGCGAAATCGGGCGCCAGGGCTGCCAGCACATAGCCCGATGCCAACAGTACCGCCGCCGCGCAGATGGCGAGCGTCACCCCGTAGCGGTCGACCGCGCGGCCGATGACGAAACTGCCGGCGGCAAGCCCCAGCATGGTGAGCGTATAGGGCAGCGACGCATCCGCCCGGGTGATGGCAAATTCTGCCTCCATCCCCGGCATGACGACGATGATCGACCACATGCCGACATTGGCCACGGCGGCGATTGCCAGCGTCACCATCAGGCGTGTCCAGGAATAGCGGCTGTCGAGGGTCTCGAGGGCTGTCATGCCGCGGACAGTAGGAAGAACGCCCGGCGAAGTACAGCGAAGCACCGATGAGAAAAATTGATCGCCGGATCAATGCCGCGCCGGACCCGCCTCTTCCCGCCCGCTCCCCCGGGATGCCGGAATTTTCGCAACCAAGCCGGCCCGCATTCGTTGTTCTACAGGATGCACAAACGCCCCAAAGACAGGGAGCGTCCGCACCCCGCCAACCCACAACAATCACGACCAGACGGAAGGATTTCTCATCATGGCCAAACTGGACGGAAAGAAAATCGCCATTCTCGCCACCAACGGTTTCGAACAGTCGGAACTCGAGGTCCCGCTCAACAAGCTCAAGGAAGCCGGCGCCACGGTCGAGGTGATCTCGCCCGAAAGCGGGTCGATCCGCGGCTGGGACCAGAAGGACTGGGGCAACGAGGTCAAGGTCGACCGCGCCCTCTCCGACGCCAAGGTGGAAGACTACAACGCGCTCGTGCTGCCGGGCGGCCAGATCAACCCGGACGTTCTCCGCGCCAACGAGACCGCGGTCAAGTTCGTGCACGACTTCTTCAACACCAAGAAGCCGCTCGCCGCGATCTGCCACGCCCCCTGGCTGCTGATCGAAGCCGGCGTGATCGAAGGCCGCAAGGCGACCTCCTACAAGTCGATCGCCACCGACATGAAGAACGCCGGCGCGCTCTGGGAAGACAGTGAAGTGGTCGTCGACCAGGCGCTGATCACCAGCCGCAACCCGGACGACCTCGATGCCTTCGTCGGCAAGATCATCGAGGAAGTGCTCGAAGGCAAGCACGAGGACCGCGAAGCGGCCTGATCGCTACGTTCCGAGAAATGATAGAGGGCGGCTTCGGCCGCCCTTTTTATTATCCCACTCTCAACAACGAGTACGGCAGGGCGATCAGCAACGAGGGATGGGAGCATGTCTGCGAACCCATCGATTTCGTCATCGCAACTGGCAGAAGCCCGATGCCGGCATCCGGGAGATGTGCTCGCGGGACAAGCACTTTCGGCCCTCTCGGATCATGGATCGGAAACCAGGCGAACCATCCGGCAATATGCGGCGATTACGTCCTCACTCCCGAGACGCCAGGCTGAATTCCGCGTCGGTAACCGGTGCGTTTGTTTCATCAAACGGAGCGAGCTGTTCGACAATCATGTTGCGCAGCCAGCTCAGCTCCCGGCTCCTGGTTTCACGTTCACGCCAATAGAGAAACATGCCGATCAGAGGCTCGTCGAAAGGAAGACGAAATACACTGATGCCAGCCATTTTGGCCACGGAGAGTGCGAAACGCGTGGGCAGCACGCCCAGAAGGTCGCTTTCCGCCACGGCGCGGCCGACACCATGATAACCGGCGACACTCAATTGGACATGTCTGCTACGGTCCAGCCGGGCAAGCGCGGCATCTTCCATATGCGCGAACTCCTCGTTCACGGAAAAGATGACATGCGGCAGCCCGCAAAAGACATCGAGCGGCAGGCGATCGCCCCACTGCAAACCACCAAGATAGGGATGCCCACGGCGCGCGACCACGGCATTGGACGCGCGGAAGACGGGCATACGCGTAATCCAGCCTGGTGTTTCGACGTCGATTGAGAGAGCCAGGTCGAAGCTTCCGCTGGTCAGCATCGCCGCAAGGTCGCGGCTGCGGGGCGGCAAGACTTTCAATCTGACATTGGGCGCCGCCGCCGACAGCGATGCGGCCAATTTCGGGATGAGCATTTCCTGGAAATAGTCGGATGCTGCGATGACGAAGCTCCGGTCGAGGCGTGCGGGATCGAAGCCGCCGCCCCCCGACAGCGCATCCTCAAGCATCAGAAGAGCGGAATGGACCGGCTCCTGAAGCGAAAGCGCGAAGTCCGTCGGAACCAGAAGATTGCCCTCCCGGACGAGAATGGGATCACCGAGCACATCTCTCAGGCGACGCAGCGCCGCGCTCACCGCCGGCTGGCTGAGCCCCACAGCCTCGCCAACACGCGTCGTGTTTCTGAGGATCAACAAACTGTCGAGAATGCGAAGGAGGTTGAGATCAAAGCTCTGGAAATTCATCGCGCCAATACCCGGTATAGCAACAATCAATTTCAATTATACGCCTCTCTCGACCATATGTCTCGCCAAGAAGCCGGCCGGCATCGATCTGATCCGCTACACACAACTTGCAAGGGACGAACGCGATGTATCCCAACGTCGATTGCTATCCTGCCGGCACCACCGTGAACTGGCTCAACTCCGTCTATAAAATCCTGATCACTCCCGAGGAGACGAACGGCCTGCTCGGCATGTTCTCCGCAATCAGCAAGCCGAGAACCGGCCCGCCGCGGCATGTCCATCTCAACGAAGACGAGATCATTCATATCGTCGCGGGCGAGGTCCAGTTCTGGCTCGAGGGGGAAAGCTTCGTGCGTCGCTCGGGCGACACCGTCTTCATCCCGCGCGGAAAGGAACACGGCTTCTTCATCCTCAGCGAGACGCCGGCGCGATTCATCACCTGCCTGACGCCGGGCGGCTTCGAGAGCTTCTTTGCCGCTGCCGCCCAACGCGGCCTGCAAATTCCGCAGCACCGAACCGAAATTGACGCGCTGGCGAGCGGGTATGGCAGCAGGTTCACAGGCCCGCCGGTTGCTCCCGCCGCTTGAAGCAATGGCAGCGGGCAGGCCGTCTCCTGCCCGCTCCTTCCCTGGCTCTGAAGACTGCAGTCTCTGCGCGGGCCGACGCCGCTACAACATAAAGTTTTCGACCTAGATTCCGAAAAAGACACTGATCGCCATCACGGTGGCGATGCCGACGATGATATTCATCGGGACGCCGATGCGCAGGAAATCGGCGAAGCGGTAGTTCGCGGCACCATAGACGAGCGTGTTGGTCTGGTAGCCGATCGGGGTGGCGAAACTGGCGCTCGCTCCGAACATGACGGCGATCACCAGGCTGCGCGGATCAAGCCCGATCTCCGTTCCGAGCGCGATGGCGAGCGGCGTCAGCACCACCGCGACGGCGTTGTTGGTGACCACTTCGGTCAGGAAAGAGGACAGCGCGTAAAACGCCGCGAGCACGAGGATCGGCGGCAGGTCCTTGAACCAGGGCGTCAGCACCTCGACGATCAGGGAGACGGCACCTGAATTCTCGAGCGCCTTGCCGACGATCAGCATGGCGAAGATTAGGACGAGAATGCCGCCATTGATCGAACTCCAGGCCTCGTCGGGATCCATGCAGCGGAAGATCAGAAGCACCGCGACCGCGATCATCGCGAGAATGCCGATATCCGCCAGCCCGAAGGCCGCAAGGCCGACGACCGCAGCAATCGCGATCAGCGCCAGCGGCGCGCGCGAGCGGCGGTATTCCCGCCCCGTCGGCCGCGACACGGAGACCAGCGCCGCCTCTTCCGACAGCTGGTCGAACCCTTCCGGCGGGCCTTCCAGCAGAAGCTTGTCGGCGGGTCTCAGGCGGACATTTCCGAGATCGGGACCGGCGATATGCCTGTGGCGGTGCGCGCCGAGCACACGGACGCCGAAACGCCGGCCCAGGCCGAGATCGGCGATGCGTGAACCCGAATCGCGCTTGGCGGGCGCAACAACGGCCTCCACCAGCACGCCATGGGGATCCCCGGCGCGGCGGCGGCCGACCAGAACCGCCGGGTTGGTATTGAGGGTGAGAATCTCCGAGGTCGAGCCCATGACGATGAGCGCGTCTCCCTTCATCAGCTCCATCTCGCCGATATTGGTGCGATGGATTTCTCCGCTTCTGCGAAGCCCCAGGATGCGCAGGCCGGACAGATTGAAGTCGGCGATCTCGGCCAGCGTCCTGTCCTTGTAGGCGTCGGCATCGACGATCGTCACTTCGGAGAGGAATTCCGATTCGCTCAGCAGCCGGTCGACGTTCTGCGCCTCCCGGTTCGGCAGAAGCCACGGCCCGAGCAGCAGCATCAGTCCTCCGCCCACGGTGGCCGCGACGATGCCCACGGGCGTGATTTCGAAGATCGAGAACGGCGCCAGTCCGGCCTCGCGCGCCACGCCGTCGACCAGCAGGTTGGTGGAGGTGCCGATCAGCGAACAGGTGCCGCCGAGAATGGCCGCGTAGGACAGCGGGATCAGCAGCCGGGTGGGCGCCAGCCGCGCGGCACTCGCAAGCTTCACGACGATCGGGATCAGGAACAGCACCAGCGGCGTGTTGTTGATGAAGGCCGAGGCGGCCGCGGTGAGAACAAGGAAGGCGGCGATCGCAAGCACCGGCCGGGCACTCGCCGTCGACATCACCATGTCCGAGACCTTTTCCAGCACGCCTGTGCGCACCAGGGCCGCGGAGATGATGAACATGGCGGCAATCGTGATCGGCGCGGAATTGGAGAAGACGCCCATCACCTCCTTCGTGTCGACGAAGCCCAGGGCCACGAACAGCGCCGCAGCCCCCGCGGCGGTGATTTCCGGGCTGTAGCGTTCGGACAGGAAGGCGAGGAAAAGGAGAAGCAGAATGCCAAGGGCGATATACGCCTCATAGGTCTGAATGAACGCGATCACGACCGGTCCCTCGGCTTGCCGGGGACGCGTACCGGTTCAAGCAGATGACGGACCGGCCCATGCCGCCCCGACGCGAGAGACCGTAACGCCGAAAGGCGATCACGGTTCCCGGAAGTGATAGCATTGCGGGTGCGAGGGCGGAATTCCCGACGCTAGTGGATTATTGCGTTATTTGACGCCGGGAGGAAAAAACGGGCGCGGGAGTGGAAGGCGGGGGAGATTCGGGTCACGCAGGGGACCGCTGGGGTGCCTCAAACGGACCGGCTGAATTGGGGCCGTAAGCCGCCCGTCCGGCCTTGGGGCTGAAATGGGAAAAGCAGCCCTTCCTTACAAGACCCCACCGCAGTCTTTCATCTTCGGTCGCAGTAGCCTTCGAGCAGGCATACATACTTTGCGCTTCCCCGAAGGCATGGAACCCGACCGACCATTCACAGCTTGATATTGGGTGTTATCGTCGAAAACTTGGGAAGCCGAAAGGATCATCAATGCACCCCATCACAGTTGTCCTCACAGACGGTTATTCTGATTGGGAAATTGCACCCTTGTGCGGTGCTGGCCATGCCTTTTACGGAGCGGAGTTCCGTTTCGTATCTCCCAAGGGGGGCGCTCTTTCCTCCGCCGCAGGCTTGCCTATTGCCGAGACTGCGAGGTTCGAAGCACCGGAAGATAGCGTCGTCGTCGTTTGCGGGGGTCCTGCTTTCGAGGCTGACGATGGCTTGGACATTGGCGAAAAGTTGAGACAAGCGCGTGATGCAGGTTGCATCATCGCTGGCATTTGCGGTGGAACGATCGCCTTGGCCCGTGCCGGGATGCTCGATGATGTCAGCCACACATCTAACGGGCCTCATTATCTCGGGAAATACGTCGAGTCGTACTCGGGCACACGTAAGTACGTCGATGAGCCGAAGGCCATTCGCGACAAGGACATTATCACTGCTCCGGCCCCTGCCCCTGCGAGCTTCGCAAGCGAAGTCCTCGCGGCAGCGGGGCTCGATCCCCAGAAGGCAGAAGAGTTGAAAAGCATGCTCGGCGCAGAGCATTCGAGTTAAGAGAATGGCCGAGCGCAAAAAAGGCGATACGCGAGCGGAAGCCAACATCGGTTGAACTCCATCAGCAATGAGGATTCCCGCCGATCACCCCCACCCCCGCAAATTGCGGCGATCCCGCGGCCAGCAAAATTAAATATCTTTCATTTGAGAGGGCCGTTTTCCGGGCGTATCGCTATGTCCCGAAGCCGGACCCTGCCGGCGGGAGTTTCCCGCGACGCGACAGAGCCAGACGGTTTCGAAGACCCGCCGGCTTGAGCCGTGACATCCTGACGATCCGGTCGGCCGGCAATCCAAGGAGTTTCGCCATGCGCACTCTTCTCACCCTCACCACCGCCACTGTCCTCGCCCTCTCCCCGATGGCCGCCTTCGCCTCGACGATGACGGCCACCGGCACGGTCAAGTCGCTCGACGCCAAGGCGCACAGCGTCACGCTCGACAATGGCAGCACCTACATGCTGCCGAAGAGCTATCAGCAGTCGAAACTGAAGGCCGGCGAGAAGGTGAAGATCTCCTGGGAGAAGAAGGCCTCGAAAAACATGGCCGACACGGTGACCGTGATCAACTGATTGCGGCCCGAGATCCGGCCGGGCGCCCCTCCCCGGCCGGATGGAACCGTTTCACTTCCCATCAAGCGGACAGGCAGGTGAAACGGAGGGGTTCGTCCTAGCGAGCCCGTTTGCGCGGGATCGGTCCTGCCGGGCCGGCACATTCGAGACCGCGTAAAAAAGGAAAACCCCGCCGTATAGCCTCCGGCGGGGTTTTCCTCGTCTCGCATATGATAGCTTCGGGTTCTAATCGATATCCTCGACCGCCTCGCCGCCGCCATAGACGCGCTGGGCGAGTGCCGCTTCCATGAACGCGTCCAGATCGCCGTCGAGCACGTTCTGCGGGCTGGTGCTCTCCGTGCCGGTCCGAAGGTCCTTGACCAGCTGGTAGGGCTGGAGGACGTAGGAGCGGATCTGGTGGCCCCAGCCGATATCGGTCTTGGTGGCGTTCTCGGCGTTGGCCGCTTCCTCGCGCTTCTGCAGTTCGGCCTCGTAGAGACGGGCGCGCAGCATGTCCCAGGCCTTGGCGCGGTTCTTGTGCTGCGATCGTTCCTGCTGGCACTGCACCACGATGCCGGTCGGGATGTGGGTGATGCGCACGGCCGAGTCGGTGGTGTTGACGTGCTGGCCGCCCGCACCCGAGGAACGATAAGTGTCGATGCGGCAGTCGCTCTCGTTGATGTCGATCTGGATCGTATCGTCGATCACCGGATAGACGTCGATCGAGGAAAACGAGGTATGCCGGCGCGCAGCACTGTCATAGGGCGAGATGCGGACCAGGCGGTGCACGCCCGCTTCCGTCTTCAGCCAGCCATAGGCGTTGTGGCCCTTGATCAGGAGCGTCGCGGACTTGATGCCCGCCTCTTCGCCGTCATGGACTTCCAGCACCTCGATCTTCATGCCGTGCTGCTCGGCCCAGCGGGAATACATGCGCAACAGCATGTTGGCCCAGTCCTGGCTCTCGGTGCCGCCGGCGCCGGAATGGACTTCCAGATAGGTGTCGTTGGAATCGGCCTCGCCCGACAGGAGCGATTCGATCTGCAACCGGTTGACCTCGGTGCGCATCTCCTTGAGCGCGGCCTCGGCCTCCGAAACGATCTCTTTGTCGTCCTCGGCCTCGCCGAGCTCGATGAGCTCGAGGTTGTCGGAGAGCTGCGTCTCCAGCCGGCGGATGCCGTTGATGCCGTCTTCGAGCTGCTGGCGTTCGCGCATCAGCTTCTGGGCTTCCATCGGATCGTCCCAGAGCGAGGCGTCCTCGGCCTTCGCATTGAGCCAGTCCAGTCTTTTCAGGGACGGTTCCCAGTCAAAGATGCCTCCTCAGCAGGCTTACGGCCTGCTTGATTTCGTCGACGACATCCTGTGTCTCTGCACGCATGGTGTATTCTGTCCTTCGTTTCGATCTCACGGGGAAACGGTTCGACCGGCGGATCGCCGGTGCGAGCGGGCCGGACCATAAGGTCGGCACTGGGCGTTGTAAAGGATGAGCGGCCCCTCGGAAAACGGGGCCGCTTCAAGAACGTCCGGCCCTAGTAAAGGCCGCCCGAGCCGGAGGTCACCGCCTGGCTCGCCTGTGGCGAGGTTTCGAGGATTTCCTCGCCTGTCGCCACCTCGTCCATGCCGATCACCGAATAGACATCCGACGGTCCGGTTCCCGGCTTGAAGGCTTCCATGATGGTGCCCGGCTCGCCCGGGAAGGCTTCCATCCCGGTGGTGCGATTGATGGCGATCAGCTTCATGCCTTCGGGGATGCGGAAGTCGACGGGACGCGTGCCCTCGACGGCAGCGTTCATGAACTCGTTGAAGACGGGAGCTGCGAGCGCGCCACCGGTGGCACCGCGCCCCATCGGCGTGGGGTTGTCATAGCCGATGAAGACGCCGGCAACGAGGTCGGGGGTGAAGCCGATGAACCAGGCATCCTTCTCCTCGTTGGTGGTGCCGGTCTTGCCGGCTGTGGGGCGGCCGAGATTGACCTTGCTGGCCGCCGTTCCGCGCTCGACCACGCCTTCCATCATCGAGGTGATCTGGTAGGAGGTCATCGGGTCGAGCACCTGTTCGCGCTCATCGATGACTTCCGGCTCATCCTGATTGAGCCAGGCGGTGGCAACGCAGGCATCGCACTTGCGCTCCTCGTGACGGAAGATCGTCTTGCCGTAACGGTCCTGGATGCGGTCGATCAGCGATGGCTTGATCTGCTTGCCGCCATTGGCGATGACCGAATAGGCCGAGACCATGCGCATCACGGTCGTCTCGCCCGAACCCAGCGCCATGGCGAGCACCGGCAGCATGTCGTCATAGACGCCGAAGCGCTCGGCATATTCGGCGACCAGGTTCATGCCCATGTCCTTGGCCAGGCGCACGGTCATCAGGTTGCGCGATTTCTCTATGCCGAGACGCAGGGTCGACGGGCCGGCCGAGCCGCCGCCATAGTTCTTCGGCCGCCAGACCTCGCCGCCGGAGACGATCTCGATCGGGGCGTCGAGGATCACCGAAGCCGGCGTATAGCCGTTGTCGAGCGCCGCTGCGTAAACGAACGGCTTGAAGGAGGAACCGGGCTGGCGCATCGCCTGGGTGGCGCGGTTGAATTCGGACTGGGCGAAGGAGAAGCCGCCGACCATGGCGAGCACGCGGCCGGTATGCGGGTCCATCGCGACCATCGCACCCTGCACCTTCGGCGGCTGGCGCAGGCGGTAGCGGGTATTGCCCTCATCGTCCTCGCGCGGCTGGACATAGACCACGTCGCCGGTCGAGAGAACCTGATCGGGCGTCTTGACCGTGCCGCGCTTGCCATCGCGATCGACGCGGAAGGCCCACTTCATGTCCTCGGGACGAATGACGGCGGTATCACGTTCCTCGCCGACCGCGCCGGAAACCTTGGGCTCGGGCCGCAGGCCGATCTCGACATCCTGGGCGGTCGCGGCAAGCACCACCGCGAGCTTCCACTCGGGCACGTCGCGCAGCGGAGAGACTTCGCCGACCGCCGCACCCCAGTCGTCGGAGACGTCGACGGTGGTGACGGGTCCGCGGAAACCGCGGCGCTCGTCGAAATTGATCAGGCCATCCTGAAGCGCCTTGCGGGCCAGGCTCTGGAGATGCGGGTCGAGCGTGGTGCGGACCGAAAGACCACCCTCGTAGAGCGCCTTCTCGCCGTAGCGGTCGAGAAGCTCGCGGCGCACCGATTCGGCAAAATATTCCGAGGCGAAGAGATAGGAGCCCGAGGAGCGCGGGGTCACGCCCAGCGGCTGCTTCTTGGCATCCTCGCCCTCGGCGGCGCTCACATAGCCGTTTTCGACCATGCGGTCGATCACCCAGTTGCGGCCCTCGACGGCGCGCTCGGCATGACGGAACGGGTGGTAGTTCGCGGGCGCCTTTGGAAGGGCCGCCAGATAGGCGGTCTCCGCAATCGTCAGCTCGTTGACCGACTTGTTGAAATAGGTGAGCGCGGCGCCGGCGATCCCGTAGGAGTTCATGCCGAAGAAGATCTCGTTGAGATAGAGTTCGAGAATGCGGTCCTTCGAATAGGCCTGCTCGATGCGGAAGGAGAGAATGGCTTCCTTGGCCTTGCGCGAAATCGTCTGGTCGGACGACAGAAGGAAATTCTTTGCCACCTGCTGGGTGATGGTCGACGCGCCAACCGGACGGCGGCCGGAACCCATGTTCTGGATGTTGACCACGACGGCGCGGAACAGGCCCACCGGATCGACGCCGGGATGGGTGTAGAAGTTCTTGTCCTCGGCGGAGATGAAGGCAGCCTTGACGCGATCGGGAACCGCCTGGATCGGAAGATAGAGCCGGCGTTGCGAGGCATATTCGGCCATCAGTTCGCCGTCGGCGGCATGAACGCGCGTCGTTACCGGCGGCTCGTAGCTGTTGAGGACCTCATAGTCCGGAAGATCCTTCGTGATGTCGCCGAGATACCATGCGACACCGGCCGCAACGATCAGGAACAGCACCGCGCCGATGCCGAAGAAATAGCCGATCAGTCGAAACATTCGCTTAATTACCGCCTGCGGTTAAACACTGGTGCCTGCCCCATCCCACGTCAGGCCGGGCGCTACCGGGCACTCGGTACGGGCTAAGCCCGGACAATGTGCGCAAATTAGGGCCGAATGGGCCTCGCGCCCACACCGAAAACACAGCGGAATCACCGGTGTTGCGACGTTGCCACGCTCGAAACTACCACGGGACCGCCCGTTTTCCATATCCCTTTATCATTTTCCCGCGGCCAGAACAGTCTCGCGGTAGGCATCGATCGACCGCGCCAGAAGGCCGGCGGTCTTTTTCCGCCACTCATCATCGGTCAGAAGCTTCTCGTCCTCGGGGTTGGAGAGATAGCCCAGTTCGACCAGCGCCGAGGGCAGATCGGGCGACTGAAGCACCCGGAACCCCGCCTGACGGTGCGGATTCTTGATCAGGTTCACCTGTCCCTCGAAAGAGGCGATGATCTCGCCCGCAAGGCCGGTGGAGAAGACCCGCGTTTCGTTGCGGGCCATGTCGACAAGAATGCCGGCGACCGATTCGGGTGCCTGTTCCAGCGCAGGCCCGACCACCGCCTCGTCGTGATTGGCCTCGGCGGCCAGCGTGGCTGCAACCGCGTCCGAGGCGCGATCGGATAGGGTGTAGACGGTGGCGCCGCGGAGGCGGCGAATGCGGATCGAATCGGCATGCACCGAGAGCAGCAGGTCGGCCTTTGCCTCGTGGGCGGCGCGCAGGCGTCCCGACAGCGAAATGAATTCGTCGGTGGTTCGCGTCATCACCACCTTGATGTCGTCGAGATCCGACAACGCATCCTCCAGCGCCTTGGCAAAGGCAAGGGTCACGTCCTTCTCCTGCGTGCCGCTGCCACCCTCGGCGCCGCCGTCGATCCCGCCGTGGCCGGCGTCGACCACGACGGTGAAGGGCTTTTCCCTTTCGCCGGCGGCGGAGGCTTTGCGCCCTCCCCGGACCGCCACTTTCCAGTCTGTCGAACCGACAAGATCGACGAATTCCTCACGCCCGGTCGCGACCGCATCGAGCACGAGGCGGTAGCCGGCGCCGCTCTCCATCGGCTCGACTTTGGCGGTCTCGAGCCGCGCCGGGCCCTTCAGTCCCAGAATCAGGCGCGAGCGCCCTGTCCCCGCCCCGCCATAGCGGATCCGCTCGACAAGACCGCGCGCGGCGAGCGATTTCTGATCGAAGCCGAAGGTGACAGCCGACAGATCGACGACGATGCGGTCGGGACGCTCCAGATAGCGGATGGTGAATTCGGGCTCGGATTCGAATTCGACAATCATCCGGGCGCGGGCCTCGTCGGCGGCAAGCCGGGCGGAAAAGGCGAGCGCGGGGCTCTCCTCGCCGTCCTGTTCGATCACTGTATCGCTGGGGGTCTGGGCCCTGGCGGCATTGAAACCGAAGAGAGCGCCGATCAGGAGCGCGACAAAACCGATGAAGCCGCACCGGCTCCTTTGCACGCTCCGGAATGTTCGTTTCATGACCGCCACCGGCCAAAACTCCTTTTGTCCCCCGCCGCCCGGCGTCGCGAAAAATATCGACTGGGCGTTCAAGGCACCGTCAGCGAGCGATTCGTCAAGCCGATGGCGTCCGGACATCGCCTTCCGCCGCACCATAACCCGTTTTGCGAGCATTCGCGCCACTGCGCCCGAAGCGGAGTTCCGCCGGATCGCCTTATCCACCATCGCCGCCAAGCATATGAGTGAGGGGTGTTTTTCAGCTTGCCACATTGTCACAGAAACCATAAAAGCCTACATGGAGGCAAAGTTTTGACGGGCCTGCCTGCCACCGACCGTCAACCGTCCGATCTTCGGATGAATGACGCGTTTTCAAGGCGGCGCGGCCGACGTCCACGGACTTTGCATCCCGATCAAGAGCATCCGGACAGAGGTGAGGACCCCGGCGGAAGCTCGGAGCGAAAATTTATGCGACCTGGGTGCGTAGAGACCCGATCGGTGCATCCGAGGTCGAAAGTTTGTAGAAGTCCGGCAAGACCACTTGCCAACATTGCGCGGCCAAATGCCCGCATCCCGGAAACGGGAATTCATCGGTCCGCAAGGATCACAATTATAGGTATATCCGGCCGGCCATTCGATGGTGCAACTGCGAAACTCAGCAATTCACAACATACCAGCGGCAACACCGCTGCCCGAATTGCGTGACGCGCCCTTCGCCCGCCCGGACCTTCATTCATCCGCCACCCCCGCCCCGCGATCCTCTGGACGCCGCTTTCGCGCGCCCGGACGGAGCCCGGCCGGCCAGTGGCGAGGAGCACCTACTACATGTCTGAGAAAATGCTCATCGACGCCTCCCATCCCGAGGAGACCCGCGTCGTCGTCGTTCGTGGAAACCGCATAGAGGAATTCGATTTCGAATCGCAGCACAAGAAGCAGCTGCGCGGAAATATCTATCTCGCCAAAGTGACCCGGGTGGAGCCGTCGCTCCAGGCCGCATTCGTCGACTACGGCGGCAACAGGCACGGCTTCCTCGCCTTCTCCGAAATCCACCCCGACTATTACCAGATCCCGCTCGCCGACAGGCAGGCCCTCCTCGCCGAGGAAGCAGCCGAGGCCCGCGAGGAGGACGAGGACGAGGACGAACGTCCCGCCAAGTCGAAGTCCCGTAAGGCGAAGTCCAACGACAAGGCGGACAAAGCCGAGAAGACGGACAAGGAAGACGAGGACGGCAAGGACGGGGGCGAGCGCCGCACCCGCCGGTCGCGCCGTTCCCGCCGCAAGCCGAAGGACGAGGCTGCGGCTTCCGAACAGGAAGAAAACAGCGACAGCGACGCGGCCGACGAGACCGCATCGGACGAGTCCGGTTCGGAAGAGACTGGCGGAAACGCCGACGCGCCCATCGCGGAAACCCCCGCCGACATCGTCGCCGAGTCGCTCGAGACACCCGACGAACCCGCAGACGACAACTCCAAACCCGATACCATCGCGGCCGAAGTCGAGGCCGACGAGATTTCCGAACCGGTCGAGAGAGCCCCGTCGGATGATGATGAGGACGACGGCGACAACGACGATTCCGAGAATGGCGACGACAACGGCAACGGCGGGAAGGCCAAGGTCGAATCCGTCGGCTCCGAGGATGCGCTTGAGGAAGTGCCCGACCGCTCGCGCCGCAAGCCGCGCAAGCAGTACCGCATACAGGAAGTAATCAAGCGCCGTCAGATCCTGCTCGTGCAGGTCGTCAAGGAAGAGCGCGGCAACAAGGGTGCTGCGCTGACCACCTATCTGTCGCTGGCCGGCCGCTATTCGGTGCTGATGCCGAACACGGCGCGCGGCGGCGGCATTTCGCGCAAGATCACCAACGTCACCGACCGCAAGCGCCTCAAGGAAATAGCCCGCGAGCTGGAAGTGCCGCAGGGCATGGGCGTGATCCTCAGGACCGCCGGCGCCAACCGCACCAAGGTCGAGATCAAGCGCGACTTCGAATATCTGATGCGGCTTTGGGAAAACGTCCGCAATCTCACCCTCAAGTCGACCGCGCCGGCGCTGGTCTACGAGGAAGGCTCGCTGATCAAGCGGTCGATCCGCGATCTCTACAACAAGGAGATCAGCGAGATCGTCGTTTCCGGCGAGGAAGGCTACCGCGAAGCCAAGGACTTCATGAAGATGCTGATGCCGAGCCACGCCAAGGTGGTTCAGCCCTACAAGGATCTCATGCCGATCTTCGCACGCTCCGGCATCGACGCCCAGCTCGACAAGATGGTCCAGCCGCAGGTGACGCTGAAGTCCGGCGGCTACATCATCATCAACCAGACCGAGGCGCTGGTCGCCATCGACGTCAACTCCGGCCGTTCGACGCGCGAGCATTCGATCGAGGACACGGCACTGCAGACCAACCTGGAAGCCGCCGAGGAAGTGGCCCGCCAGCTTCGTCTGCGCGACCTTGCCGGACTGATCGTCATCGACTTCATCGACATGGAAGAAAACCGCAACAACCGCGCGGTCGAAAAGAAGGTCAAGGACTGTCTCAAGCACGACCGGGCCCGCATCCAGGTCGGTCGCATCTCGCATTTCGGTCTTCTGGAAATGTCGCGCCAGCGCATCCGCGCGAGCGTTCTCGAAAGCACGATGCAGGTCTGCGCCCATTGCGGCGGCACCGGCCATGTGCGCTCCCCCTCCTCCGTCGCGCTGCACGTGCTGCGCGGCATCGAGGAATATCTGCTCAAGCACACCACGCACCACATCACGGTCCGCACCACCGGCGAGACCGCGCTCTACATGCTCAACAACAAGCGTGACACGATCATCGATCTGGAAACGCGTTTCGGCCTGTCGATCGACTTCGCCTCCGATCCCGATGTGGGCAGCCAGTATTTCGCCATCGATCGCGGCGCGCCCGTCGACAATCCGGTGACGATGGAGCACATCCACGCCAACAGCCCATCTTACGAAGAGGACGCCGATGACGACGTCGTCATCGAAAGCGAAAGCGAGAGCGACGAAGAGGAGACCACGGAAGCCCGTTCGAATTCCGGCGACGACCGGAATCAGGACGACGGCAAATCCGGCCGGCGGCGCCGGCGGCGCCGGCGGCGCGGACGTCGCGGCAATGACGGCGACAACAACGCTCAGGGCTCCGACGACCAGTCGTCGAACGACGACAATGACGACGACGGCGATTCAGATGACGACACGTCTGACGATCAGTCGAACGCCTCGGGTCAGGATGGCCAGAACGGCGACGACACCGACCAGAACCGGTCCGGCAAGAAGCGCCGCCGCGGCAAGCGGGGCGGACGCCGCAACCGCGACGACAACCGTCCGTCCTCCGACGACGACAATCAGCAGTGGGACGACGAGGAGATCGATACGACTCCCCAGCCGGAGCCGCAGAAAGAGCCCAAGCCCGAGCCTGTGACGGCAGCCGCCGACACCGACGCCGAAGTAACCTCGGAAGATGCCCCGGCCGCCGAGGAGAAGAAGGAAAAGAAACCGGCACGCGCGCGCCGCAGCCGTTCCAAGAAGGCCGAGCCCGAGAAGGACGCTGCCGAGGCTGCCGAAGCCAAGGCCGAGGAAAAGCCGGCTGAGGAACTCGACGTCGCGGCGGCAGCGACCGCTCCCGTCGTCGAGAAGGAAACGGTGGAAGCCGACGCCTCCACGGATACGGATGACGAGGACAAGGCCGGCAAGCGCGACCGGAAGGCGCAGACCGATCTTTCAGCGATCGCCTCTGCCCCGGTCGTCACCTCCTCGAGCAAAGCCGACGACAAGGACGACAAGCCCAAGAAGGGCGGCTGGTGGCAGCGCCGCGGCGGCGGCGGGTTCTTCTGATCCCTCCCACTGATCGAACGAAAAAGCCGGCGATCGCTTCGCCGGCTTTTTTATTGTGACTTCTTCGTCGGCAGGGGCGGCTCAGCCTTTCCCGCCGAGCCAGTCGCCCATCCGTTCGAGCGCCGTTTCCATCTCCGCATAGCTCCCCGCATAGGAGAAGCGGATCAACCTGCGGCCTTCCACCGGATCGAAATCGCGTCCGGGGGTGGCTGCGACATGGATCTCGCGCAGCATCTGCTTAGCGAAACTCATGGAATCATTGGTGAAACGTGAGACGTCGCAGAGCGCGTAGAAGGCTCCGTCCATCGGGGCGGCCAGCGGCAGCCCCAGTTCCGGGAGGCGGCGGCCGAGAAGCTCGCGGTTCTTCGCGTAGCCGGCCTTCACCTCCTCCATCTCGTCAATCCCCTCGAAAGCAGCCTCGGCGGCGATCTGCGAGAGTTCGGGCGCGCTGATATAAAGGCTCTGGGCGAGGCACTCGACGGGCCGGATCAGGTCGTCCGGCAGCACCATCCAGCCAATCCGCCAGCCGGTCATGCAGAAATACTTCGAAAACGAGTTGATGACGATCGCCCGGTCCGAGACTTCGAGCGCCGTCGTCTCCTCGCCCGAAAACGTCAGCCCGTGATAGATCTCGTCGGAGATGAAGACCGCCTCGCGTGCCTCGCACCAGTCGGACAGCGCCTTGAGGTCCGCCTTCGAGGTGACGGTACCCGTCGGATTGGCGGGGCTTGCGACCATCACCCCGGCGACTTCGGTTTCGTTCTCGCGCTCCCACGCCTCGATCGCCTCCGGTGTCAGCACATAATGCGTATCGGCCCCGACGGGGATCTCGGCAACCTTCAATCCCAGCGCCGCGAGGATGTTGCGGTAGGCCGGATAGCCGGGCCTGGAGATCGCAACCGTTTCGCCCGGCGTGAAGAACTGCAGGAACGTCAGATTGAAGCCCGCCGAGGAGCCGTTGGTCACGGCGACACGGCGGGGATCGACGGAGACGCCGTAGCGGCTCTGGTAGTGCCGGGCAATCGCCGCGCGCAGGCCGGACGTACCGAGCGCGTCGGTATAGCCGATCCTGCCGCCTTCAAGCGCCTTGCGCGCGGCTTCCAGCGCGGGTTTGGGGGCCGGATGCGCCGGCTGGCCAACGGCGAGCGAGACGACATCCCTGCCCTCTCCCCTCAGCCGCGTGGCTTCGGCAAGGATGTCCATGGCGTGGAACGGCTCGACGCTGGGGCGCTTCTGGCGTGGCATCATCTCTCCGGGTGGTTCATCTGCAACACCGGCCGGGCGCGACAATCCGCGGGCCCGGCGCTTCTGGTTCGTGGCCGCACAAATGCCCCATTGTCATGGCGATCACAAGGCTGCGAGCCAACCCGAACCGCCCGCCGCGCCCATTTTCATTTGGGCGGCGGGCGTTTATACGGACTGATGATGCGAAAACTCTTCAATCCCGCCCGCTCTGTCGTCGCCCTTGCAGGCCGAATGGCCGGTCGCGCGATCCTTGCCTCCTCTCTCGTTCTTCCCTTCATTGCGCAACCCGCGCAAGCCCAGCAGGGCCGGGTCGCCGTCATCCGGGATGCCGAGATCGAGACGCTTCTCAAGGATTACGTCGTGCCGATCCTCAAGGCGGCCGGACTGTCGCGACGCGGGATCGAGATCGTGCTGGTCAACGATCCGTCCTTCAACGCCTTCGTCGCCGGTCGGCGCATCTTCATCAATACGGGCGCCATCCAGTCGGCCGAAACGCCGAACGAGATCATCGGCGTCCTGGCCCACGAGACCGGTCATCTGGCCGGCGGGCACCAGCAGCGCCTGCGCGAGCAGATGGAGCGTGCCCGCACCATGGCGATCGTCGGCAGCCTGCTCGGCATCGGCGCCATGGCTGCTGGCTCGGTCGCGGGTTCGCGCAACGGCACCTCCGCCGGCGGCGCGCTGGTTTCAGCGGCTCCCGGCATCGCCATGCGCGGGCTGTTGAGCTATCGCCGCTCCGAGGAGATGAATGCCGATCAGGCGGCCGTGAAATATCTGCGCGCCACCAAGCAGTCCGCGAAGGGCATGCTGACGACATTCGAGCGTTTTTCCACGAGCCTGGCGCTCGCCGGGGTTCAGGTCGATCCCTACCAGATCAGCCACCCGCTGCCGCGCGAGCGTATCGCCATGCTGGAAACGCTGGCGCACGAGAGCCCCTATTTCGACAAGGCGGATTCCGCAGCGCTATTGCAGCGCCATCAGCTCGCGCGCGCGAAGATTGCCGCGTTCTCCGGCGGTCAGCCGGCCGTGGCCCGCATTTTCGGACGCGACCGCTCATCTCTGGCCGGCCGCTATGGCGATGCCATCGCCACCGATCTTTCGGGCAATTCGCGCGCGGCGCTCGGCAAGATGGACGATCTCATCAAGGCCGCGCCCAACAACGCCTATTTTCACGAATTCCGGGGCGAGATCCTGCTCAAGCTGCGCCGTCCCGTGGATGCGGCGAACGCGTTCGCCCGGGCGATGAAGCTCGCCGACGACAGTTCCGGGCTGATCCGATCGCGTTACGCGTTTGCGCTTCTGTCGACCGGAGAGCCGGCCAACGCCAGGAAGTCGGTGGACAATTTCCGGGCCGCGATCCAGTCGGACCCGGACAATATCAACGCCTATCTTCACCTGTCGCAGGCCTACGGGCTTTCGGGAGACATCGGAAACGCCGATCTCGCCATGGCGGAAGGTCATTTCCGCGCCGGATCGATGCGCGAGGCGCAGGTCTTCGCCGCCCGAGCGCTGCAGAGACTGCCAAAGGGAACGCCCGGCGCACGGCGCGCCAATGACATTCTTTCGGTGGCGAAATAAGATTAGGATCAGCGCCGGCTCGAAAAGAGCAGCGCGGAAAGGGAACGACAATGCTCAAGAGACTGACCACCGGCGCGATGGCCGCCATGCTCGCCGCCTCCACGGCCTTCGTCATGCCGGCCCGGGCGCTCGATGACGCCCAGAAGGAGGAAATGGGAGCCTTCGTGCGCGAATATCTGCTCGCCAATCCCGAAATCCTGCAGGAGATGCAGACCGCACTTCAGACCAAGCAGGAAGCCGAAGCAGCCGAGAAGGCGAAGGCCGCCATCGTCGCCAACCGCGACGCCCTGACGGCAGCGCCGGAAGACATCGTTCTCGGCAATCCCGAGGGCGACGTCACGATCGTCGAGTTCTTCGACTACAATTGCGGCTACTGCAAGCATGCGCTCCAGGACATGAACGCGATCATCGAAGGCGACGATCAGGTGCGCTTCGTGCTCAAGGAATTTCCGATCCTCGGACCGGATTCGCTCGCCGCACACCGGGTCGCCATGTCATTCCGCAAGCTGATGCCGGATAAATACGGTGAATTCCATCGCACCCTTCTGGGCTCCGAAGGCCGGGCGACAGAAGACAGCGCGATGGAACTCGCCGTCAAGCTCGGTGCCGAGGAGGCCGAGGTTCGCACAGGAATGGAAGACCCGGCAATCAGCGATTCCATCAAACAGGCCTATTCCCTGGCCGATCAGCTCGGCATCAATGGCACGCCTTCCTACATCGTCGGGGACGAGGCGGTGTTCGGCGCGCTCGGCGCGGACGTGCTCGAGGAGAAGGTCGCCAATTTGCGCAGTTGCAACAGCACTGTATGTTGACGCCGACAAGTGTATATGAAGACGTGTTCAGGCCATTTTCTGCCCCTTCCGGCTTGACGAGCTGAACCGCCGCCTATTAGGAGCCTTCAATCCCTCTCCGGGGAACAGGTTCCTTGCCTGACCGCTACCGGAAGTCCGCATCCGGACACCGCGACCGGTCAGTCCAATCGCCCGGTGCAACGACGCCGCGACGCAAACGAGAAGGCAACACCCGATGTCCACCAAGAAACCGGTCGTGGATCAGACGCTGATACGAGATCTGGCCACCATCCTGAATGAAACCGATCTGACCGAGATCGAAATCGAGCAGGATGACCTGCGCATCCGGGTCTCGCGCGCCGGCACCCCCGTGGCTGCCCAGGCCTATGCGGCCCCGGCTTCCGCCGCACCCGCTGCCGCGCCGGCGGCTTCCGAACCGGCCGCCAAGCCCGCGTCATCGGGCAACGCCGTTCCCTCGCCGATGGTCGGCACCGCCTATATGGCTCCCTCCCCCGGCGCACGTCCCTTCATCGAGGTCGGCCAGACTGTCAGCGAAGGCCAGACGCTGCTGATCATCGAAGCGATGAAGACGATGAACCAAATTCCGTCGCCCCGCTCGGGCAAGATCACCGAGATCCTGGTCGCCGACGGCTCCCCCGTCGAATACGGCGAACCGCTGGTGATGATTGAGTAGCCCGATGTTCTCCAAAATCCTCATCGCCAACCGCGGCGAAATCGCATTGCGCGTCCTGCGCGCCTGCAAGGAACTCGGCATCCAGACGGTTGCCGTCCATTCCACCGCCGACCAGGACGCCATGCATGTGCGTCTGGCCGATGAGAGTGTCTGCATCGGCCCTCCGCCCTCGCGCGAGAGCTATCTCAATATTCACCAGATTCTCGCAGCCTGCGAGATCACGGGCGCGGACGCTGTCCATCCCGGTTATGGTTTCCTGTCGGAAAACGCCAAGTTCGCCGATATTCTGGAAGCCCACGGCCTGACCTTCATCGGCCCCACTGCCGAGCACATCCGGATGATGGGTGACAAGATCACCGCCAAGAAGACGGCCGAAGAACTGGGCATTCCGGTTGTTCCTGGCTCGGAAGGCGAAATCACCACCGACGAGGAAGCCAAGAAGGTCGCCAACGAGATCGGTTTTCCGGTGATCATCAAGGCGACTGCCGGCGGCGGCGGCCGCGGCATGAAGGTCGCCAATAACGAAGACGAGTTGTCGATCGCGCTTGCAACCGCCCGTTCGGAAGCCGGAGCGGCCTTCGGCAACGAAGCGGTTTATATCGAGAAATATCTCGCCAAGCCCCGTCATATCGAAATCCAGGTGATGGGCGATGGCGAAGGCAATGCGGTGCATCTGGGCGAGCGCGACTGCTCGCTGCAGCGCCGCCACCAGAAGGTCTGGGAAGAAGCCAATTCGCCTTCGCTCAACTCGGCGCAGCGCCAGGAGATCGGCGAGATCTGCGCCGAAGCCATGCGCAAGATGAAGTATCGCGGTGCCGGCACGGTCGAGTTCCTCTACGAGAACGGCGAGTTCTATTTCATCGAGATGAACACGCGCCTGCAGGTGGAGCATCCGGTGACCGAGGCGATTACCGGCATCGATCTGGTGCACGAACAGATCCGCGTCGCCTCGGGCGGCGGACTGTCGGTGACGCAGAAGGACATCCGTTTTTCCGGCCATGCCATCGAATGTCGCATCAACGCGGAGGATCCGCGCAGCTTCGTCCCCTCGCCGGGCACGATCACGCACTACCACCCGCCGGGCGGGCTTGGTGTTCGCGTGGATTCGGGCGTCTATCAGGGCTACAAGATCCCGCCCTATTACGACAGCCTGATCGGCAAGCTGATCGTTCACGGTCGCAACCGTGTGGAATGCATGATGCGGCTGAGGCGTTCGCTCGACGAGTTCGTGGTCGACGGCATCAACACCACCATTCCCCTGTTCAGGGATCTTCTGGCCAATCCGGACATCGCCAATGGCGACTACGACATTCACTGGCTGGAGAAATTCCTGGCGCAGAAATCCTCCGAATAGGGGCGCGGGGCGGACGGACAAAACGGGGGAGCCCGCTTTGGCTGCTGAACAACTGACACCCGATATCCTCTTGCGGGCCTACGCGGCCGGCCTCTTTCCCATGGCCGAAAGCGCGGAGGATCCGGACATCTTCTGGGTGGAGCCGGAGATCCGCGGCGTCATCCCGCTCGACGATTTCCACGTTTCGAAGAGTCTGCGCCGGACAATCCGCCGTTGCCCCTACGACATCCGGTTCAACACCGCCTTCGAGGCCGTCATGCGCGGATGCGCGGCGCCGGGTCCAGGGCGCCCCTCGACATGGATCAACGAGACGATCTTCGAGCTCTATTCCAGCCTGCACCGGCTCGGTCACGCCCACTCGGTGGAAGCCTGGCGGGGAGACGAACTCGTGGGCGGTCTGTACGGGGTCTCGCTGCGCGCCGCATTCTTCGGCGAAAGCATGTTCTCGCGCGCCACCGACTCCTCGAAAATCTGCCTCGTCCACCTCGTCGAGCGGCTGCGGGCTCGCGGGTTCCGGCTGCTCGACACCCAGTTCACCACCGAACACCTGAAATCCTTCGGAGCGGTGGACGTGCCCCGGGAAGATTACGAGGTGCTGCTGGAAGCGGCGCTCGAAGGCGGAGACATCCCCTTCGACTGAAAGCGCCCGGGCCATTGCCGGCGCGCTTTTCTTACCCTCAAAAACATATCGTGACCGGAACGGTTTTGGCTCCCTCGCGTTGTTCGCTCAACGAAACCTAGGGAGATAACTATATGTTTACCCACCGCCGCTTTCTGGCCTCGACCGCGCTTGCCCTTTCGCTCGGCGCGGCGCCCGCCTATGCGCTGACCGTGCGCCCATCCGCCGATACCGGCGATGGCGCGGCCCAGACGCTCCCCCTCGTGAACGTTCAGATGAGCGTTTCCGACGCCCAGGCCCAGCTCGACGCAGCCATGGCGCAGTTGACCGAGGCGCAGACGAGCGGCGGCGACGTGACGGCAGCCAAGCAGCGTGTCGCCGAGGCCCAGGCGCAGCTCGACGCTGCGATGCAGGCCGAAGCCCAGGCCGCGCCGCCCGAGCCCGAGCAGCCGGTCGAGGAGGCACCCGCGCCTGAACCCGAGCCGGAGGCTGCAGCCGAGCCCGCTCCGGAACCCGAGCCCGCACCGGAACCGCAGGTGGAAGAGCCGGCACCCGAACCTGAAGCTGCGGCCCCTGTGGAGGAAGCTCCTGCTGCCGAGGCACCCGCTGAGGAGCCTGCCGCTGAAGCGCCGGCCGAGGAAGCCGCCCCGGAAGTAGCCCCAGAGCCCGAAAAGCCGGCTGCTGAAGCACCTGCGGACGAGGCTCCGGCAGCGGAAGAGGCCGCCCCCGCCGAGGAAGCCGCACCGGTCGAGGAGCCCGCCCCCGAGGCAGAGCAGCCGGCCGAAGAGGCTCCCGCGAGCGAGGAACCTAAGGCCGGGACGCAAACCGAACAGCCTGCAGACGCCGCGCCTGCGGACACTGACCAGTCCGGCGAGATGGCCCCCACCGAGGATCAGGCCGCTCCGGCGGAGGACGCAGAAGCCCCGGTGGAAGACAAGTCGGCCGATGAACAGAATGCTTCCGCTGAAGCCGCTGCCGAGGCTACGGCCGAGAGCGACGAGGACGTGACGCCAGAAGCCACGCTGCCGGTCGAAGGCGGCGCCCCGGTGCTCGACAGCGCCAAGGAAGCTCCTGCCGCCGAAGACGGGTCGCAGACGGCCGAGCAGCCGGCTGACGGCGAAGCAGCGCCGGCCGAGACGCAGGCCACCGCCGAGCCGGTCGAAGCGCCGACATCGGATGCCGAATCTCAGTCCACCTTCGCCGCCGAGCCGATCGCGGCACCGAACTCGCTTGAGGAAAAAGGCCAGCGCCTGGAAGCCCGTCCGGACCGCCGTCCGCGCGGCGGAGACGGCGAAGTGGTGCGGGAGGTCAACAACCGCTTCATCATCCAGTTCAACAACCAGACCATCGTACGCAGTGACGATGATCGCCGCCTGCGTGGCCGGTCCGAGGAGGTCTACTACGACGAACTCCCGCGTGGCCGCACCCGCGAGGTTATCACCCGCCGCAACGGCACCCAGGTGGTCACCATCCGCAACCGCCACGGCGAGATCATCCAGCGTTCGAAGGTCCTTCCGAGCGGTCGCGAGATCGTTCTCGCCTACATTCCGGAAAACGAGCGCGGCGACCGCCGTCGTCCGTGGCGCGATCCGGGCCGCGACCTGCCGCCGCTGCGTCTGAACATCCCGATCAGCCACTATGTGCTGGACGCCACCGTGGCAGATGAAGGCGAGTATTACGACTTCCTCGAGGAGCCGCCGGTGGAACGTGTCGAACGCATCTACTCGGTCGACGAAGTGAAGTACTCCGCCCGTATCCGCGACAAGGTCCGCCGGATCGACATGGACACGCTGACCTTCGAGACCGGTAGCGCCACCATTCCGCGCGACCAGGTCGATGACCTCGGCGGCGTTGCCGACGCCATGGCGCGGATTCTCGACAACAGCCCCGGCGAGACGTTCCTGATCGAGGGACACACCGATGCGGTCGGTTCGGACGACTCCAACCTCGTCCTTTCCGACGAGCGCGCCGAGACCGTCGCCAATGCGCTGTCCGCGGTCTACGGCATCCCTCCGGAGAACCTGGTTACCCAGGGCTATGGCGAGCGCTACCTGAAGGTCCGCACGCAGGGTCCGGAGCGGCTCAATCGCCGCGTCACCATCCGGCGCATCACGCCGCTGATCTCGCCGGTCGCCTCCGCGCAGTAAGCTCGGCCCGTCAGGCTTGAAACGAAAAACCCCCGTAGCGCGAAGGCGTTACGGGGGTTTTCTTTGAAACTGATTCCGCGAGAGGTTTACTGCGCCGGTGCCGTCTCGCCTTCGGTTGCGGCCTCGCCCTGCGGCTGGCCGGCCGTCGAGGCGGTCGGAAGATTGTCGGGCGGCGGCACGTCGGAGTTCTGCTTGCAGCTTTTCAGCCAGACGTCATAGACGGGGTGATCGACGGCGTTCAGACCCGGAGAATCAGCGAACATCCAGCCGGTGAAGATGCGGCGGATCTTCCGGTCGAGGGTAATCTCGTCGACCTCCACGAATGTGTCGGTCTTGGGCGTCTCGGTCTCGTCGCGGCTGTAGCAGACACGCGGGGTGACCTGCAGCGCGCCGAACTGGACGGTTTCATTGATGTAGACGTCGAAGGTTGTGATGCGGCCGGTGATCTTGTCGATGCCGGAGAATTCCGCGACCGGATTCTCGATCCGCGCGGCATCGGCCGCAACCGGCCAGAGCGCCACCGATGCAAGTGCCACGATGGCCATGGATGTCGATTTGAAAGCGAACGTCATTGACTGGAAAACCCGTCCCTCACCCTGCGTGCCGACCGCGTCTTTGCGATGGCGCACCCAAAGCCATAACCGATTCCCGGGTGAACTGGCACCACCGGCTCACCGGGCTCCGCATCCTAAGACCACCCAATTGTGGCCATCCGGTGCCCTGAGACGGCAGACCGGGGAGAAAATCAGGATTTCGGCGTCCAGGCGTCGTAGTCGCCGTCCACCCGCGGACGATGGCCCGGGCGCAGTATCGAGCCCTTGGGGCGATAGGCGAGCGGCGAGCCGGTCAGGTTCTTCAGGTGCGGCTTTTCCCACTCGTGGGCGGCATAGTTCTCGTCAGACGGCGGAACGGCCACGCGGTGGTGCATCCAGCCGTGCCAGCCCGGTGGAATGGTGGTCGGGTCCGAATAGCCGTTGTAACGCACCCAGCGGCGCGTGCGGCCTTCCGAATCCTTCTGACCCTCGAAATAGACGTTGCCGAACTCGTCCTCGCCGACGCGTTTGTAGAAGCGCCAGAGATAGAACCGGGTGCCGGGTGTGGTGCCGTTCCACCAGGTCAGGAGCTGCTGGAAAAAGAACTTCATCGAAACTTCCGCGTCCGTTGGCTGTCTGTCCCGCTTATGGCGCGCCTGCCGGGGCTTGTCCAGTGCGGCACGGCGGCTCAGCGCAATTTCATCTTGAAACCGGCATGCGATCTGACAAAACCGAGACGCTCATAGAAGCGGTGGGCATCGGTTCGCGCGGCATTCGACATCAGTTGTACCAGCCGGACACCCAGCGCCCGCCCCTGCCCAATCCCGTGCTCGATCATCGCCGTGCCAATTCCTGCGCCGCGCATATGCTGATGCGTGTGCACGGCCTCGATGGTGAGGCTCGACGAGCCCCTGCCCGTCAGCGTGCGCAGATAGGTGCTCTGATAGGTTCCGACGACGGTGCCCTCGATTTCCGCGACCCAGAGCCAGTTGTCGGGACTCGCCTCGATCCAGTCGAAAGCGGCGAGATAATCGGGCAGCGCATCGACTTCCGCCGTATCGCCGTGCCCGCCCAGCGTGTCGGAGGCGAACATGGCAGCGAGTTCGGCGACGTCCTCGCGGCGCGCGGGGCGGATCACCACTGTTGCTACCTGCTCAGCCATCTCACACCTCCGGCGGCAGCTTCTTTTCCATGATGATCGCCGGAATGCCGGAATTGTCGGAGCCGCAATTGGCGGTGCGTCCGGCCTCGCTCATGCCGACGCCCTCATAGAAGGCGATGGCCTGCGCGTTCTGCTCGTCGACTTCCAGAATCAGCCGCTTGGCGTCGGGGAAGCAGGTTTCGATCTCGGCGAAGAGGTCGCGCCCCACGCCCTGGCGCTGGCAGCCGGGATGGACATAGAGCTGGTGCAGCTTGACGCTCTTGACGTCGCCCGCTCCGCTCGGTGTGGCGAACGCCATGCCGCCGATCCGCTCGCCGTCGTCGGCGACGAGATACTCTCCGTCCGGACGCGCCATGTTGGCCTTGATCCTGTCCGGCGCGTGCCAGTCGGCGATCAGTTCCTCGGTCTTCTCGGGCCCGTGAATCGGGACATAGGTTGCCCGCCACGCCTCGGCGAGAAGCGCGGCGATGGCCGGCAAGTCACGGTCGGAAGCTGAGCGGACGAAATAGACCAGGGCCCTACTCCTCGATGCCGAGCTTCTGCTTGACCAGCGCCTGGACGGCCTGCGGGTTGGCCTTGCCCCCGGTGGCTTTCATCACCTGGCCGACGAACCAGCCGGCGAGGTTCGGCTTGGCCTTGGCCTTTTCCACCTGGTCGGGGTTGGCGGCGATCACCTCGTCGACCGCCTTTTCGATGGCGCCGGTGTCGGTGACCTGCTTCATGCCGCGGTCCTCGACGATCTTGGCCGGCTCGCCGCCTTCGTTCCAGACGATCTCGAAGAGATCCTTGGCGATCTTGCCGGAGATGACACCGTCCTTGATCAGGTCAAGAATACCGCCGAGCTGATCGGGGGAAACCGGAGTCTCATCAATGTCTTTGCCGGATTTGTTCAGGGCGCCGAGCAGGTCGTTGATCACCCAGTTGGCGGCCGCCTTGCCGTCGCGGCCGGCTGCGACCTTTTCGAAATAGTCCGCGATCGCCGCCTCCGAGACGAGGATCGAGGCATCGTAGACCGTCAGGCCCATATCCTTGACGAAACGCTCGCGCTTCTCGTCGGGCAGCTCGGGCAGGCTCTTAGCCAGTTCCTCGACGAAGGCATCGTCGAATTCGAGCGGCAGCAGATCCGGATCGGGGAAATAGCGATAATCATGCGCGTCTTCCTTCGAGCGCATCGAGCGTGTCTCGCCCTTGCTGGGGTCGAACAGTCGCGTTTCCTGGTCGATCTCGCCGCCTTCCTCGAGGATGGCGATCTGCCTGCGGGCCTCATATTCGATGGCCTGGCCCATGAAGCGGATCGAGTTGACGTTCTTGATCTCGCAGCGGGTGCCGAACTGTCCACCGGGCTTGCGCACCGAGACGTTGACGTCGGCGCGCATGGAGCCCTCGTCCATGTTGCCGTCGCAGGTGCCGAGATATCGCACGATCGAGCGCAGCTTCGTCACATAGGCCTTGGCTTCGTCGGAGGAGCGCATGTCGGGCTTGGAGACGATCTCCATCAGAGCCACGCCGGAACGGTTGAGGTCGACATAGGACATGGTCGGGTGCTGGTCGTGCATCGACTTGCCGGCGTCCTGCTCGAGGTGCAGGCGCTCGATGCCGATCTCGATATCCTCGAAATTGCCCTGCCGGTCGGGGCCGACGGAGATCAGGATCTTGCCCTCGCCGACGATCGGATCCTTGTACTGGGAGATCTGATAGCCCTGCGGCAGGTCTGGATAGAAATAGTTCTTGCGGTCGAAGACCGAGCGTTTGTTGATCTGTGCCTTGAGGCCGAGCCCGGTACGGACCGCCTGCTTGACGCATTCCTCGTTGATCACCGGCAGCATGCCGGGCATGGCCGCATCGACCAGGCTCACATTGGAATTGGGCGCCGAGCCGAAGGACGTCGAGGCGCCGGAAAAGAGCTTGGAGTTGCTGGTGACCTGGGCATGCACTTCCAGTCCGATGATCACTTCCCAGTCGCCGGTGGCGCCGGGTATGAAACGTTTGGCATCGGGGGTGCGGGTATCGACTATGGTCATCTTATCGGGTCTTCCTGCGCTCGGGTGGGCGTGGAAATCCGGGTAGAGCAAACGCGGCCGGACTGCAAGGCTTGCCGGCTGCCGGGAGTGCTTTCCGAGCGCCTGCAACCGGCTGAAATTGCCCGCGCCTGACCTGCTTGACAGAGATCAAGGCGGCGCTTCAGTCTGATCGCTACAAACGGGCATCACTTCGAGAGGAGGCCCGGATGAGCATACCCGATGTCTTTCAGCGTATGACCTGGCGGGCCAATCTCATGGAAGCGATGATCCGCAAGCTCGGATTGACCGGGAAGATGCGTCGCCTGCCCGATACGGAACAGGTGATGGAGAACGCGGCGAAACGGTGCCTGACCTGCGAAGGGCCCGATCAATGCCAGGAATGGCTCGCCCGCGAGAACAGCCCGCAACACGCGCCTGCCTATTGCCGCAACCGGGATCTTTTCGAACGTGTCATTGCGGGGATCGAAGCCGACACACGGGTTTCTTCTTCTTCGTGATCTCTCCCAAACGGCAGGCCCAAAGCCTGTCCGACTTCATGGCCCGGAAGCAATTGCTTCACGGGCCATTTTTTTGGATTCTTCGGTCAGGAGCCCGTCACCCCGTAGAGCCCGTCGTCGCTTTCAAGAATCTCCTCGATCTCGTCATGATGATCGAACGTCTTGAT
>PAPH01000048.1 GCA_002709005.1 Hyphomicrobiales bacterium | reverse complement strand
TTTTGACGCGGGGTGGAGCAGCCCGGTAGCTCGTCAGGCTCATAACCTGAAGGTCGCAGGTTCAAATCCTGCCCCCGCAACCAAATCATTCCCCCAATTCAATACCTTATGGCTGGCGCGAAGACGTCGTCTTCGCTGGCCATGGTAGCTCCTCGTCCTTGCGGACCATAACCTGAAGCCAACAGGTTAAAAGCCTGCCCCAGCAGCCAAAATCTTCAAAACTCCCAGCTTCCCAATCCAAACAAAGCCTCGCGCGAACCCCGCCGGGGCTTCCTTGCGTTCCGCGCTCATAACCTGAAATCCTCCCGGCACTTGCTCCGCAAGTCCCTGCCGGATCAACGCGTCGCAGGTTCAAAGCCTGCCCACGCAACCAAAATCATTCCCCCAATTCAATACTTTATGGCTGGCGCGAAGACGTCGTCTTCGCTGGCCATGGTAGCTCATCGTCCTTGCGGACCATAACCTGAAGCCAACAGGTTCAAAGCCTGCCCCAGCAGCCAAAGCAAAACAGCTTCCCAATACAAACAAAGCCCCGCGCGAACCCCGCCGGGGCTTTCTTGCGTTCCGCGCGCCGCTATGGACATTCATGTCGCTGCCGGGCTTTTCCAGGCAAGGAAATTACCGTCAACTGACTCTATGATCGGCGGCATGCAGTCGGGGGCGTTCCCGGGGGCGCCGCTTGGCACGCTGGTATTCAGCCGAGGATCGTTGATTTCCTAAAGCCGCGTGGCGGCGCGCTGCAACATGCCGAAGAGGTCGCGCGGATCGTCGGGATCGGCGAGCATGTCAAGCTCCGCGTAGAGGCGTGTCGGCTTCACGAGATCGCGCACATAGCGCAGGCTCGAGAAATCCTCGATGGCGAATCCGACCGAATCGAAGAGTGTGATGTCACGCTCACCGTGCCGTCCTTCAGCTTGGCCCGCGAGGACGCGCCAGAACTCGGTGACGGGATAATTCGCGTCGAGCTGCTGTATCTCTCCTTCGATCCGTGTCTGCGGCGTAAACTCGGTGAATATGTTGGAGCGCAGAAGGATGTCGCGGTGCAGCTCGGTCTTGCCGGGACAGTCTCCGCCAACCGCGTTGATGTGCACGCCCGGCCCGACCATGTTGTCCGTCAGTATCGTGGCATTGCGCTTGTCGGCCGTGGCCGTTGTGATGATGTCAGCCCCCTCCACCGCCTCTTCGCCGCTCCGGAAAATCTCGATCTCGAAGCCGAGCGCCGCAAGATTGCCTTTGCACTTCTCGCTCGCACCCGCATCGATGTCGTAGAGACGCAGATGCTCGATGCCAAGCAGGGCGCGGAACGCCAGCGCCTGGAACTCCGACTGGGCGCCATTGCCGATCAGCGCCATCGTCCTTGATCCCTTGGGTGCCAGATGGCTGGCGACCAGGGCGGAGGTGGCTGCGGTTCGCAGCGCGGTCAGGAGCGTCATCTCGGTAATCAGCATCGGGTAGCCGTTGCCGAGATCGGCAAGCACGCCGAATGCCGTCACCGTCTGGCGGCCGTCGCGCGTATTCTTCGGATGACCGTTGACATATTTGAAGCCGTAGAGCTCGCCGTCGCTCGTCGGCATCAGCTCGATGACGCCTTCCCGCCCGTGGGACCCCACGCGCGGCGTCTTGTCGAATGTCTCCCAGCGCGCGAAATCGTCCCGGATATAGCCGGCGAGCTCCTGGATGAAACGCTCCGTCCCCGTCTTCAGCACCAGCTTCATCATGTCCTCGACACTGACGAAGGGCACCATGTTCAGATTTCTGGCAATCGGTCTGCTCATGCTTCACCTCGGATTCGGGTTGGAGATTGTTTCAGTAGACCGTGTCGTAGGCGGCATAGATCTCCGGTTCGCTCTTGCCGTCCAGGAAGGCCATCTCGCTGCGCTTGTGCTTGGTGTAGACGTCGACGAAGCGCGGCGTGAACCAGCCCTTGACGACGTCGTTCGCCGCAAAACGTGCGAGCGACTCCTCCAATGTCGTCGGCAGCCGGCCCAATCCTCGTTCTGCGAGTTCATCTGCGGGCAGAAGAGACAGGTCTTCTTCCGTGGCGTCGGGCACCTCGAGGCCTTCCTCGATGCCCTGTGCCCCGGCATGCACGAGGGCCGCGAGTTGAAGATGCGGGCTCGCGGCGGCGTCCGCGGCGCGGAATTCGAAGTTGAACTGGCGCGCCTTGTCGATGTCGCTCATCGCCGAGACCGGGCAGATGCGAACGGAGGCTTCGCGGTCCTGCAGACCGAGATTGTTGTAGGCGGCGCTCCAGCGATGCGGGGTGAGGCGCCCGTAGGAAATCACGCTCGGCGCGACGAGGGCCAGATAGCTGTCGAGATATTTCAGCAGCCCGGCGACGAACTGGCCCGCCGGCCTGCTCAGCCCGTGACGTCCCGACGGATCGTAGGTGGCCGGTTTGCCGTCGGCGTCGAGGAAACTCATGTGGATATGCACGCCGTTGCCGACGCCCGCCGGATCGCGCAACGGCGTGAACGTCACCTCCTCGCCGGCTTCGGCCGCCACCGCCTGGATAAGCTCGCGGAGTATCGCCGAATGGTCGGCGCTGGTGACGCCCCGCTGCGGTCCCATCGTGACCTCGTACTGGTCGGCACCATACTCCTTCATGATCGTATCGGGATCGAGGCCTGCCGTGCGCATGGCGGCAATCAGCTTCTCGGCGAAGGCGCGCCGCTGGCGGAAGCCCGTCATCGTGTAGGCTGTTCCCATGGGCATCGCTTTGCCCTTGAACTGGAACTCATGCTCAAAAGCGCTGACAAGGGTCAGGCCGGCGGCGTTTTCCAGCCGCGCAAGCGCAGCCTTCAGGATCGAGCGGGTGCAGCAGTCCCAAGGGGTGCCGTCGGTCTGCCGGATGTCCCCGAAGACGAAATCTTCCGACAGACCGCTCTCTTCCGACCGGACGCTGACGCGCGTGGCGGCGTCGGGGATGAGAACCATGTCGCCGAGCGAGCCGAAGGGACTGTCCGCGATGGCGTCGAAACAGGTGATCTGAACGTTGGTCGGCGCCCATCCGATCCCGCGTTTCAGCCGCTTCTCGAACTCGGCGGCGGGGAAACCCTTGCCGCGCACCTTGCCCGCGATATCAGTCGCGCAGGCATAGATCACATGTTCATTCTGCATCGGAATCCGTCCTTCGGTCTTCTTTCATTGCATCCTGCAGCGAAAAGCGGATGCGGTCCCACGATTCGATGCGCTTGCGCGTTGCCGTCCAGTCCATCTCGGAGACGCGAACGATGATCGCCTCGACGAGGGTGAGGAGGCAGACCTGCGTATCCCATGCGGTCTCAAGCTCGATCGGCACCGCAAAGACGTGCCGCGCATAGCTTGCGACCGGGGACATCCACTTGTCGGTTATTGCGACGACGGTCGACTGTCGCTGCTCGGAAATCAGCTCGGCGAGCTGCGCGAGCTGAGGCTGGTAACGGCGCACATCGAAGATGATGACGATGTCCTGCTTGCGCATCCTCAGCACGTATTCGGGCCACAGTTCGGGGTTTCCGGGCATGTGGTAGATGCGGCTGCGCATCTGGCGCAGATGGATCGACAGGAGCTGGGCGATGCTGTCGGTCACGCGGCCGCCGATGATGAATATGTTGCGGCTCGGATCGGCGATAAGTTCGCAGATCTCGTCGAACTGCCGCTCCGGCATGTTCTCGGCCATATAGGTCATCTGCCTGATCAGGCGGCGCGTATAGTCGGTCAGAAGATGGGCGCCCTTGGGCGGTGCCTCGGTGATCTTCAACTCGATGGGTGAAAGCTCGCGCTGCTTGAGCTCGCTGATGAGCTGTCGCTGGAAATCCTGATAGCCGGCACAGCCGATCTTGGCGATGAAACGCGTTATCGACGGAGCGCTCACACGGGTCCGCCGCGCAAGCTCCTGAATGGTCTCCAGACCGCCATAGGGATAGTCGGCCAGAACCACATTGGCGATCTTGCGCTCACTGGCCGTGAGCTGCTCCATCTCCGCGTTGATCCTGTCCTTCAGGCTGCCCGATCCGGTGCCCTCGCTCATGATTTCTCCTCACGTCCCTCGGCCGCCGACTATAAGCAGTTAGAAAATAATTTATCAATATGAAATTCGTAGTTGACTTTGACGAAATATTTTCGTTCCAATCTCGGTCATGAAACGCCCCGATCCGGCACGTGGCGGCGGTTTGGAATCCTGTCGTTCCGGCCGCGGGCGAAGCTTTGGCCGGACGTCAGGAGATTGAACGGAATCGCATGCTGCAGACTGGAACCATCAACGCGAAAGCGGATGAACGATTGCTGGGTCCCAAAGATCCGGCTCCCTTTGATATCGTCAATGGCGAAGGCTCCAGCCGTGTCGTTCTCTTGTGCGAGCACGCCGGACGGCAGGTTCCGCGCCGGCTGGGAGATCTCGGTCTTCCGAAAAGTGAATACGAGCGGCACATCGCCTATGACATCGGCGCGGAGGGCGTGGCACGAAATCTTTCCGTCGCCCTCGACGCACCTCTGATCCTGCAACGCTACAGCCGTCTGGTGGTGGATTGCAATCGTGCCTTCGAGTCGTCCGACTGCATGCCTGCAACGAGCGACACGACGGCGATTCCGGCCAACCAGGCGCTGTCCGAGGCCGAGAGGGTTGCGCGGTATGAGGAAATCCACGTCCCCTTCCACAGGGAGGTCAGCCGGGTGCTGGATTCGCATGGTCGCCGTCACCGCACTGCGCTCATTTCCGTACACAGCTTCACGCCTCGCTTGCTGAAGGACGGAATTGCTCGTCCCTGGCAGTTCGGCCTGCTCTTCAACCGGGACGACAGATTGGCTCGCAAGCTGATGGCCGCGATCATCGACCTCGACGGTACGGTCAATGCGGCCTTCAACGAGCCTTACACGGGCAATGACCTCACGGATTACGCCATCCCGGTGCATGGCGAGAAGCGCGGCATCGAACACGTGCTTATCGAGATCCGCAATGATCTGATCGCTGAGCCCGAGGGGCAGGCGCGATGGTCGAAATTTCTGGCAGCCGCCATTCGCACCGCCGTGTCGAGGGAAGAAGGTGTTAAAAATGCAGGATAATCTGACGCGCGAGATCCCGCTTGTGCCAGCTCAATCGGCGATTCTCTTCATCGATGTTCAGAATTTCTCCGCAAGACGCGACGGCGGTGAATTCCATGACGTGCCCGAAGACGAGATGGAGGCCCGGTACGGCTTCTATTTCGACCGGCTGGAGAAGGTGGCGATGCCCAACATGCGCAAGCTCCAGGCGGGTTTCCGCGCCGCCGGCATCGAGGTGATGTACACGACGATCGAAAGCCTGACGCTCGATGGTCGCGACCGCAGCCTCGATTACAAGATCACCGGCTTCAACGTCCCGCGCGGATCGTGGGACGGCAAGGTGGTCGACGAACTCGCGCCGGGCGAGGACGAGATCGTATTGCCGAAGAGCTCGTCCAGCGTCTTCGTCTCCACTCATATCGACTACGTCCTGCGCAACCTCGGTGTGCGCCAGCTCGTCCTTTGCGGCCTGCTGACTGACCAGTGCGTCGAGTCGGCCGTGCGCGACGCCTGCGATCTTGGCTATCTGGTGACGCTCGTGCCGGATGCGTGCGGCACCTACACCCAGGAACGACATGACTTCTCGCTGCGCGCCATCAAGGGCTACTGCCGCCAGATCAGCACCGACGACCTGCTCGCGGAGATCGCCGGCTGAACCAATCACCGAGCCGGGGGAAACGCCGGACAGTCACCGAGATATAGAAAAAGGGGAATTGAATGGCCGACAAGGAAACAGCAATCGAGACTGTCTGGAAGGTCCTGGACGAGGAGGCCGACTATGTCGTCGAGCTGACCCAGGACATCGTCCGGATTCCTTCGGTGAACCCGCGTTTCGTCACGGATGCCGAGCAGAACCGGGAAGCGGCGGTTCAGGACCGTCTTCAGCAGGAAACCGAGGCTCTCGGGTTCACGTCCGACCGCTGGGAAGTGTTTCCCGATCGACCGAATATTGTCGCGAATCTCCCCGGCGACGAGGACAAGAGCCTCATCCTGTGCGGCCATGTCGATGTCGTGCCGATCGGCGAACGCACGGAATGGACAGTCGAGCCCTTCGGTGGAGAAATCTCCAACGGCAAGCTCTATGGACGCGGTGCGGTCGACATGAAGAGCGGCGTCGCCGCCTGCATTGCCGCGGCGCGCGCCGTGCGCAAGGCCGGCATCGATCTTCAGGGCCGGTTGTCGATCCACACGGTGGTCGACGAGGAAGCGGGCGGCTTCGGCGCGATGGATGCGGTCGCCAAGGGCAAGCTCGCCAAGGCAGCGATCGTCGCCGAGCCGACCTGGGGCGACGTCATCCCCTCCGAAGGAGGACTTTTCTGGACCCGCGTTACGATCAAGGGCCGGCAGGGCCATGCCGGTCTGCGCTTCAACGAGGTCTGGCCGCAGCGCGATCTGCCCGGACGTACGCTGCCCGGCGTCAACGCAGTGGAGCTTTCGACGCGGTTCCTCGCCGCAATGCGCGAATTTGAGAGCATCCGGTGCCGCACCAGCTACCACCCGCTGGTGCCGCCCGGCCTCAACACCATCAATCCCGGCGTCATTCGTGGCGGGGCGGGCCTGGGCGAGGACGGGCTGCCGATCATCCTCACCAATCCGGCCATCATCCCGGACGTCGTCGTCATCGATCTCGACTACAAGTTCCTGCCGAACGAAGACCCGGCGGAGGTGAAGAAAGAATTCGAGAGCTTCGTGCACCATTTCTGCCAGCAGGATCGCTGGCTGCGCGAACACCCGATCACCGTCGATTGGGACTATTCGGGCCTTTACTTCCCGCCGATGGACACCGACGCGAACCATCCGGTGATCCAGTCGCTCGTCAACCGCAAGACCGAACTCGGCAAGGCGCCCGTCATCAAGGGGTTCGAGGCGGTTACCGATGCCGCCCACTATGCGGGCGCAGGCGTTGCCAGCGTCATCTTCGGGCCCAGCGGAGACGGCTTCCACGGCTACGACGAATATGTGGACCTGGCTTCGCTACAGGAGACGACCAAGACCATAGCGGCGGCCATCATCGACTGGTGCGACGTCCGCTGACGTTCAACGAAAATACACAACAAGGGAACTGGATATGAACATGAGAAAGATGGGAAAGTGGGGACTGGCGTTGCTCGCCGCCTCGGCGCTTTCGGTTGCGTTCGCGAACGCACAGGAAAAGGTGGCGAAGATCGGCGTTCTTGCGCCGATGACCGGCGGCGCGGCGGCAGACGGTAACGAGATGGTCAACGGCGCGCGTCTCGCCGTCGAGGAAATCAACGCCGCTGGCGGGATTGCCGGCTACACGTTCGAGGTCGTTGTCGGTGATACCCAGGATCAGGCGGCCGACACTGTAACGAGCGCGTTTGAGCGGCTTGCCGGCGATCGCGATATCAACGTCATGATGACCGGCTACGCCAGCGGCAGCAACTTCGAGATCGAGCTGATGGCGGAGCAGGAGATGCCCTACATCATCTCGGCGAACGCCGCCCAGACGCGCGACATCATCGCGCCCAACCCCGACGATTTTCCGACCGTTTGGTCGATCTCCCCGTCCTACGACGCCTATGAGACCGCCATGGTGCCGGTGATCCAGCAACTGCTCGACGGCGGCGCGCTGGAACTGCCCAACAAGAAGGTCGCACTGATCTCCTCAGACAATCCCTACTCGAAGACCATCATGGAGGGGCTGCAGAAGAATTTCGAGGACGCCGGCTGGGAAGTGACTTCAGCCGACCTTCTGCCCTTTGGCGAAATCAACGACTGGCGCGCCTTTCTGGCCGGCGTGCGCCAGGCCGCCCCGTCGGTCATCATCAACACCGACTACCTGCCGGGGAATGCCGCGACGTTCATGACGCAGTTCCTCGAGCAGCCCACCAAAAGCCTCGTCTTTATCCAGTATGCGCCGTCAGTGCCCGAATTCCTCGAACTGACGAAGGATCGAGCCACCGGCGTGGTCTACAACATGCTGGGCGGTGTGCTGGATACGCCGCAGAATCCTCGCGCTGCCGAGGTGGTTGAAAAATACAAAGCCAAGTACGGTTCCGCGCCCGGCGTCTATGGCCCGGCGCTCTATGAGCAGGTCTATCTCTATGCGGATGCGCTCGCCAAGGTCGGCGATTCGACGGACAGGCTGGCAATCGGCAAGGCGATCGGGGAAACCGAAAAGCAGATCGCAGCCGGCGTGCTGCGTTTCGATCCGCAGACCCATCTGGCCGTCCAGGGCGAGGACGCGATCCCGATCCAGTTCTTCCAGATCTGGGACGGCAAGCGCGAGCTCTTCTACCCGGCGCGCTACGCCACCGAGGAATTTCAGACCCCTCCCTGGATGAAGTAGTCCAGTTGACCATTGCCGCGCGGGACGAGCGCGGCAATGACTTCATATTCCCCGGAAGGAGAGACAGGTGGATCACTCCACGCATGAGGCTCCATTGCTCGAAGTGCGCAATATCGAACGGCGTTTCGGAGCGCTCGTAGCCGTCAACGATGTGTCTTTCGCCGTGCCCGCGGGCCAGGTGTTCGGCATTGCGGGGCCGAACGGCAGCGGCAAGAGCACGCTTTTCAACGTCATGACGGGCATTCCCTTCGGGCCGAGCGCCGGCAAGGTGCTGCTCGAAGGGCGCGAGATCCAATCCCTGCGCGCGCACGAGATCAGCCGCGCAGGCATTGCGCGCACCTTTCAGAAGGACGCCGAGTTCGGGACGCTCAGCGCCTTTGAGAATGCCTATGCCGGCGCGGTCTACTGTGCGGGGCTTTCCGGGGCTCAGGCGCGAGAAGAAGCGCACAAGGCGCTCGATGATGTCGGCCTGAGCAACGATCGGCGCGACAAGGCCGCCGGCGATCTGACCGTCTTCGAACGCAAGCAGCTCATGATCGCATCGGCGATCGCCGGACGGCCGCGCATCCTGCTCCTCGACGAGCCGGCCGCCGGTCTTACACGGCCCGAGGTCAGTGACCTGGCCGAGTTGATCCGGACTGTAAATGGTCGCGGCGTTACCATTCTCCTGATCGAGCACGTGCTGCCGCTGCTCCTGTCGGTGTCGCAGCATCTTTTGATCCTCAACCACGGCGCGGTGATCGCCTCCGGAAAGCCGGCCGAAGTGGTGCGCGATCCGCAGGTCGTCGAGGCCTATCTGGGCAAAAGGGAGGCTGCGCTTTGACCAACCCGCAAAGAGCCCTTGAGATCGAGAACCTGTACGCAGGCTATGACGCCTTCGACGTGCTGAACGGCATGAGCCTGCATGTCGGCGCCAGCGAGCGCGTCGGTCTGTTCGGCCCCAATGGTCACGGCAAGACAACCCTTCTGAACGCGGTTTCGAAACTCATCCGCCCGCGGTCCGGTTCTGTGCGCTTCATGGGCGAAAACCTGGAGCAGCGCTCCCCTCAGGACATCGTCGCCATGGGTCTTGTTCATGTGTCGCAGGCCAACCGCCTGTTTCCGGACATGGAGATCATGGAAACGCTCGAGCTCGCCGCCTACACGCCGCGAGCCCGGAAACAGCGCAAGGCCAATCTCGAGCATGTACTCGACCTGTTTCCGCGCCTTGCGGAGCGGCGACGGCAGGAGGCCAAGACGCTGTCAGGCGGTGAGCGCCAGATGCTCTCTATCGGCGTCGGTCTGATGTGTGCCCCGCGCATGCTGATGCTCGACGAGCCGACGCTCGGCCTGTCTCCCAAGCTCAAGGACGAACTCGCCGCGGCGATCGGCAAAATCTCCGCCGAAGGCATCCCGTTGCTGCTCATCGAGCAGGACATCGCCTTCGTGCTTTCTCTGGTCGACCGGATGTACCTCATCGACCATGGCGAAATCACGCGTGAAGTCGAACGCGGCGGCGCAGTCGACCACGAGGAGATCATGGACATGTATTTCGGGGGACATGCGTCGTCATGACGATGGATATGGTCAGCGCAATTCTTGTGAGCGGACTGGTGCTGGGTTCGGTCTACGCCCTCATGGCCAGCGGTCTTTCCCTGGTGTGGACGACGCTCGGCATCTTCAATTTCGCCCATGGCAGCCTGATGGCGCTGGGCGCCTATTTCGCCTGGACCATGTCCGACGCGGCGGGCCTGAACCTGTGGCTCGGCGCCGGCGTCGCAGTGGCGGTCGCCGGTATGGTCGGTGTCGGCATTCTCATCGAACGAACGGTCATCCGCCCCTTCTATGACGACAAGGACATCCTGCTAATCACCGTCATGACAACGCTGGCGGTGATGATCTTCCTCGAAAAGGGCATCCAGCTCCTGTGGGGTGCTCGCCTGAAACAGCTCGAACCGCTCGCTCCGGGACGGGTCAACCTGCTCGGGACCACCATTTCGGCGCAGGAGACGCTGATCGTCGTGCTTGCGCCGTTGCTGCTCGGCGGGCTCTGGGTCTTTCTCCGCTATTCCAACATCGGACGCGGTATCCGCGCTGTCGGCCAGAACCCGGCGGCGGCCAAGCTGATCGGCGTCGATGTGTCGAAACTCTTCATCCTCACCTTTGCGCTGTCGGCGGCCCTTGCCGGCCTGACCGGCATACTGCTCGGCTCGGTGCGCTTCATCACGCCCACCTTCGGCGCGGAGCCGCTGGTCAAGGCCTTGATCATCGTCATATTCGGCGGTCTCGGCTCACTCAGCGGCACGATCGCCGCCGCCTACATCATAGGCGTGGTCGAAGCCGTGCTGATCTTCTTCGTCGGCATCTATTGGGCACCCTCGATGCTCTTCGCGCTCCTGATCGCCGTGCTGATGCTGCGGCCGCAGGGCCTCTTTGGAAAGTCCGTACGCTGATGCCTGCAAGCTTCAATCTGAAAACACTCGCGATCGCGGCGGTTCTCATTCTCGGCCTTCTGGTGCCGGTGGTGATCGAGGATACCTATATCCGGCATCTGTTCATCATCGCCTTCATCTACGCCATCGTGGCCGCGAGCTGGGACCTCAGTCTCGGTTATGCCGGAGTCTTCAATTTCGGCCATGTCGCCTTCTTCGGCGTTGGCGTCTATACGACGGCGCTCTGCGCGAAACTGCTGGGCATCGATCCATGGATCGCAATGCTGTTGGGCGGAGCAGCGGCGTCGGCGGCTGCCGCTATTGTCGCGCTGCCGGTCGTGCGACTGCAGGGCATCTACGTCGTTCTCGTCACCTTCGCCTTCAGCCAGTTGGTGCTTCAGTTCGTCATCAGCCAGTCGCAGATCACGGGCGGAACCCAGGGGTTGGTCCGCGTGCCGACGATCGAGCTGTTCGGCTACAATTTTCTCCGCGACTACAAGTTCGGCTACTACTACGTCGCCTTTGCGCTCCTGGTGATCTCGACGCTGTGCCTGCGTTATATCACCAGAACGGATTTCGGCCTCTCGATCCGTGCTCTACGCGATAATGAAGACTACAGCCTGGCGCGAGGCATTCCGATCGGTCTGCAGCGCCTGAAAGTGCTTATGGCGAGCGCCTTCTTCGCCGGCATCGCAGGCGGATTCTTTGCCATCTATCTCCGCGTCGCCTCGCCTGAAGTCTTTAATTTCTCGACCATGGCCCTCATCCTCAGCATGGTTCTGGTGGGCGGCACATCGAGCATCTACGGTCCTGTCATCGCAGCCTTGGTCCTGACCTTCATTTCCGAGGGGCTCGCCAATGTGAACGGCCTGTCGGAGGGTCGTTTCATGCTGGTTGCGGTCGCGATGGTGCTGGTCCTCCTGTTCTTCCCGAAGGGCCTGATTTCGATAATTGATCGGTGGCCTCGGGGCAGGGGGGCAAGACGCCCCGACTAGACGAGAGCCCGTGGGAGTGGCAAAGGGAAGCGCTACCTGCGCGACGCCGATCGCCGATCATTCGGTCCCGCAGGAACGGTCCTACACTCTTGCCGGACGGCAAACGCCCGCGCCTATCCCTCCGATCCGGTTAGCAACTCGCCGCTCTTGCGTTCAGCCTGCAGCCGCGTCTTCGCTTGCTTGAAGAACCGTATGTCCCTCGCCGACAGACACGAAACGGTCGCCATCGCCATGCAGAGGCAGGTCGACCGGGACCGGCTTACGGCCTGTGCGCCGGCGTCCGAAGCGGGGGACAGCGTCCAGGAGATTGCGGGTATAGGGATGCTGCGGGTTTTCGATCACCGCAGCAATGGGACCGCTTTCCACGACCCTGCCGCGATGCATGACGGCCACGCGGTCGCACAGGCGCGCAACAACAGCCATGTCATGGGAGATGAAAAGGTAGGACAGGCGGTTCTCGCGCCGGATCTCGGCCAGAAGATCGAGAATCTGCGCCTGGATGCTGACGTCCAGCGCCGATACCGGCTCGTCGGCCACGACGATTTCCGGCCCGGGGGCCAAGGCGCGGGCAATGGCGATGCGCTGGCGTTGCCCGCCGGAGAATTCATGCGGGTAGCGGTCTGCGAAATCTCGCGGCAATCCGACCCGCTCCAGAAGATCGGCGACCGTGCTCCTGATCTCGCGCCAGTCGCTGACGCCGGCGGCATATAGCCCTTCGCCGATCTGATGCCCGACAGTCAGACGCGGGTTGAGCGATGAATAGGGATCCTGGAAAATCATCTGGCACTGCCGAAGCCTCCGGCGACGCATGACGGCCGACATGTCATCCACCCGTTCGCCGTCGATGAAGAGCTTGCCGCTGCTTTGAACTTCAAGTCCGACGGCGATGCGTCCGAGCGTGGACTTGCCCGAGCCGCTTTCGCCGATCACCCCCAGCGTCTCGCCCTTGCCTACCGAAAGCGAAACGCCGCTGAGGGCGTGAACAACACGTCCGCCGGAGCTAAAGGTCTTGCGAATGTTGTCGAGTGTGAGGGCGTCAGGGGTCATGATCTTGACGGAGCTCCCTTTTCCGCTGGGCGCAATCCCAACGCCTTTTCGACAGTCAAATGCGAGGCGAGCAGCGCCTTGGTGTAATCGTGGGTCGGGTTGCGGAGGACGGCGTCAGTCGCGCCGGTTTCAACGATCCTGCCATGGCGCATGACGGCCACGCGGTCCGCGGTTTCCGCCACGACCCCGATATCATGGGTGATGAGCAGTATGCCGGAGCCGAGGCGGGACTTCAGGTCTACGAGCAGATCGAGCACCTGCGCCTGCACGGTGACATCGAGCGCCGTCGTCGGCTCGTCGGCGATCAGGATGCCGGGCCGCAACGCCAGCGCCGCGGCGATCATCACGCGCTGGCGCATACCGCCGGAGAGCTGGTGCGGATATTGCGACAGCACCCGGTCGGGCTCGCCGAAGCCGACATCGTCGAGCGCCGAGCGGGCCGCCGCCAGCGCCGCCTTGCGGGAAAGCCCCTGATGGCGAATGAGACCTTCGGTCATCTGTCGCGCGATCGTCAGCACGGGATTGAGAGACGTCATCGGCTCCTGGAACACCATGCCGATGCGCGCACCGCGCACATCCTCCATCTGCCGACGCGGCAAGGACGCAACGTCATCGCCGGCGATGGTGATCCGGCCGCTCATCCTCGCGGCCTGCGGCAGGAGCCGCATGACGGCGAGCGACGTCATGCTCTTGCCGCTCCCCGACTCTCCCACGAGCGCGAGGATCTCGCCTCGGTCAAGTTCGAAGCCGATCCGGTCCACGGCGTGGAATTCGCCACCCTTTCCCTGAAAGGAAACGGTCAGGTCGCGCACCGTGAGATAGGGATTGCCTGATGAGGTCACGAGCGGTCCTTCCTGCGCGGATCGACGAGGTCGCGCAAACTGTCCCCGATCAGGTTGAAGGAAAGAACCGTGAGGCAGATGGCGACGCCGGGAAAGATGAGGATCCACGGAGCCTTGTTGATGTAGTTGCGTCCGGAGGCGAGAATCGCGCCCCATTCCGGCGACGGCGGCTGTACGCCGAGTCCGAGGAAAGACAGGCCGGCTGCCGACAGGATCGCCGAGGAGAATCCGAGCGTGCCCATGACAACGAGGCTCTGGCCGATATTCGGCATTACATGAACGCGCACCAGCCGCCCGGTGTGGATGCCGGCGAGTTTCGCCGCCTCGACATAGGGCTTGGCCCGTTCCGCCGCCGCCAGGCCATAGGTTACGCGGGCGTAGAACGGAACAAGGCTGATCGCGATGGCGAGCGTCGCATTCTCGATGCCCGGGCCGAGAAAGGCCACCAGCGCCAGAGCGATCAGCGTATCGGGAAACGAATAGAGCACGTCAATGATGCGCAGCAGCGTCGCTTCGACGAGACGGCCCGCAAAAGCCGCGACCAGCCCGATAAGGCCGCCGATAGCGAGCCCGCTGACGACCGCCGTCAGACCGATGCCGAGCGACAGTCGGCCGCCCGTGAGAACCCGGCTGAAAAGGTCGCGGCCGAACTCGTCCGTACCGAAGAGGTGGTCAAACGAGGGCGCGGCCAACCGGGGGCCAGCCGCCATGCGCATGGGGTCAAAGGGAATAAGGGAAGGCGCCAGCACGGCCGCCGCGACAATTACGACGGCAAGCCCGGTTCCGATGAGAATGCTGACGGGCAGCCGCCTGCGCGAGGCAAGCGGCGCGGAGGTATCGGTCATGACTTCCTCATGCGGGGGTCAAGGAATCCGTAGAGAATGTCGATCAGCATCGAAACGACGACGACCGAGGTGGCGAAGACAACGATGAACCCCTGGATCATCGGATAGTCCCGTTGCAGCATGGCCTGGACCGCGAGCCTGCCGACCCCGTTCCAGGAAAAGACGTTTTCGATGATCACCTGTCCGCCCAGCAGGTATGCGAAGACGAGACCGACGACAGTGACGATGCTGATGAGGGCAGGGCGCAGCGCATGGACGAACAGGACCTGGTATTCGCGCAATCCCCGCGCCCGCGCGGTGCGAATATAGTCTTCCTCCAGCACCTCGATCAGCGCCGAACGGGTCATGCGGGCGACCAGGGCGCAATAGGTGAGGCCGAGGGTGAGCGCCGGCAGCACGATATTGCGCCAGCCTGAGCCTGCGACCGGCAGCCATCCGAGTTCCAGCGCAAAGAGTTGCATCAGGATCAGGCCGAGCCAGAAGGCCGGAATGGAAACGCCGAGCACGGCGAGGACCATCACCACAGTCTCGGCCAGCCGGCCGCGATTGATGGCGGCGATGAAGCCGAGCGGCAGTCCGATCGCCAGGGCGATGACCAGCCCGGATACAGCAAGCGAGAAGGTGTTGGGCAGACGTTGAAGGAACAGCCAGGCGACAGATTCATTGCCGCGGATGCTGGTGCCGAGATCGCCTTGCAGAACATGCCACGTATAAAGGAGGACCTGCTGCCAGACCGGCAGATCGAGACCGAGACGGGCGCGCATCTCCGCCATGGCTTCCGGCGTGGCGCTCACCGATTGCGCCATCATCGCGGTCACGGGATCGCCGGGAACCACATGGACCAGGATGCCCGACAGCAGGATCACCGCAATGACGGTGAAGAAAGCGATCAGCACTCGTTTGAAGATCAAAAGCAGCATTTAACAATGATTTCCGCAAAGAATACGCTTCGCCTCTCCCCTTTCGGTGAAAGGCGAAGCGGCACTTGCCGTTTTACTCTGCGACGGTGACGTCGTTGAAGAGCAGGGAGACCATGAAGCCCATCTTAAATCCATCGACCTTGGACGTGGAGGCCATCAGCCAGCCCCAGCCGGGCGACAGGAGCGGAACCGCATAGGCGTTTTCCATCAGATACTTCTCGATCTCGTGGATTTTGTCGGCGCGCGCATCGCCGGAAAGCTTGCGCTGTTCCTCCAGCATCGTGTCGACGGTTTCATTCAGGCCCATATTGACGAAGCCCGGGCGCTTCCAGAGGAAGTAGAGATAGTCGGGATCGACGCCGGACATACCCATGGTCCACACCGCCGGCTCGCCGTCGGACTTTTCGTTGACCGTCGACATGTAGTCGAAGAAGGCCGCCACTTCACGCGTCTCGATATCCGCCTGCACGTTGATGGCTGCGAGGTCCTGCTGCATGATCTGGTGCATCTGGTCCCAGCCGGGCAGCTTGTGCACCAGCAGCTTCACCTTCAGCGGATTTTCGGCCGTGTAGCCGTTCTCCTCCATGATCGCCTTGGCTGCGGCCTGGTCGTATGACACGCCCCAGGTGGCGCAAAGCGCTTCATCGGTGGAAAACAGATTGGGCGCCACCGGGCAATTGGCCGTGTTGACGAGACCCTCGAAAGCGATGGAGGCATAGGCGTCGCGGTTCATCGCCATGCCGATAGCCTTGCGGATTTCGGGCTTGTCGAGCGGCTTGATCTTCCAGGTGAAGGCCGCGATCACCTGCTGACCCGAGAGTTCAGCAGCATAGACCTTGTAGGCTTCGTCGTCCTTGAGATCTGTCGCCTCTTCCAGCGACGGTTCGACGAGGTCGGCCTCGCCGGAGCGCAGCGCTGCCATGCGGGCGACGGCTTCCGGAATGACCTTGAACGTCAGCTTGTCGATGTGCGGCTTGCCGGGATTTTCGATGAGCGGGCTGAAGTTCTTGTAGTCGGCATTGGCCTCGAGCTCAATCTTGTCGTTGCGCACCCAGTCGACGAGCTTGAAGGGTCCCGTACCGACCGGCTTGAACTCAGCCGAAGCGAAGGACGACGGGCACATGAAGGATGCCTGGATGCTCGTCAGGAAGGATGTGAAAGGCCCGTAAGGTTCGGAAAGCGTGACCTTGAGATCCGTGCCCTCGACCGCCGTGCCCGAGATCGGGCCCCAGGCAGACAGGCTCGGATTGACAGTCGCCGGGTCGATCGCCCGGTCGAGGCTCGCCTTGGCGGCGGCGGCGTCGAAGCTGCTGCCGTCATGGCACTTGACGTTGTCGCGAATGGTGAAGGAGTAGGTTTTGCCGTCGTCCGACATCGTCCAGGCGCTTGCCAGCCCGGGATGGACAGAGCCGTCCTTGTCCATGGTCAGCAGCGTGTCGAAGATCAGGTTGGTGATCTGCAGCGATTGCGTGTTGCTGGTCTTGTAGGCATCGAGACTGTCGGCGTCGACCGAGCGTGCGACACTCAGGTCGGCGGCGGCCGCGATCGCGGTCCCCGTGACTGTGCCGATCGCCGCAGCTGCAAGCAGCAACGTCATGCGTTTGCGTGAAATGAGATGGCTCATGCGCTTAATTCCCCTGTTTCTGGTTGAATATCATGCGATGGATACGGGCGGTCGCCTTTGGGCCCAGGGCCTTGCGGCCTCCAACTGCGAGGCCAATCGGAAGAGCGTTCCTTCGGCGGCCGGAGCGGCCGCGAACTGCACGCCGATAGGCAGGCCTTCCGCATTCCAGACGAGCGGCACCGACATGGCCGGCGATCCGTTGACATTGAAGATATGCGTGAACGGCATCCATGAGAGGTAGAATTCATAATGGCCGCGCATGCTTGTCGCCTCGGGAAAGGCCTCGTGCGGAAGCGGCGGCTGCGCCAGCGTGGGTGACAGAAACACGTCGTAACGGCCGAAAGCGGCGGTTACCGCAGCCGCTACGGCATGCAGCCGGGTGGTGGCGACATTCACCTCCACCGCGGAGAGCCGGTTGCCGGCCTCGATCATCTCCCAAAGCATGGGCGGGAAATCGTCCTGGGTGAGCTTGCGGCCGAGAACGCCTTCTTCCAGGCGCATATCCGTGGCGTATTCGGCAAGGATGAATTTCTCAAATGCGGTCCAGCCGTCCTCCGGCAGGTCGATATCGAAGGGCTCGCAGACATGACCGAGTTCCTCCAGGAGACGAACGGTCTCGTCGACGGCGGCGACACAGTCGGAATGGGTCGCCGCGCCATAGGGCGCCCTGGTCGAAACGCCGATCCGAAGCCGGCCGGGATTGCGCCCGAGCTCTGATGCGAACCCGCCGCCCGCCGGACTGTTGAAAAACTGCCCCGGAAAGGAGCCCGCCGTCGCGTCCAGCATGGCGGCGCTGTCGCGGACTGACCGCGAAAGCACATGCTCGACCAGCATGCCCTGCCAGGTGCTGCCGGCAGGCGCGACCGGATTGCGGCCCCGCGAGGGCTTCAGTCCGAAACAGGCGCAGACCGATGAGGGGACGCGGATCGATCCGCCGCCGTCGTTGCCATGCGCCATCGGCACGATGCCGGCGGCAATCGCCGCCGCGCTGCCGCCGCTGGACGTGCCGGCGGTGCGGCCCGTATCCCAAGGGTTGTTGGTCACGCCGTGGGCGCGGGATCGCGTGGTCCAGTCCATCGCAAGTTCCGGCACTGCCGTCTTGCCGACAATCACGACGCCCGCCTTTTTGAACCGGCGCACGAGTTCGGCGTCATGCTCGGGCCTCACGGCGGCGCGCGGGGGCCAGCCGGCGCCTGTGGGCTGACCGCCGTAATGTGCTGTCAGATCCTTCAGCAGAAAGGGCACGCCCTTGAACGGGCCTTGCCCAAGGTCGTCCCTTATGAAGCGCCGGGCTTCGTCCTCGAAGGTCGCGACGACTGCGTTGAGCTGGCCGTTGACCGCATCGACGCCCGCCAGCGCCGTATCCAGCAATTCGTCAGCGGTGACCTCGCCTTTGGCGACGAGTTCGGCGAGCCCGGTGGCGTCATATTTGTGATATTCGGTGAACTGCAAAATTTTTAATCCCCGCTCGGTAGCTGCTCAAAACTACGGCATGCTCGGCGAGGGGGCATGATCCCGAAGGGTGAGAGAGAAAAATAAGTTCACCTCACCCGAAAGGGTGATATGGTCGCTCGATCTTCATGCGATAGACCGGTTTTGCTCTTGCCGCAAGGATCCAGCCTCGTCAGCCGCCACATGGCGCCGCCCCGCGCATCCCACGGGGTGATCAACCGGCCGCGGCTTACTCGGCTTTCAGAAGTCCTGATGCAGCATCGGCTTGCGCTCATCCATGCGCCGGCAGGATCCGGCAAGTCGACGCTGTTGGCGCAATGGCACGAGGCGCTGACCGAGGTCGGCGTCGTGACGGTGTGGTATTCGGCCAACGAGGCGGACCGCGACCCCTTGGGTTTTGCCGGCGGTCTCGTGCGCGCCGTCGAGGTCACGCTGAGCCGCACGGGGGATTCGGTCTCTTCCCTCGACACCCCCGATGCGCTGGCGCGTCTCGTCGCCCTCCTCTCCAATCGCGAGGGCAGCGAGCCCGTGGCGCTGTTCATCGACGATTATCACCTCGCCGAGGGCGGTGATGGCGGCGAGATCGTCGACCGCATCCTTGCCGCCCGCATCCCGGAGTTCACCGTCGTGCTTGCGAGTCGTACCCGGCCCTCCATCGCCATCAGCCGATTGCGGGTCAGCGGGGAGGCGCTGGAGGTGCCGGTCGAGGAGCTGTTCTTCGACGAAGCCGAGACCGAGGATTTCTTCCGCGTCGCTTCCGCGGCACCGCTGAGCGCGGAGGAATCGCAGCAGATGCTGCGCTATACTGAAGGCTGGGCGGCAGGCCTGCGGCTCGCCTCGCTGGTGCTGGGGCGCATGCCCGGCGCGTTGAACAACTCGCCGCCGACGGGGAGCCACCGCGCCTTCGCAGATTATTTTCTGGAAGAGGTCATTCTCGGTCTGCCTGAAGACGTTTCGCGCTTCCTGACCATGACCTCGATTCTCGACGGACTGAACGGCGGACTGTGCAACGCCGTGACCGGCCGCTCTGACGGAAACGACATGCTTTCCCTGCTGGAAGAGGAGCAGCTGTTTTTGGTTGCCCTGCCAGGCTCCCAGCGCTGGTACAAATATCATCACCTGTTTCAGGAGTTCCTGCAGGCGCGTCTTTACAGCGACATGCCCGCCGAAGTCAGCGAGTTGCATTCGCGCGCGGCGCAATGGTTCGTCGAGAGCGGCTCGCCGACGGACGCGGTCCGCCACGCTTTTCTGGCGCGCAAACCCGCCTGGGCGGCGGAGCTCATCGAAAGCTATTGTCTTTACGATTACCTCAGTCACGGACGGTTCGAGATTTTCTCGCGCTGGATGCAGCAGCTGCCCCAGGATGCGCGTGAGGAACGCCCTCTTCTCCTGTTCCTACAGGTCTGGCGGTCGATCAACCTGCGCCGGTTCCTGCAGGCCGAGCAGACGCTGCGGACCATCGAGCAGGCGGCGGCGGACGTCGACAGTCCGATGTCCGCGATCGCCCGCGTAACGGGGCTCGACATCGAAGGGCGGCTGCACCTGATGCGGGCGCTCATCGGCGCTTATGGCGGTGATCTGGCGACGGGCCTCGATCACATTGCACAACTCGACGGCCGGGAACTCGATCAACTCGCCTTCGGTCAGGTCGATCTCGATTCGATCCACAGCTACCTCGCCCTTCATGAAGGCAAGCTGGAGCTGGCGGAGAAGTTGACGTGGCGCGCCAACGGAACCTATGACGCCATGTCCTGCCATTGGGGCGGCATCCATTCGCGTTGTATCGCCGGCATGTGCTATCTCGCGCGCGGCCTTTTCGACCAGGCCCACGAGGTGCTGCAGGACGCACTCGCCGTCGCCGAGGGGCATTTCGGCGAGCATTCCTACATGGTGGCTCTGCCCTCCGCGCTGCTCGGCTCCATCGCTTTCAATGACGGCGATTTCAGCCGCGCCGAGCAGCTCTGGCTCCGCGCCACGCCCGCCGACAAGGCGACTGACGTGTCGGGCCTGTGCGAACGCCTGCTGATCGCAACGCTGGGACTGGCGAGGGTCTACGACGTCACCGGCCGCCCCGACGAGGCGGCCGCCGTACTGGCGCGCGCCAGCCGTCGCGCCTATGAGGGCGAGGATTTCCGGCTGGAGCTGCAACTCGCCATCGAACGGGCCGATCGGGCGTTCCGCCTCGGCAACTCCGCCGAAGGCATGCGCGAATGGGACCGGCTGAGCCTGCGCCTGCCGGAAGCGCGCCGTCGTTTCCCCGCCTCCGCCTGGCAGATATGGGACGCATTCGGCGTGGTCGAGACCCGCGCCGCCATGGAAGCCGGAGAAGGGGATAACGCCTTTGCAGCGTTGAGCGAACGCGCCCTTCTGGCGCGGACGGAAGGACGGTTGCTGAGCGCGCTGCAGATAGAGCGCTTTATTGAATTCGCACGCGGCCCGAGCGGTCCGGACTCAACAGCGGATCCTGGCAATCTGGCGACTATCTATCTGCCGCCGCGCCTCGACAGGCCAACGAAGCCCGGCGAGGTGCGTCGCAGCCCGCCACGCGCGCCGGAACTTCTGACGCGGCGTGAAGAGGACGTGCTCAACCTCATGCGACGCGGGATGACGAATAGCGAGATCGCGGACAAGCTCGACATTAACATCAACACTGTCAAATCCCACAGCAAGAACCTGTTCTCAAAACTGGGCGTCAAAAGCCGGACTCAGGCTGTTTTGAAGACGTTCGACCGTATGTAGTCCTGCTCCGGACGTGACGGCGAATAAGGGCGATTGAGCGGGCGGCTGGCTCATCTCATTCACGCGTGAAAGTCGATTGGAAAGTGGTTGTCCCTACAATTGCCGATATCAAAAGCTTCCGTGCAATCCGGCCCCGCATCGTGCTGTCTCAATCGACAATGCGCACAGGGAGGGCCGGCTCGGCGATAACCGCCGGCTTCTCGGTCAGACGATGCCGAAATGCTCAATCGGGGTTCTCGTCCTGGAGGGGTTCGTAGCCGAGTTTTTCGGAAATCTGGCGGGCGGCTCGGGTGACTGCCTCGATCTTCGACTCGTCGGGTTGCGGCGGCAGAAACTGAACGAGATCCACGATACCGACCGCACCGACAATTCCTCCCGTGGCATCGAACAGCGGGGCCGCCAGGGTGTTCAGTCCGATCGCGGACTGGTTGGCGGCTGTCGCCCAGCCCTGCACCCGCACCTTCTCCAGTTCGGTGTTGAGTTCGGCTGCCGTGGTGATCGTCTCGGAGGTGGTCGCCGTCATCGGGCGGGCCAATACGGCTTCGCGAAACTCCCGATCTGCGTGAGCCAGCATCACGCGTCCTTGTGCAGAATTGTGGAACGCAAGAAGGGATCCCGGCTTGACGCCGATCTCGATCGGCGACCGGCCCGACAGCGCCATCACGATACGCGCCCCGCTGTGTTCGAACTGGGAGACGACGGAGGATTGTCCCAGCGTCTCGCGCAGTTGCCGCAGATCGTGCTGAGCCAGTTCCACGAGATTTGACGCCTCGGTCAGATGTCGGCCGAGAGATATCAGGCGGCTGCCCGCACGATACCGCCCCGTATCGTCCGACTGGCTCGCATAGCCCTCCTGCAGCAGGGTGCGAAGATGGCGGTGGGCCCGCGTTTTCGTCGTACCGAGTCTTTCGGCGAGTTCCGTGACGCCGATCGGTCCCTTCGCGCGGGCAAGCGCTTCCAGCGTATGCAAAGTCAGCACCACGCCTTGAATGCCTTCGCTTCCCTCACCGCTCATCTTTGGCATCTCGTGTTCACCCTCCTCCAATGCGCCGAAAATTCACCCGCTTGACAGTAAGGGCAAGCCGCGGTTAGCGTGTTACGGTAAACAATATAGCGTTGCGGTAAGCGAAACGCAATAAGAAAATGGGAGGTCAAGGAATGTCACAGGATACGGCCCGGGGTTTCCGTCAGCGCGTGCTCGATGGGGATCTGCTGTTCGGCACCTTCCTCAAGACCCCGACCACGCACGCCGCGGAAATCCTCGCGCAGGAGGGATACGACTTCATCGTGATCGACGAGGAGCACGCGCCCTTCAATCCAGAGACCACGGACCGCATTCTGATGGCCTGCCATCATGCCGGTATCGCGGGTGTCGTCCGTGTCTCGCGGGTCGAAGACATCCTCCGGGTTCTCGACTGCGGCGCGGACGGGGTTCTCGTGCCGCATGTCGACAGCGCGGAACGGGCAAAGGCTGTGGTCGCTTCCGCGCGCTACCGCGGCGGGGCACGGGGGTTCTCCAATACGACGCGGGCCGGCCGCTACGGTTCGATCGGAATGGCCGATCATATCGCCGCCCAGGACAGCGGCATTGCGGTCATCGCCATGATCGAGGATCGCTCGGCCATCGGCCGACTGGACGAGATCGCCGCGGTGGAAGGCGTCGATGCTTTCTTCATCGGCCGCGGTGACCTGACGGTGGCCTTCGAAGCCGAGAACCAGGCTGCAGCCGACGTCGTCGGCGCGGTCGATGCGATTACGTCATCGGCATCGCGCGCGGGGCGCAAGGTCTTTGTGATGTCCGGGGCACTTGAGGATGCAAAGGCGCTCTCGGGCCAGGGCGCGACAGGATTCATCATGGCATCTGATCAGGGTTTCCTGCGTCAGGGCGCGAAGGACACGCTGGCCCGCTTCGCCGGCGTTCTGAACTGATTTTCGGGAGAGAGAAGTAATGTACGACAAGAACGACCCGCGCTCTGCACTGACGCAGAAATCGGGAGCCGGCCCGGCGCCCAAAGGCCTTGTGGCCGAGCCGCAACTGGGGCTCTTCTATCAGGAAGAACCCGCCGAATCCGGCCCCGGCGGCAAGAGCTGGTACACGCGCGGGCACAATTTCGTCCTGTCATGGACGGATGCCGAGGCGGGCGGTGTTTTCGAACGCAAGAACCAGCCAGACGAATATGTCGTTCTCCTGCCGGAGGCCGGCGCGAAAATCACCTGGAATGGCGAGACGGCGGACGTTCCGGGGTTCTCGATCGCCTTCGTCCCGCACGGTGACAGCCGTGTGGAACTGCCCGATGGCGGACCGCTGTGCCGGCTGTTCTCGATCAATTCCCGGGATCTCGTTCCGCTCTGCACCAATCGCGACGCCTATTCGCGCAAGCGGAGCCACATTCCGGACTTCAAGCCCTGGCCCGAGCCGCCGGCGGGCTGGAGGGTGCGGCACTATTCGCTCGACGTACCGAAGCAGGAAGGCCGTTTCGGCCGGATTTTCCGCTGCACCACCTTCATGGTGAACTATCTCGAGCCGAACGACGGACCGCGCGATCCGCACAACCTGTCGCCCCACCATCACGACGATTTCGAACAGTGTTCGCTGGCGGTATCCGGCTCCTTCATCCACTACCTGCGCTGGACCTGGACCGTCGACATGGACGACTGGCGGGACGACCGCGCCGATCACGTCCAGTCGCCGTCGGCCTATGTGATCCCGCCTCCGGTCATACATACCACCCGCGCGATGGAGCCTGGGCGCAACCAGCTCGTGGACATCTTTTGCCCGCCCCGCACGGACTTTTCCGAAAAGCCGGGCTGGGTGCTGAACGCCGACGACTATCCGATGCCGCAGGACGCGTAGGGAGGAATACCATGCAAGAAGATGTTCAAGACAACCGCGACACCGAAATCGCCGAACTGCTGAAAGGCGCCGTTGACCTGCACTGCCACTCGGGTCCGGCTGCAATGCCGCGTATCCTCGACCATCACGAGGCCCTGCTCGACGCCGCCGAGGCCGGCTTCCGCGCCTTGCTCTTCAAGGACCATTTCTATCTCGGTGTGTCGCATTGCGCGATGCTGGAGAAACTGGTCCCGACCGATGTGAAGCTTTATTCCGGGATTGCGCTGAACAACGCCAGCGGGGGCATCAACCCGCATGCGGTCAATCACGCCATCAACATCGGCGCGAAGATCGTCTGGCTGCCCACGCTGTCGGCGCAAAACCACATCGACCAGCAGGAAGGGCAGGGGAAGACCTTCCCCAAGACCGCCAAGCGGATGCTGCCGCCCGAAGGGCTCTCCGCACTGGACGGATCGGGACAGCTGCTCGACTCCGTCAAGCAGGTGCTGGACCTGATCGCCGAGGGCGACATCATCCTGTCCGGCGGGCATCTGCCGGCCAGCGAGCTGATCATGATCTTCGAGGAGGCGGGGAAGCGTGGCGTCACCAAGATGCTGGTCAATCATCCGACCTATATCGTGGGAGCCACCGATGACGACATGCGCGCCATGGTGGAGCTCGGCGCGTACATGGAACATTCGATCGCCATGTGGAGCGAGGGTTCTGGCAAGATTTTCGGGCCTGAGGAGCTGGCCCATTACATCGAGGTTGCGGGCGTCGATCACACCGTTTTGTCTTCCGACCTTGGCCTGCGTGGTTCCCCGCGTCCCATCGAGGGGTATCGCACCATCGTCAGGATGCTGCTGGACCTGCAGATTTCGCATGACGACATCCGCACACTGATCGGAAACAACGCCGCGAAACTTCTGAATCTGACCTAACGCCCTTCGCAAGGCGCAAGCTATCAACCACTGGGAGGAAGACATGATTACACGACGTAGATTGATGAAGACCGGTGCAGCCGTTGCGGCCACGCTGGCAGCGCCGAACCTGGCGCGGGCACAGGCGATGAAGGTGCGCCTCGGTCATGCCGCCAACGAGATCCACCCCGGCCACATCGCCGCGCTCGAATTCAAGAAGTCGCTCGAAGCGCTCGTGCCCGGTGCCTTCGACCTGCAGATCTTTCCCAACCGGCAACTCGGCGACGACCGTCAGAATGTGGAGAGCTGCGTCGCCGGCACGCTGGAATTTTGTGGCGGCAGCGGTTCGACGATCTCCATCGTCACGGGCCAGGTGGCGCTTGACGCCTATCAGTTGCCGTTCCTGATCAAGGATTACGACCATTTCGCGCGGCTGGCGTTGAGCCCGGAGGGCGACGCGATCAACGAGAGCCTCATGGACGGAGGCATGCTCGGTCTTCAGACCACCGATATCGGTCAGCGCCATTTCGCCACTGTGTCGAAGCCGGTCAGAACGGTTGCCGATTTCGCAGAATTGAAGACGCGAATTGTTCCGCTCGAACTGCACAAGGTCATCTGGGAGACCGTGGGCGTCAATCCGGTGGGCCTGCCTTACGGGGAAGTCTACGGCGCGCTCGAAACCGGAACCATCGACGCCTGCGAGATCAACGTCTCGTCGATGCTGGGCGAAAACCTCTGGGAGGTTGCCAAGCACTTCACGCTGACGGGACACTATCCCTGGCACAACGTCACTTGCGTCAACGCCGCCTTCTTCGAGGGCCTTTCGCCGGAATTGCAGGAGGCCGTCCGCACGGCCGGGCGTGAATCGGTGAAGCCGACCCTCGACTACACGGCCCAGCAGGACATGGCGGGCCGCGAGGAGCTGGAGGCCAAGGGTGTCGAAATCCTGAAGCTGGAGGGCCTAGACGAGATGAAAACCAAGGTCGCTCCGATCGTGGAACAGTGGAGCGCGAAGTCGCCGCTGATCGCCGATTTCGTGAAAGCCGCGCAGCAGCCCTCATAAGGCGTTGCAGGGAGGGGAAATGGAAGCGCAGTCAACCGCAGGTCCTTCGGGCCTTCCGCGGTGGTTCCGATGGTTCGGGATTTATTCCCGCACCATCGAGGGCCTCGCAGGGGCAAGCATGGCCGTCATTCTTGGTATCATGATCGTGCAGGTCGCGGCGCGCTACCTTTTCTCCGGCTCCATCATCTGGGCCGAGGAGGCCTGCCGTTACCTCCTCTTGTGGCAGACCTTTCTCCTTCTGGGTGTCGCCTATCAGCGCGGCGAGTTCGTGATGTTAGATCTCTTGCCCTACATGCTCAGCTCGCGTGCCCGTCTTGTCCTCAAATGTGCAACGGCCATCCCTGTGCTGATATTCCTTGCCGTGATCGTGGTCGAGGGGTTCGACTATGCCTCCCGCTTCGATCGCCAGAAGATACCGGCGCTCGACTTCATCTGGTCCTCGCTGACCGGGGAGAACGCCGGAGTTTCCGTGAAATGGGTCTATTTCTCGGTGCCGGTCGGCGCGGCACTCCTGGCCATGCACGTGGTGGCGGACCTCGTGGCGTCCACAATTCGCCATCGCCAGGGCCTGGACGACCTGCCGCCCATCGTCGACATGGGAGAACAGCTTTAGATGACCGGTTTTTTTGGAATATTCGCCCTGCTTCTGGTGACCGGCGTGCCTATTGCGTTGGCCCTCGGGATTGGCGGCATGGCCTTTCTCTGGCTGTCGGGCAACGGCGCGATGATGCTTTCGCTGCCGCAGCGGATGATGGCGGGCGTCGACCAGTTCGTCTTGTTGACCATTCCGCTGTTTTTGCTGGCCGGCACGCTGATGAATGTCGGCGGCATCACTGATCGCATTGTTACCTTCGCCAAGGTGTGCGTCGGCCATCGCCGCGGTGGCCTCTCCAACGTCACTGTGCTCTCGGCCGGCTTCTTCGCCGGTATTTCGGGCAGTGCCAACGCGGAGGCGGCGGCCCTGGGATCGATCCTCATTCCGACGATGAAGAAGCAGGGCATCCCGGCCGCCTATGCCGCAGCACTGGTGGGGGTCTGTTCGATCGTCGGGCCGATCATCCCGCCCTCGATCACCATGATCATCTACGGTGTGCTGTCGGGGACGTCGATCGGGCAGCTCTTCATGGCTGGCGTGGTGCCGGGCGTCCTGCTGATCTGCGGCTTTCTGGCCTATGCGACATGGCGCGCCTCGCGCGACAATTTTCCCGTCTCCGAACGCGTGCCGATGGCCGAGCGCGGAACGGCCGTGATGCGCGCCTTGCCTGCGCTGTTCCTGCCGCTGATCATCATCGTCGGTATCAAGGCCGGCATATTCACCCCCACGGAAGCCGCCGCCGTGGCGGTCGCCTATGCGCTGGTCGTGGGCCTGGTCTATCGCGACCTGACACCGTCCCTGATCTGGAACGCGCTGGTCTCGACCGCAATCATCTCCGCCTCGATCCTGTTCATCACCTCGATGGCCTCGATCGTCGCGTTCGTCTTCACGCTGGAACAGGTACCGCTGCGGATCACCGAATCCATCCTTTCGATCACCGACAACCAGATCGCGATCCTGCTTCTTCTGAACGTGTTCCTGCTCCTTCTCGGCATGTTCCTCGAACCGATTTCCATCCTGATCCTGACGATGCCGATCCTTTTGAAAATGAGCGCTCTGATCGGCATGGAACCGGTTCACTTCGGCGCCATGGTTGTCCTCAACGTCGTCATCGGAATGGCCACCCCGCCGGTCGGGATCCAGCTGTTCATCGTGGCGGGGGCATCCGGAGAACCGCTGCCCCGGATCATCCGCGAGGCGCTGCCGCTCATTGCGATCTGTCTGGTCGTGCTGATGTTGGTCGCCTTCATTCCGGCCCTGACCCTGGCGCTGCCGAACGCCCTAATCCCAGTCAAGTAAAACCAGAAGTGAGGCCTCCATGGCAAAGCGCCAGAAAGTCATCGTGACCTGCGCGGTCACAGGTTCGATCCACACACCCTCGATGTCGCCCCACCTCCCGGTGACGCCGCAGGAGATCGCCGAGGCCGCCATCGGCGCCGCCGAAGCGGGGGCGTCGATCGTCCACCTGCATGCACGGGACCCGGAGACCGGCGCGCCCGACCAGTCACCCGAACGTTATGGCGAATTCCTGCAGGTGATAAAGCAGCGCACCAATTGCGTCCTGAACATCACGACAGGCGGGGCCGCGACCATGTCGATCGAGGAACGACTGCGGCCGGTAGCCCAGTTCAAGCCGGAGATCGCCTCCCTCAACATGGGGTCGATGAATTTCGGCCTCTATCCGATGCTCGACCGTTTCACCGAGTTCGAGCACGAGTGGGAGCGCGACTATCTCGAAGGTTCGCGCAACCGCATCTTTCGCAACACGCTCGGCGACATCGAGAATATCCTGACCACCTGCGCCGAGCACGGTACCCGTTTCGAGATCGAGTGCTACGACATCGGCCACCTCTATACGTGCGCCCATTTCGTCGAGCGCGGCCTGATCAAGCCGCCGGTTTTCATCCAGAGCGTCTTCGGAATTCTGGGGGGCATTGGCGGTCATCCCGAGGATGTCATCCACATGAAGAGAACCGCCGACCGCCTGTTCGGGGATTCCTACCAGTGGTCGGTACTGGGGGCGGGGCGGAACCAGATGCCTGTCGCCATGCAGTCGGTGCTGATGGGCGGCAACCTGCGGGTGGGGCTCGAGGATTCGCTGTGGATCGGCCCGGGACGTCTGGCCAAGTCGAACGCCGAGCAGGTCACCCTGGCCCGCCAGTTGGTGGAATCGCTTGGAATGGAGGTGGCGACACCGGACGAGGCGCGCGAAATCCTCGAACTCAAGGGTGCCGACCGGGTGGATTTCTGATCGCATGAACGTCCTGATCATACTCGCACATCCCGAACCGACCTCGTTCAATGCGGCGCTCGCCGCCCATGGCGCCGCCGCCCTTCGCGCGGCGGGGCACAAGGTGACGGTCTCCGATCTCGTCGCGCAGGATTTCGATCCCCGGGCGGGACGGCATGATTTTACCGGAGCCGCGGATTCCGAGCGCTTCCACTACCAGAGCGAACAGGCCCATGCGGTCCGCACCGGGGGCTTTTGCGACGAGATCGCCCGCGAACAGGCTCGCGTGTCTGAGGCCGACCTGCTGGTCTTCCAGTTCCCCTTGTGGTGGGGAGGGGTGCCAGCCGTCGTGAAAGGCTGGATCGAGCGTGTTCTGGCCTATGGTTTCGCCTATGCGGACGGGTTGCGCTACGAGGCCGGGGTCTTTCGCGGTCGCCGGGCCATGGTGTCGATGACCACCGGCGGTCTGCCCCAACGCTTCGGGCGCGGCGCCGCCTATGGCGAGCTTGAAGACCAGGTTCTCTGGCAGCTCCAGCATCTTGTTCTCGAATATATGGGCTACGAGCTCGAGCAGCCCTTCGTCGCCTACGGTGCTCCACGGGTCGATGAAGCCCGCCGTGCCGCTTATCTCGATGAATTCGCCACGCGCCTGCTGGAAGCTGCGGCGCGGCCGGTCGATCGCGGGCAAGGCATCACTGATCCGCTGTCGCGTGTGCCCGACAGCGCAATCACCGCCAACAGGTAGGAGGCAATGACGATGGAAACGCTCGATGGAAAGGTCGCATGGATCACCGGTGCCTCGCGCGGAATAGGTGCGGAGACGGCGAAGCTTCTCGCCCAACGCGGCGCGGCGGTGGTCATCGGCTATGGCAGTGCGCGCGACGAAGCCCAGTCCGTCGCCGATGTCATCTCGCGCGCCGGCGGGCGGGCCGTGATCTCGGGCGGCGACGTTCGCAAGAGCGAGACTGCGGAAGCGGCCGTCAACGCGGCGATCGACAGTTTCGGCCGGCTCGACATCCTGGTGACCGCTGCGGGGGTCAACCACTGGGGGAAGCTCGAGGGCATCAGCGGCGAGGATGTGACTGCCGTGATGGACGTCAATGTCGGCGGCACCCTGCTTGCGATCAGCGCGGCGGCTGCCAGGATGGCCGAAGGCGGCTCCATCGTCACGCTCTCGTCTCGTTTCGCGCAAAATGTTCAACCGGGTTTCGCGCTCTATGCGGCTTCGAAAGCGGCGGTGATTGCGCTGACCGAAGGTTTCGCCAAGGAACTGGGCGCTCGCGGCATACGCGTCAATTCGGTTGCTCCCGGCCTCACTGAAACCGACATGACGCGTCAGGCGGTTGCCGAACGGGGCGACGCGGTCGCCGCCCAGACCCCGCTCGGACGTGTGGGACAGCCAGAGGACATCGCCCGCGTGATCGCCATGCTGGTATCGGAGGATGCGCGATGGGTGACCGGCAGGACCATCCGCGCCGATGGCGGCATCGTCTGATGGCGCGGCCTCTGGTCGCTGCGAATGGCTTGAGGGCGATGCCCTCTGTTTCAAAACGACCGGCAGCCCCGTTTCGATCTGATGGTTGTTAAATTCATGTGCGACGTGCAGTCGTGAGCCCGTTCGACTGGCCTTTCGTTGAGGCTTCGGCCACGGTTGAACGCCCCGGTCATCCGGTGACAGAACGCGGCGTCATCGACGCCGCTCAGCAAACGGTCAGCTTTCATCGTGGGAGCCCTCGATCTCCTCGATGGGATCATAGGGCTCCGGGGGCGACGCTAAACCGAGGTCATCTCAACCGATCCGCAGTATTTCTCATCCCTTACGCAGGGAATCGAGCGTCAGAAGCTCGCGGCGGAATTCCGGTTCGCTCAACACCACTTCGCCGGCACCGAGCTCGCGGGCATGGTTCAGCGCGCGGAACGTGAGGCGCTGGGCAGTCTCGACGGCTTGCGGCAAGGACGATCCGCATGCCAGCCCCGCGACGATCAGCCCGGCGAAGAGATCTCCCGTTCCGGGAAGCGCGACCGGCAAATGCTCCACCGGATGGCGGCTTGCGCCTTCATCGCCGAGCACGACGCTCTCGATGTGACCGACGGGCGTGTCCTCGAGGGCGCAGCCCGTGGCGATCAGATGCGCGCCGGGCGCGATGCGAAGAGACGTTTTCGCCGTCACGAGATCTTTGAGGGTAGCGACAGGCTGCCCGGTCAGCCAACCGAGTTCGAACGGGTTTGGCGTCGCGATGTCGGCCATCGGCAGCAAACGATCGCGCATGACGTCGGCGATGGCTTCCGGCACATAGAGACCGGGACCGGTGTCGCCCATCACCGGGTCGCAAAGATAGGTGAGGCGCGGATTGGCGGCCTTCGCCTCGGCCACGAAGTCCGCCACCATCATCGCCACGTCGAGCGAGCCGATATAGCCCGTCAGGATAAAGTCCGCCCGCTCCGGCAGCCCGCGCTCGCGCGCGCCCTGCAACAGGTCGGAGAAGAATTCCGGCGGCAGGGCGCGGCCGCGCAGGGTGGGATAGTCGGGGGTGTTGGAAAAGATCACGGTCGGGATCGCGGCCACTTCGAGCCCCGCGGCCTGTATCGGAAACAGCGCCGCGGAATTGCCGACATGGCCGAACACGACCTGGCTCTGGATCGAGATCACGAAGGGGGGAGGGGTCATGCTATGCCGTCCAGTCTCTTGCGCCAGTCTTCCACCCGGCCGCTCTCTAGCCGCCGCACTGCGTATTTCCGCCAGCCTTCGGCCAGCACGTCGAGGGCGGCTATGCCCTCGAGTTCGCCGAGGTTCATCCGGTCGACATAAAGCGCATGCCAGAGCCTGTGCAAGGTCCAATCCGGCGCGATGCGGTCGACACGTTCGAGCCGGTCTCCCGTCGCAACGAAGCCCTGTTCCAGCACCCGGTAATACCAGCCGGTACGGCCGGTCTTCTGCAGGCGGCGGGCCATGTCCGGCACGTTGAAGCGGTGGTTGAGCTTCCAGCAGGGCTGCCTGCCCTGGGAGACCTGCACCAGTGCCGTGCCCAGGCGAAAGATGTCACCCACCGAGACCGTGGCCTCGGTCAGACCGGATGCAGAGATGTTCTCGCCGAAACCGCCGGGCGCGCCGAGCGCGGGCAGCTCGCCGAGATCCGCGCGCCAGAGCGGATAATGATCCCACGGGTAGTGATGCACCGCCTTCTCGATACCGCCATGGACCCGCCGATCCGCCTGTTCATCGCCATCGAACCCTTCGGGACCAAGCCGAAGCGGCGTCTCGGCAGGCGTCTTCCTCATGCCGCTGAGTGCATCGCTTCCCGGAAGCGGTCGGGCGCGGCCGGTCAGCAGGGTGATCGCGGTCATGCCGGCATTGCCTCCAGCCATGTTCGCAGCATCGATTGGCCGTCCTGCCGCAGAGAGATCCCGTACGTTCCGGCGTCGCGGCGCAGGATCAGGGCGGATTTCGACATCAGTGCCTCTTGCGTTTTTCCATCTGTCTCGCGAATGTCCGGCCTGTGTAGAAGAGCCAGTTTTGAAAATTTGGATAGGCCGGTTGTCATGGCGTCTGATCCGCTCGCGCTGGATATCGAGAAGGATGCGCCTGGTCCGCTGTTCCTGGCGATTGCCGGTGCCATTACCCGCGACATCATGCGCGGCCGCCTGAAGCCCGGCGCCCGCCTGCCGGGAACGCGCGCGCTGGCGCGCGAGCTTGGCGTTCACCGCAACACGGTCGATGCCGCCTATCAGGAGCTCATGACGCAGGGCTGGCTGCATGCCGAGCCGGCGCGCGGCACGTTCGTCGCCCAGGACCTGCCCGAAGGCATGGCTGAGCCGGTTGCGCTGTCCGTTGCCGTGGAGCCGGCGGCAGTTCGTCCGCCACTGGCTTTCAGCGACGGCGCGCCCGATCCCAAGCTGGTGCCGGACAAGGCGCTGGCGCGCGCCTTTCGCCGCGCATTGCTGTCGCCGGCTTTCCGGGCGGGTGCGGATTATGGCGATGCCCGCGGCACGCCGGTTCTGCGCCACGCGCTTTCGTCCTATCTGGCCTCGGACCGCGGCGTGGTCGCCGATCCGGCACGGTTGCTGCTCACGCGCGGCAGTCAGATGGCGCTGTTTCTGGCGGCGAAGGCGGCGCTGAAACCTGGTCAGATGATTGCCGTGGAAGAGCCGGGCTACCCGCTCGCCTGGGAGGCTTTTCGCGCCGCGGGAGCCGCCGTGCGGGGCGTTCCCGTCGATGCGGGCGGCCTGTCTGTCGCCGCCCTCGAGGATGCGATTGAAAACGATCAGCGCATCAGCGCGGTCTATGTCACGCCCCATCACCAGTATCCGACCACAGTGACCATGGGGGCCGCGCGCCGGTTGCAGCTTCTGGATCTGGTCGAGCGTCACGGCATCACGCTGATCGAGGACGACTACGATCACGAATATCGCTTCGAGGGCCGCCCGGTCCTGCCGCTCGCGGCCCGCGCCCCGGCGGATCTGCCGTTGATCTATGTGGGCTCGCTCTCCAAATTGCTCTCACCCGGTATCCGTCTCGGCTACGCCATGGCCCCGGAGCCATTGCTGGGCCGGATGGCCGCGGCCCGTGCGGCGATAGACCGGCAGGGCGACGCGCCGCTTGAAGCCGCGCTGGCGGATCTGATCCGCGATGGCGATCTCGGCCGCCATGCGCGAAAGGCGCGCCGCATCTATCGCGCCCGCCGCGATGTCCTGGCGTCGGCACTTTCGGACCATCTGGGCGGGCGGATCGTCTTCGACAGGCCCGCGGGCGGGTTGGCGCTGTGGCTGCGTTGCGGGAACGTATCGGCCGAAACCTGGGCGAAGCGCGCCGAAGCGGCAGGGCTTGCGCTTCTGCCCGGAACCCGTTTCGCGCTGGAGCGTGCCGCGCCGCAAGCCCTTCGTCTCGGCTATGCGGCGCTGGACGAAATCCAGATTGCCCGGGCCGTGGAAATCCTCACCCAAAGCCTGCCCGGCTGAGCTATTCGGCCGCCAGACCGCAGGGTTGCGGAATAGCCGGCGCCACCTGCATGCCGAGGCGTTCCAGCAGAGCACGGTCCTTCCAGGCAGCCGGGTTGCCGGTGGTCAGCAACTGGTCGCCGATGAAGATGGAATTGGCGCCGGCAAGAAAACAGAGCGCCTGCAATTCGTCGCTCATTCCCGTGCGGCCGGCGGATAGGCGCACCACGGAGGCGGGCATCAGGACGCGTGCCAGCGCCACGAGACGGACGAGCGCGAACGGATCGATGGGCTCAGCGGTTTCCTGTACCGGCACGCCCTCGATTTCGTTCCACAGATTGACCGGTACGCTGTCGGGATGGACGGGCAGGGTGGCGAGCGTCACCAGCATGGCGATGCGATCCTCTTCGCTCTCGCCCATGCCGACGATGCCGCCGCAACAGACCCTGATCCCGCCGTTGCGGACGTGGCTGACCGTCTCCAGCCGGTCCTCCATCGTCCGTGTCGTAGCGATCTCGCGGTAATAATCCGGCGAGGTATCGATATTGTGGTTGTAGAAATCGAGCCCGGCCGCCTTCAGCCGCGCTACCTGGTCGGGCTTCAGCATGCCGAGCGTCATGCAGGTTTCGAGCCCGAGTTCGGAAACGCCTTGAACCATGTCGCAAAGCTTGTCCATGTGGCGGTCCCTGGGGCTGCGCCAGGCAGCCCCCATGCAAAAGCGCTGGGCGCCGGCGGCCTTGGCGCGCCGTGCGGCCGCCAGAACCGCGTCCGGCTCCATCAGCTTCGTTGCCTTGACGCCGGTCTTGTGGCGGGCCGATTGCGAGCAGTAGCCGCAATCCTCAGGACAGCCGCCGGTCTTGATGCTGAGCAGGCTCGCCGTTTCGATCGCGGTCGGGTCGAAATGAGCCCGATGCAGAGTTTGTGCGCGGTGCATCAGATCCGGCAAAGGCAGGGCATGTATCGCCCTTGCCTCGTCCATGGTCCAGTCGGTTCTGATCTTCGTGCGGGTCATGCGGCGCGGCCTTTCAGGCGGCTGAAGCCGATGACGACCGTTGCCGCCAGCGCGATCTTGAGCAGGTCTCCGAGGATGAACGGTGTGAAGCCGGTGGCGATCAGCGTGGAGGTTGGCGCGAAGAGCGCAAGCCATGCCAGACCGAACGCATAGACCACGGCAAGACCGGCCAACATCGCCAGCGCCTTGCCCACCAGGCCGCGTCCTTCGGCCAACCGGCCGATCACAAGGGTGGAGAGCAGGTAACCGAGGAGATAGCCGCCGGTCGGTCCGACCATGTAGGCCAACCCGGTCCCGCGCTCCGGCGAGCCGGAAAACACCGGCAGACCGATTGCCCCGGCACCGAGATAGGCGGCCATGGCCGCGAAGCCGAGCCGGGGTCCGAGAGCGGCTGCCAGGAAAAATATGGCAAGCGTATGCAGCGTCATCGGCACGGGCCAGAACGGGATCTGAACCTTGGCGCCGATGGTGATCAAGGCCGCGCCGCAAAGCGTGACGCGGACACCGCGCCAGAGCGATATGGGTCGTGTCAAAGAGGGGTTGAGCGATGCCATGAGGCTGTCCTCCAAAGGTGGGCTTCAATGCCATCTATAATTCTGGAGGTGTGTTCTACGGATCAATACAGATTATAGATAATTATCCGGGAATCTCGTAAGTATCTCTGATATCACCGTTTTTTGATGCCGACTTGCGCTTTCCGATCCATCCGACATGGCGCGCCAGCGTCGAGCAGGCGAACTCGGTCTGCCCTTTTCTCAGCGCATCCAGGATGGCGCGGTGGTCGTGGTCGGTGCGGGCTTCCCAGTCGCTGCGCCACGCCGCGAACAGGAAGCGCGCGCTGGCTGCCTGCAGGTCGTCAATCGTGCGCAGCAGGCGCGGCATGCGGCAAGGCGCAAGGATCAGAGTGTGAAATCTGCGGTTCGCTGCTTCCCATTCACGAACATTGCCGGCCCGATCCCCATGCCGGGTAACCTCTTCCGCCTCAGCCAGAATCGCCCGCGTCAGGTTCGGTGCCGCTTGCCGCAAGGCGAGCGATTCGAGGCTTGCCCGCATCTCGGCAACCTCACGCAGTTCGGCGATGTCGAACTCGGTGACGCGGAACCCCCGCCAGGGCTCGCTCTCCGCCAGGCCCTGTTTTTGCAAGGCGCGGAAGGCCTCGCGCACGGGCACGTGGCTGGTTCCGAACTCCGTTGCGATATGGTCCTGGCGCAGGCGCACGCCCGGTCGGATCTCGCCAGAGATGATCCGATCCGCGAGAATGCGCGCGATACGGTCTGAAATGGTCTCGTCTGTCGCTTCCTTCATGGATTATAGATAATCGAAGGAGCGCCTTTAGTCGACTGCACTAGGGGCCATCGGATCTCGATGGCGCAATGAGCGGCACCATTTGCGCAGGGCGTCATTGAACCGGAGCCCTTCCCGCCAACGGATATGATTGCCTCGCTTGAACCGAACGAATGGCCGTTTGCACAAGCAGCGAGTGGACAGGAGGTCTGGCAACCCATCTCGCCTTCATCAGTCCCGGTTCGACATGACCGTGAGGATCCCTGTGAAGGCAAGGCGCTGAACGGGCGTTCCTGGGTGGCGACCCGTCGGGCGGGTTCTCAGGAAGAGCCGGCCGAGGCTTCGCTGGGCTCGTCAATGATGAGCATCTTCTTCAGATCGTCCAGCGGCGTGTCCTTGGGAATGATCCCGGGTTGGATGAATTCGGCGTAGTAGGGGATTTTCGACAGGCGGGATTCGAGCGCCTCTGTAACGCCCACCGTGAAATATCCCACCTGATGGTAATAGGCGCTCTCCGCCTTGACGCGGGACGCGCCTTCCTCGTAGCCGAACCCCTCATACATCGATTTCAGTTGCGCTATGCGCTTGGCATCGACGCGCTGCACCGCGGTCGCGGTTTCGGGGGAGGAGCGCGCCCAGTCGCGCACCGCGTTGTCATAGGCCGGATCGAACAGGCTGGTGTTGAACAGGATCCTGAGATAGCCGATATAGCGCGCCTTGGAGCCCGGTCCGGCGCATTCGAAGTTCTCGTCGAAGGAGCGGGAGTTCTCGGTCTCCCAATGTGTCCGAAGCTCCTCCAGCAGCGTATCGAAATTGTCGAAGAGCCAGTAGAAGCCACCGGTCGTCATGTCGAGGCTGGTGGCAAGCCGCCGCAAGGACAGTCCCTGCACGCCTTCCGAAATCAGGATCGCCTTGGCGGCCAAGACCCAGTCTTGCCGTTCCAGCCGTTTTCCGTTCGGCTTTCTCGTCTTCTCTCCGGTCAAACCCGCTCTCCCGGTTTTATGGCGTCCGCCCATCGCCTGTGCGTTCTCCCGCGCTACGACCCTATCCTATCGAATGCCGGATATCTCAAGGTCAAGTGCGCCGGCGCGCTGTCGTGCGCGCCGCTGTAACCGGAGGCACGGTTGCGATTTACCCACTCCATATTCCCGAACCCGCCGCAAATACCACGCAGAATCAGTTGTTTGTGCGTTTTTCTCCGCGATATCCGAAAAGTTGTGTTGACAAGAGATTATCCATCTCAGTAGCTTCCACAATACAACATCACACCTGTTATGTTGTGGTTGGAGCATGTAGCCGGCCCCCTGTGTCTATTGTCCGTATCGAGGGATGAGACGTGGTGACAATTGCAGGAACGCAAGGCGGTTTGCGGAGTGCCCGGCCGAGCATTCGAAATGAGACTGGATGAAGAACCGGAAAATCCGGCAATCCGGTTTCGCCATGGAGCCTGAATCCACCGGCTCCCGAAGAGGCATCAGTAAAGGGAACAGACGATGGCCAGAAATCATCAGCAGTGGCTCGACGCATTCCGGCGCGGCCGATCGGAGATGGAAAATCACCTTATCGACGGACTGGTCGACGGCCGCATCGGCCGGCGCGAGTTCCTGCGCCAAGGCAGCCTGCTCGGTCTCTCCCTGCCGCTGCTTGGCGGAATCGGCGCGGCGGCCGGACTTGGCGTCATGCCGTCGCCGGCAGCTGCACAGGGCGCGCCGGGCGCGACGATCCGCGTGGCCTGCTACGTGCCCAAGGCCGCGATCGATCCGGTGAAGACCGGCGACGGCGGCGGATTCCTGATGCTGCAGCAGACCGGCGAGTTCCTCTGCTTTGACGGACCGGACCTCGTTCTGCAGCCTATGCTGGCCGAAAGCTGGAGCGCCAATGACGACGCCACGGTCTGGACCTTCAAGCTGCGCAAGGGCGTGAAGTTTCACAGCGGCGGTGAAATGACCGCCGACGACGTGGTGGCGAGCATGGATCGCCTTGCCGATCCCGAGAACGGGTCTAACGCGCTTTCGGTGTTCCGCGGCCTTCTCCAGAAGGGCGGAACACGGAAGGTGGACGACTATACTGTGGCCTTCCATCTCGACCAGCCCAACGGCAGCTTCCCCTACATGGTCTCGTCGGACAACTACAACGCGATCATCCTGCCGGCCGCTTACGACGGAAACTATGAGAGCAGCTTCGACGGCACCGGGCCATTCAAGCTGGACAGCTACCGCCCGCGTGTCGGCGCGAGCTTCGTGCGCAACGAGGACTATTGGGGCGAGAAGGCCTTGCCCGCACGCACTGAGTTCACCTTCTTCACCGACATCCAGCCCCAGATCATCGCGCTGCAGAGCGGCGAAGTGGACATTCTCAACCTGCTTCCGCAATTCGCCAGCGTCGGGCTTCAGAACAATCCCGATGTGGCGTTCCACTCGATGCGGTCGAGTTCCCACCGTCAGGTCCACATGCGTTGCGACACCGGACCGTTCCAGGATCCGCGCGTCCGTCGCGCCATGGCCCTGTGCCTCGATCGAGACCAACTGGTGGCGGGGCTGTTGAAGGGATTTGGCGAACCCGGCAATGACAGCCCCATTGCGCCCGCCTATCCGACCGTCGATACTAGCGTTCCGCAGCGGCAGAAGAACATCGCCGAAGCCAGGGCGCTGCTGGAAGCCGCGGGTCACGCGGGCGGTGTCTACACCACGCTGACGACGCACCAGTACCTGGAAATGCCCGCCTACGCGCAGCTCATCCAGAGCTGGGGTCGGGAGGCAGGCTTCAACATCGATCTCAACGTGCTCGACAGCGCCGCCTATTACGGTGACGCGGTCTTCGGAAAATCGAACTGGCTCGATTCCGAGTTCGGGATCACCGAATATAGCCATCGCGGAGTGCCAAACGTCTTCCTGTCCGCCTCGCTGACCAGTGAGGGAAGCTGGAACGCGGCCCATTTCCGCAACGCCGACTACGACCGGGCGGTCAAGACCTATATCGAGACGCTGGACCTCGAAGAGCGCAAAGTGGCGGCGAGCCGCATACAGACGCTTCTGCTCGAGGAGACGCCGATCATCTTCGGGTATTTCACCAGCTATCTCCAGGCGACCCGCAAGAGCGTGACCGGGGCGCAGCCGACCGCCATGTCGCAACTGTTCCTCAGCCGCGCGGCGAAAGCCGCCTGACCGGCCCGGAGCGTACGTCTCCCTTCGTCAACGTCCGCCTTCTTGCGTGGAAGGCGGACTCCAGCGAGAGTAATCGTCATTTCCGCTTTTATCCTCAAACGTCTGGCGCTCTCCCTCGTCACGCTGGTGCTTCTGAGCGCCATCGTGTTCTGTGTCGGGCAGGTGCTGCCCGGCAGCGTCGGTCGCCTGCTGCTAGGTCCCTTCGCCGATCACGAGGCCGTCGAGGCGCTGAATGCCTCGCTCGGCCTCGACCGGCCGCTGCTGGTGCAATATGCGGACTGGATCTGGGGCTTTCTGCGCGGCGATATGGGCCGTTCGTACATGTACGAGGCGCCGGTCCAGCCGTTCATTGTCGAGGCGCTCGGAAATTCCCTGAAGCTCGCCGCCGTGGCCTTCGTCATCGTCGTGCCGACGGCCATTCTGGGCGGGGTGGTCGCAGCCCTGAACCACAACAAGCCGATCGACCGGATCATCAGCATCGGTGGCCTGACGATGACGGTGCTTCCGGAATTCGTCACCGGCATCATCCTGATCCTGGTTTTCGGCGTCTGGCTGAAATGGCTTCCCATCTCCGCCGCCTGGCCCGACGGGGCGGGGGGCTTCACGCAGATCCATTACCTGATCCTGCCGGCCATGCCGCTGATCCTGGTGCTGTTCGGCTACATCGCGCGGATGGCGCGCTCGGGGATGATCGAGGCGCTTGAGTCCGACTGGACCCGGACGGCGGTTCTCAAGGGCTTGCGGTGGCGCACCGTGATCTGGCGGCACGTGCTGCGCAACGCCCTTCTGCCTACCATCACCGTTATCGCCACGCAGACCGGATATCTGATCGGCGGGCTGGTCGTGGTGGAGACCCTGTTCCGCTACCAGGGCATCGGGCTTCTCGTCTTCACCGCCGCGAAGGGCAAGGACATTCCGATGCTGCTCGCGGGCATCCTGGTGATCGGCATCGTCTACACGCTCGCCACCCTGATCGCCGACCTATTGTGCGCCGTGTTCGATCCCCGTATCCGGCTGGGAGGCCGCCAATGACCGCAGCAGAGGTGAAAACCGGCATCGACCGCCCGGTGGCGAGACCGCGGCACGACAGGGTCCGGTTGGTCCTGCGAACGCTCTCACGCTCCGGCGTCTTCCTCAGCGGCTTCGCGATCATTCTCTTCTGGGTCTGCTGCGCGCTCTTCGGCAACTACCTGGTTCCCTACGATCCGTTGGCCAGCGACATTATCAATGCGCTTGTGCCGCCGTCTTCGGCGCACTGGTTCGGCACCGATCAGTTGGGGCGGGACGTCTTTTCCCGGGTGATCGTCGGCTCGCGGGACATCCTGGTGGTCGCGCCGGCCGCCACGCTGCTGGCCACGGTGATCGGCTCTGCGCTCGGGCTGTGCACGGGCTATTTCCGTGGTTTCGTGGACGATGTGGTCAGCCGGCTCATGGAGGCGGTCATGGCGATCCCCGGCGTGATCCTGGCGCTGCTCGCCATCGTCTCACTCGGCACGTCGAAAGTGGCGGTCATCGTGGTGATAGGCCTGAGTTTCGCGCCGAACATCGCCCGCACGGTGCGGTCCGCCGTGATGCAGGAGCGTGAACTCGACTATGTCGCCGCCGCCCATTTGCGCCGGGAGAGCGCGGTGCATGTGATGTTCGTCGAGATCCTGCCGAACGTCATTCCGCCGATCCTCGTCGAGAGCACGGTGCGTCTGGGCTACGCGATCTTCGCGGTCGCCACCCTCAGCTTCATCGGTTTCGGGATCCAGCCGCCGTCGCCGGACTGGGGTCTGAGCATCTCGACGAATTACGGCATGATCAACGGCGGTTTCTGGTGGACCGTGCTGTTCGACGCGCTGGCGATCGCTTCCGTGGTGATCGCGGTGAACCTGGTCGCGGATGGCGTGCAGGGAGCGTTCAATGAACGGTAACGCGGAAAACGTGCTGGAACTCGACGATCTGTCGGTCGCCTACCGGGTCGGCGGGACCGACCGGCTGGTGCTGCGCAATGTCAGCCTGCGGATCGGCCGCGGCGAAGCCTACGGGCTGGTCGGGGAATCGGGATGCGGGAAATCCACCGCGGCCCTGTCGGTGGTGCGCTACCTGCCGCGCAACGGATCGGTCGCCGGCGGTCACGTCAGGCTCGACGGCAAGGACATCATGGGCCTCGACCGCGAGGAGCTGCGCCGTGTCCGTGCCGAGGATCTCTCGATGGTCTATCAGGATCCCGCCAAGGCGTTGAATCCCTCGATCCCCATCGGCCGGCAGCTGGCCGAAGTCTTCGAAATCGGTGGCGCCTCCGCCAAGGAGGCGCGCAGCCGGGCGTACGAGATGCTCGAAAAGGTGCAAATCTCCGATCCGGCGCGGGTCATGGGAGGCTATCCGCACCAGCTTTCAGGCGGCATGCAGCAGCGCGTCGGGATCGCTATGGCGCTCGCCAGCGATCCCAAGATGCTGATCCTCGATGAGCCGACGACCGGTCTCGATGCGACGGTGGAAGCCGAGGTTCTCGACCTCATCGGCCATCTGCGCCGGGAGTTCTCGATCTCCATCCTCTTCATCAGCCACAATCTGGCGGTCGTGTCGCGGGTGTGCGACCGGGTCGGCGTGCTCTATGCCGGCATGCTGGTCGAGGAGGGGCCGACGGATAGGGTGTTTCGCAATCCCAGGCACCCCTACACGGTGGCGCTGCTGAGATGCCTTCCCGGCGGTGGGCGGCGCAAGTCGAGCGGCGGACTCGACACGATCCCGGGTTTCCTGCCGGGCCTCGGCGCCATCGGCGAGGGATGCGCCTTCGCCGACCGCTGCGGACTTGCGACGGAGCGCTGCCGGACGGAGCGGCCGCCGCTCCACGATCTCGACGGACAGATGTCGCGCTGCCATTTCCACGACCGGGCGCAATCCCTGCCCCACACGACACGGCACGCGCCGGACGAGAGTCGCGAACCGCCGGCACCCCGCCGGCCGGTTCTGAGGGTGCAGGGTCTCAACAAGACATATGGGCGCGATCGCGCCGGGGGCGGCGTTGCTGCCGTCAAGGACTTGTCGCTCGAACTCAAGGCGGGTCAGACCCTTGGACTGGTGGGCGAATCCGGTAGTGGCAAGACCACGTTCGCGCGTACGCTTCTGGGACTGATCGAGCCCGACGAGGGCGGGCGCATCGAACTCGACGGCAAGGAGTTGGCCGAGCGGGTCGGCGATCGCAGCTTCGAGCAGACGAAATCGCTGCAGATCATATTCCAGAACCCGGATTCCGCGCTGAACCGGTCGCATTCGGTGCGGGGCCTCATCGGTCGCGCGCTGCGCCAGCTCGGCGGTTTGCGGGGTGCCGCCATGGACCGCAGGCTGAAGGAACTGGCCGGCTCCGTGCGTTTGACGGATCATCACCTTTCGGTATCTCCGCGCCAGTTGTCGGGCGGGCTCAAGCAGCGCGTGGCGATTGCCCGGGCCTTCGCCGGCGATCCGAGCGTGGTCGTGTGCGACGAGCCGACATCGGCGCTCGACGTCTCGGTGCAGGCGGCGATCCTCAATCTGCTGGTGGAACTGCAGTCGGAACGCGACGTTTCCTACATCTTCATTTCGCACGACCTCGGCGTCGTGCGCTACCTCTCCGACAATGTGCTCGTGCTCTATCTCGGGCGCGTGATGGAGTACGGGCCTTCGGAGGAAGTCTTTTCCGGCCCGCATCACCCTTATACCGAGGCGCTGCTCTCGGCCGCCTCCGATATCGGCGATGCGGAGGACGGGCGTATCCGGCTCGAGGGAGAGATCCCCAGCGCCGCCGCACCGCCCAGTGGCTGCGCCTTCCACACGCGCTGCCCGCGCCGGATCGGCTCGATCTGCGACGAACTCGATCCGCCGCTCAAGGAGGCGCAGTCGGGGCATGCGATCCGCTGTCACATACCCGCCGACGAACTGGCGGCCCTGCAGGTTCAGCGGCCGTCGACGCTGTCCCGCCCCGTTTCAGCGGAAAGGAGGGACGACAATGGTCGCCCATGATCCCGCGATCCGGCGCATCACGGCGCGTCCGGACCGGCGCTGCTACGGAATGGGTCTCGGCGTCATCCTCCTCGACGACGTCTATCCGGGCTTTCCCGGCGATATCCGCAATCCCAGCGCCTATCCGTTTCCGATCCAGTACGAGATCGCCGAGGGCGTCGACATTGCGCAACTGGTGCGCGGCGACGCCGCCGAGAAGGAGGCGATCCTGCCGCCGATCCTCAAGGCGGCGCGGAAACTCGAGTGCATGGGATGCCGGGCTATCGCCGCCGAATGCGGCTATTTCGCCTGGTTCCAGCGGGAAATCGCGGAAGCTGTGAACGTTCCGGTCTTCGCCTCGAGCCTGCTGCAGATCCCGCTGGCCCAGATGCTGATCGGACCCGACAGGGTTGTCGGCATCCTGATGTCGGGACTGCGCTTCCTGTCCGAGCGCCACCTGACCGCCGTCGGCGTGAGGCCGGGGACCAATTACGTGCTTCACGGCGCCATGGATGACCGCAAGATCCCGCAATTCGACAATCTGTGGAACCGGGACATTCGCCCGGAGCTGCCGACCGCCGACTACGAGCAGGCCGAACGCGAGATTGTCGCCGTGGCGAGGGAGTTTGCGCGGCAGCATCCGCGGATGGGCGCGATGGTTCTGGAATGCACAGGTTTCCAGCCCTTCGGCCGGGCGATTCAGAGTGAGATCGAAATGCCGGTGTTCAGCTGGTCGACGCTCTTGGACTACGCCTATTCCGTCGCCGTGCACCGGGATTTCTATGGCCATGTCTGATGCTTGCGGAGGCTCTCCGGCAGTGCGAGCCGGGGCGCGCGGCCTGTCCAGGCCGGACAATAACAGTTTCAGGCGGGCGAGGGCGTCATCCTTCCGTTTCCCGCCCGACAGGAAGGACCGAAATGACAATTGACATCAAATCCGTGGCAGGAAAGCGCCTGGAGATCTCCGGGGAGACCCAGGTCCTCGTCGTCGGCGCCGGCCCGGCGGGAATCGCGGCCGCTCGGAGAGCGCGGGAGGCCGGGGCCGAGGTCGTTCTCGTTGACGAGAATCCCGTGTGCTTCGAAATGATGGGCGAAAGCGTGCCGCAAATCTGGGGTGCGCGGATGAGCGGCGCGGTGCGCAACCGCAACGCCATGACAGAGGCGCTGCTGGAGGCGCGTGCCGCGCTGGCAGATCTGTTCGAGATCGGGGTCGACGTGCGGTTGGGCACGGCCTGCTGGGGCCTGTTCGCCAACCAGCCGAACATGGGCTGGATGCCGGGGGTCGTAGCGGGCCTGATCGACGAGACCGAGGGCAACCGCTACCTGCAATGCAGCCAGGTGATCGTCGCCACCGGGCGTCGGGACATGGGTCTGGCGTTTCCCGGCTGGGATACGCCCGGCGTCATGGGCGCCGGAGCGGCCGTGATGCTGGCGCGTCTCTACAATGCGCTCGACAGCCGCGTCGCGGTCATGATCGGCAGCACCGATGAGGCGCTCTTGCAGGCGCTCGATCTGGCTGATGCCGGCGTGCGGATCGCGGCCATCGTCGAGCAGGCCGACGCCCCCGTCGGTTCGGATGACCTGACGAGGCGGGTAGAAGACGCGGGCATCGCTTTCCGTCTGTCCGAAGCGCCGCGCGGTGTCATCGCCGGATCCGACGGCGTGGAAGGTCTCCTTCTGCGAGACGGTATCGTGTCCTGCGACACCGTTCTCCTCGGTGTCGGCGCCGTTCCGATGGTGGATCTGCTGCATGCCGCCGGCGCGCACGCGCGCTTCGCCGCCGATCGCGGCGGCTTCGTCCCGGTGCTGGATGCCGGCCTCGAAACCGCGCTCTCCGGTCTGCGCGCCGCGGGGGACTGCACGGGGATCTGGACTGCGAAATCAGCCGATCCGGAGATTGCCGCGACCGAGGGCCGGATCGCGGCGGACGCGGCGCTGGTCGCGCTCGGGCTGGAAAGTGGCGAGACCGCCGAAAGCCTCGCCGTGCCTGCTGTGGCAACTGTCGATGCAGGCGAATACCGCAAGGCGTGGATGCGTGCAGCGGTGGTCGAGGCGCTGGAGGAAATGCCCGTCTGCCAGTGCGAGGAAGTCACCGCGCGTGAAATCCTGGAGGTGCGCCCGCCGCGCTATCTGAAGGTTCCCCCCAAGGAAAACGAGACGCGGAAGTTGAGCGAAATCCTGGCAGAGGGGCCACCCGATCCGGATCAGGTCAAGCGCCTGACGCGCGCGGGGATGGGGCCGTGCCAGGGCCGCCGTTGTCGCGAGCAGGTTCAGGCGCTGCTGGCGTTGCAGGAGGACCTTTCGCTCGGCGCGATCCCGCTCGCCGGCTATCGCAATCCGGTGCGGCCGCTCAGTCTCGGCGACGCTGCCGTCGCCGAAGATCCGCAGGTGACGGAACATTGGGAGCCGTGGTTCGGCATTCCGCCGCAATGGGCGCCGCTCTGGACCATCGGAGACAAATATACCGTGGCCAGCCTGTCCACGACGGAGGACTATGCCAGTGAATAAGGGAGCAAGCGTGGTCGTGATCGGCGCCGGAGTGACCGGGCTCAGCACGGCGTTCTGGCTGGCACGCGATGGCGTCGACGTCCTGGTGCTGGACCGGAGTCCGGTGGGGCGCGAGGCTTCGGGCCGGAATGGCGGCGGCTGTTCGCACCATTTCAGCCCGCTGTTCCCCGAGGAGCAGCGCCTGTGGCCGATGATGGACGAGCTTCTGGGCTATCCGACCGAGTTCGTTCCGCACCAGATCAGCATTTCCATGTCGCGCGAGCGCCAGCATCTCTACCGGCGCACGGTGGAAAGCGCCGCCCGCCACGGTTTCGTCATGGAGGAACTCGACGCCCAGACCGTTCGCGATATGGTGCCGCTCGCCGGGGACAACATGCTCGGCGGCTATTATTCGCATTTCGGCGGCAAGGCTAATCCCCAGCGCACGGTGCAGGCCTATGCATGGGCGGTGCGCGACCATGGCGGCCGGGTGAAGCAGAACGTGACCGTCACCGGGTTCGAGCGCGCCGGTGACCGGGTAAGCGCGGTGCTGACCGACCAGGGACGCTTCGAATGCGATCATGTGGTGATCGCGGCCGGGCCTCAGACCAGCAACCTCGCTGCGATGCTCGATGTCGACATCCCGACCCGGGCCGCCCGCGCGGAGATGATCGTCACCGAGCCTCTGCCCCTGATGCCGCATACCGGCGTGGACGGCAACGGTCTCTACGGCCGCCAGACCCTGCGCGGCAACCTCGCCTATGGCGGCGGGCCGCATGAATGGGTCGACACCGAGGCGGTGCCAGGCGGCGGTCGTCCCAGTTCGCCCGTGGCGATGTCGATCGCCCAGCGCGTGGCGCAGCTTCTGCCGAAGGCCGCCCATGCGCGCATCATCCGCAACTGGGCGGGCATCATCGAGAACACGCCGGACGGTCGCCCCGTGCTCGACCAGCCGGAACCGTGGACGAACCTGACGGTCGGGATCATGTCCGGCGTCGGCTTCGGGCTGTCGCCGGCCAGCGGCCGGGCGCTGATGCAACTCGTGACGATGCGCCGCTGCGATTTCGCTGATCTATCGACCCTGCGGCTCGACCGCTTCAGCGACCTGGAGCCCGACTGGGACGTCCTGCAGGGATGGACGCCGATCCAGCGGATGGCGGGATAGCCCGCCATAGCGAGAGCTCCGGACACCAGTTTCCCAGACAGATGGAAAGAACCTTGAAGAATACCCCTGCATTCCCCGAACTCAGCGAAGAGGATCTGAGCGAGCTCACGGCCTTTCGCCACGAGTTGCATCGCTACCCTGAACTTTCCGGCGAGGAGGCGGAAACCGCGCGGCGCGTTCGCGGCATGCTCGAGGCCCTGTCGCCCGACAGCGTGGTCGAAGGTCTGGGCGGTCACGGGATCGCCGCCATCTTCGACAGCGGCGTGCCCGGTCCGACGATCCTGTTCCGTTCGGAACTCGACGCGCTTCCGATCGAGGAGCTGGGCGTGAGCGATCACCGTTCCACCGTGCCGGGCAAGGCGCATCTGTGCGGTCATGACGGCCATTCGACGATCCTGCTCGGGCTGGGCCGGGTGCTGGCCCGCCAGAGACCCGACCGTGGCCGGGCGATCCTCATGTTCCAACCAGCGGAGGAGGACGGGACCGGCGCCAAGGCGGTCATTGAAGACCCGCGCTTCGAGGCGCTGCGTCCGGATTGGGCCTTTTCGCTTCATAATTCGCCGGAGGTGCCGCTTGGCTCCGCTCGCCTCGGCGCGGGGCCGGCCAATTGCGCCTCGCGCGGCATGTGGGTGCGGCTGACCGGCAGCACGGCCCACGCCTCGCGTCCGGCCGACGGCGTGTCGCCGATGCGCGCGATCAGCGAACTCATGCCGGCGCTCGAAGGACTTGGCACCGGGCTTCCGCTCGGTCCGAGCTTTTCGATGGTGACGCTCACGCATGTGTCGATGGGGGCGAAGTCCTACGGCGTCGCCCCAGGCGAGGCGCTGCTGCTCGTCACGTTGAGGACGGTGGACGACGACGAGATGGAAGAGCTGACGGCCAAGGCCGAGGCGTGTATCGGCCAAGTGGCCAAGGCCCACGGTCTGGCGCTGGAGTTCGGTTATGGCGACGTCTTCCTGGCCAGCGTCAACGATCCGGAAGCGACTGCGGTGCTGGAGGAAGGGCTCCGGCGGGCGGGCGTCCGTCATCTGCTTCAAGAGAAACCCTCCGTCGGGTCGGAGGATTTCGGGCGCTTCGGACTGGCCGGCGCGAAATCCGCCATGCTGTTCCTCGGAGCGGGGCCGGATTGCCCGGCCGTTCACACCCCGGAATACGATTTCCGCGACGCCCTCATTCCCATGGGCGTGCGCATCTTCTCGGAAGCCCTGGCGGCATGTCTCGAGCGGCATCCGGCGGACGCCGCGTAGCCAGCAATGAATTCGCCCGCTCCCCCAAAGGATGAGGGGGCAAGCGCCAAGCGACAGGAGTTCACTCTCATGACGACGTTTCCGTTTACCGAGGCGACACCGGTCCAGTTCGATACCCCTCTGCCAGACGGCGCGGATGTCGTGATTATCGGCGGCGGCATCATCGGGGTAATGACGGCGCTTTTTCTGGCGCGGAAAAACGTCTCGGTGACGCTGCTCGAAAAAGGGCGGATCGCCGGCGAGCAATCCTCGCGCAACTGGGGCTGGATCCGCCAGCAGGGACGCGATCCGGATGAATTGCCGATCGTCATGGAAGCCTGCCGTTTGTGGCGGCAACTGGCCGAGGAGTGCGGCGAGGATATCGGCCTGCGCCAGACCGGTGTCAGCTATTTCGCGCGCACCGATGCCGAGATGGAGGAATTTGCCGCATTCGTCAGGCTCGCCGAAACGCACGGACTGGACTCGCGACTGATGGAAGCCGACGAGGTGGCCGGGGCCATTGCGGGGCTGGCGCGCCGCTACAAGGGCGGGTTGGTGACCCCCTCCGACATGCGTGCAGAACCCTGGGTCACCGTTCCGGCCATGGCGCGACTGGCCGCTCGGGAAGGCGTCACGATCATCGAGAACTGCGCGGCCCGTCGGCTGGATATTTCCGGCGGCAGGGTCAGCGGCGTCTGGACCGAAAGAGGCCGGATCAAAACCTCGGAGGTGATGATCTCGGGTGGCGCCTGGAGCGGGCTTTTCCTCCGCGCGCACGGCATCTCAATCCCGCAGCTCAGCGTTCTGGGAACGGTCGTCGCCACAAAGCCGATGCCGGAGATCCTCTCCGGCGCCTTTACCGACGAGCACATCTCCATGCGGCGGCGGCAGGACGGGGGATTCACGATGGCTCCGGGGGGGCGGCACCAGTTGTTCATCGGGCCGGATGCGTTCCGCAACGTCTTCAAATATCTCCCGGCGTTGCGCAAAAACCCCTTCGGTACGGGCTATCGTCCCGCCGCGCCGCGCGGTTATCCCGACGCCTGGACGACCCGCAGGACCTGGACGGAGGACGAGGTCACGCCGTTCGAGCGGACCCGGGTTCTCAATCCCGCCCCGGAACAGGGCGGACTGCGCAAGATCGAACGGACCTTCCAGGCTCTTTTCCCCGGCCATCCGCTGCCTGAGTACCAGGCGACATGGGGCGGGATGATCGATGCGATGCCGGACGTGGTGCCGATCGTCTCGCGCGCCGATCCGGTTCCGGGCCTCACCATTGCGACCGGAATGAGCGCACATGGTTTCGGTATCGGCCCGGGCATGGGCCGGGTTCTCGCCGACATGATCGTCGGCAATGACCTTGGCCACGACATGAGCCGGTTCCGCTTCTCCCGGTTCAGCGACGGCAGTCCCATTCGGCCGGGGCCGGCGCTTTGATGGAGATGTCCTCATGCTCGATCTTCTGAAATCCGTTCGCGTACTCGACGCCTCCTCCATCGTGATGGGTCCGATGGCGGGCCAGATCCTGGGCGATCTCGGAGCCGAGGTGATCAAGCTCGAACCGCCTTCCGGTGATCTGGCGCGGACCTCTGGCACGCCGGGCCCTGACGGCACCGGCGCGCTCTTCGCCAACAACAACCGCAACAAGCTGGGCGTCGTGGCGGATCTGAAGACCATGGAGGGGCAACGGACGCTTGCCTCCCTGCTGGAGCGCTGCGACGTGGTTCTGCACAACATGCGGCCGGCGGCTGCGGCGCGAATCGGGCTTGACGCCGAGACGGTGCGGCGGGGGCGGCCGTCGATCGTCCATTGCGCCGCGGTTGGCTATGGCAGCGACGGGCCTTACGCCGGGCGTCCGGCCTATGATGACATCATCCAGGCCGCGGGCGGGCTCGCGGGCCTGTCGATGCGCGTCGGCGGGGAGCCCGCTTACGTGCCCTCGATCGTCGCCGACAAGATAGGGGGGCTGCATATCGTCTACGCCGTCCTCGCCGCGCTGCTGGCGCGCGAAAGGACGGGGCGGGGCAGGGCCATCGAGGTTCCGATGTTCGAATGCCTGGCAGCCTTCCTGATGAACGAGCATCTCGATGCGGCGAGTTTCGATGCGGACGGCAAGGCCGGTTACGAGCGTCTCCTCAATCCTCACCGGCGTCCCCATGCCACGGCGGACGGCTGGCTCGCGGTGATGCCCTATGACGAGCGGCACTGGCGCGCTATCCTCGAGGAAATGGGTGAAACGGCGATACCCGCGGAACCGTGGTTCGCCGATCCCGCACAGCGGAACGCGCGGTCGGGCGTGCTTTATCACCGGCTTGCCACCGGGCTGACGGAACGGCCCACCGCCGCCTGGATCGCGGTTTGCGAGAGCGGCGACATACCCTATGCGCAGGTCAATTCGATAGACGACCTGCTGACGGACCCGCATCTCGCGGCCCGTGGCTTCTTCTCGGCGACCGATCCCTTTCCCGGACGGGTGCGCTCGGTGCCGCTGCCGGTTCGGTTCTCGGACACGGCGAGCGGGCCGGACCGCGCGGCACCGGGGCTCGGCGAACACACGGCGGAGATTCTCGACCGGGCTGGGCGCGAATGAGCCGCCGGGTTTCGACGCGCTTTAATCCATTTGTTTCGGCGCATTTTCGCGGTCCCCGGGGATGTCTCCCTGACTGCGGAATGTTCCAACCTGAAGGAGAATTCCATGACCCAGCCCTCGCGTCAGGCCTTCGTGCCGTTTGTCAGCGTCGATCACATGATGCGCCTCGTCCTGCAGGTCGGTATCGAAACGCTGATGGTCGAACTGGCCGACGCCATCGAGGCGGATTTCCGCCGCTGGCCGGAATTCGACAAGACCCCCCGTGTCGCCAGCCATTCCGATATCGGCGTGATCGAATTGATGCCGACCTCGGACGGGCAGCAATACGGTTTCAAATACGTCAACGGCCATCCCGGCAATATGCGCCGGGGCCTGCAGACCGTGACCGCCTTCGGGGTGCTGGCGGATGTGGCCACCGGCTATCCGGTGATGATATCCGAGATGACGATCCTGACCGCGCTGCGGACAGCGGCTACCAGCGCCATGGCGGCGAAATGGCTGGCCCCGAAGGATGCGCGGGTGATGGCGATGATCGGCAACGGCGCGCAGTCGGAATTCCAGGCGCTGGCGATGAAGGCCGTCTGCGGCATCGAGGAGGTGCGGCTTTACGACATCGACCCCGCCGCGACGCGGAAATGCGCGGCCAACCTCGCCGGTCGCGGCTTGCGTGTGACGTCCTGCAAGGCGCCGGAGGAGGCAACCATGGGCGCGCAGATCATCACCACCTGCACGGCGGACAAGCAATATGCGACGATCCTCACCGACAACATGGTTGGCGGCGGCGTCCACATCAACGCGGTGGGCGGCGACTGCCCCGGCAAGACGGAACTGCATCGCGACATCCTGATGCGCTCCGGCATATTCGTCGAATACCCGCCTCAGACCCGGATCGAGGGTGAAATCCAGCAACTGGATCCCGATCACCCGGTGATCGAACTCTGGCAGGTGATCGCGGGTGAGGCGCCGGGCCGGACGGGCCTTTCTCAGGTCACGCTGTTCGACAGCGTCGGTTTCGCCATCGAGGATTTCAGTGCGCTGCGCCATATCCATCGGCGGCTTCAGGATACCGGTCTCTTCCAGGAGCTGGACATGATCGCCGATCCCGACGACCCGCGCGACCTGTTCGGCATGATCTGCCGGGCCGAGGCCGCCAACGCGGCGTAATCTGCGAGGAACGGCGGCGGCGACTTCATGGTTGGACTGGGCGGCGGCGCCTATTTTTGCGAACCGGAGCAATGCCCACGCGAGCAATGCAACATGCTCTCGCGTACTCATCGTGACACGCCACGGGCCAGCCCTCATTATCCTCGCCTAGTGCAACGGTGCACATAAATCCAAAAGCGACGTCGCTGGACATCCTGTCTCGTGTGCGTCGTTTTGTGTTTTCGAGACATACGTGATCGGGTGTTCGGCTCTAATCCAGAGAACGGGAACCCATCATGAAATCCATTTCACTCATCCGGTACGGTGTTGCAGGCCTGGCGCTGCTGGCTGCGCAAAACGCCCATGCGGATTTCGCCTGAAGCGCGCGCGGGCCACATATCGGTGACCTCCTATTTCTCGACCCTGAACGTACCCGCCAACTCTGCCTTCCGGCGTGGCTTTCGCTCCTGTTTTGGCGAGGAGGAGGAGCCGGGTGTCTACAGCGAAGTCTGCTATTCCCAGGTTCACATGTTTGCCGGTGCCGTCCGGCAGGCGGGCTCGGATGAAACGGATGCGCTGCTCAGCGCTCTTTCCGGCGCGGTGCTGAAGGGGCCGGCCGGCGATCTCTTCCTGCGCCTGCATGTCCATGGCGTCCTCTCGAAGCCGATCCGTCTGTTCGGCGTGCTTGCGGCACTAACGACCGCCATCAGCCTGTCCCGGCACGAGTCCCGGTTGAACAAGCGCGTGAAGTCGCTGGACGAGACCCTGAAGGCGCGCCGGAAGATCGAAAGGGCTGTCCAGATCCTGGCCGAGAGCCGGTCGCTCTCGGAGACCGAAGCCTACAAGCGCATCCGGGAGCGTTCGATGCAGAGCAAGGAAAGCATCGCCAGCATCTCCGACGCCATCATTGCGGCCCACGAAATTTAGCTCCTCGTTCGACAGAGCCTCGCTGCCTCACGCCACCGTGGCGCCGACCGATCATAAACATGACTATTTAACTCATATTAAACTTGAAGACTCCGGGCCGACTCGATATTCAGGCAGCCGTGTTGGCATGATGGCATCCGCCGGCGTGTTTAAGGCGCGACGCGGAGACAGGTATCGGACAGTACGACATGACGTACCTCAACCAGAGCATTTCAGTGCTCTACGGCTCCGAGAAGGGTCGGCTGAGCCGACTGGTGAAGCGTATTGTCGGCAATGGCCATACGGCGGACGAACTCGTCCAGGACGCGTTCTTCAAACTGATCGATGCTTCCCGCAAACGACAGATCGACGAGCCGAGAGCCTATCTGACGCGCGCGGCGCGCAATCTCGCGCTCAACCACCTGCGCCACCTTCGCCAAGGGGTCGAGGTCGGCATAGCCGAGCAGGTCTACAACGCGGTGGCCGATAGCCGGGCGTCGCCGGAAGTGGAACTGCTCTACCGTCAGGAGCTCCGCCGTCTGCTCGAGGCGCTTACGGCCTTGCCGCCGCGCCGCCGCGAGATTTTCATCCTGCACAGGTTCGAAGGCGCAAGCTACAGCGAGATTGCCACGCAGCTGGGCTTGTCCCGGCGCACCGTCATCAACCACGTCTTCAACGCGCTGAGCGATCTCGACGTCGCACTTGGACCGGATTTTCTCAGCTTCCCTTAGTCATTTTCCGGGTCTCGAGTGTCATGATAGTCAAGGAGTGTCCCAGGCATCGGCCGAAGGGGACGGGATGACGATGGCACAAGCCTGCTGATGGATGAGCACGACAAAAGCCCTCTGACGCGGGAAGCCCTGCACTGGTTCGCGATCCTGCGTGACGACGAGGCGAGTCCGGACGACCAAGCCGCCTTCGAGGAATGGCATGGCCGCAGCGCGGACCATGCCGCGGCGTGGAAGCGGGCGGAGGCGCTGTGGTCGGCGTTCGGGCCGGTGGAGGCCGAAATCCGGCAGGCACGCCGCCGCAAGATAGGTCGCCGCGCCTTCATGGCCTCCGGTGTCGCCGCGCTCGCCGCCGGCCCCACTGCGTACTGGCTGCAGCAGGCAGGGGCGTTCGCGGATTTCCACACCGATCCCGGAGAGCGACGCAGCTTCAGCCTTGCCGACGGGTCGACGGTGGAACTCGGAGGACGGTCCGCCGCCTCGCAAGATTTTACCGGCCACAGCCGGCGGCTGACCCTTCTCAGGGGCGAAGCTTATTTCTCCGTCGCCAGCGATCCGGGGCGTCCTTTCATCGTCGCCGCCGGCGGGGGTGAGACCAAGGCGCTCGGCACGCGCTTCAATATCCACCGCGGGGACGACCATGTGACCGTGACCGCCGCCGAACACAGTGTCGAGGTGGCCCTTGCCGGCGGCTCATCACAAGAGCTCGCGGCAGGCTGGCAGCTTTCCTATTCCGCCAGCGGACTGGGTGCCGCCGTCGAGGCCGATCTCGCAGTTGTCGAGGCCTGGCGCCGCGGGAGGCTGATCTATCACGGCGCGCCGTTGCGGCGGGTTCTCGACGATATCGAGCGCCATCGCGGCGGGATGATCCTGCTGATGAGCGGAAGGCTTGGCACCGTGCCCGTCAGCGCCGCCTTCGATACCGCCTCGGCGGACGCCGCGCTCGATACCATCGCCGGCATGCTGCCGCTGCGCGTCGTCAGGGCGGGCGGTATCGTGTTCCTGTACGAAGCCTGACGCCTGCCGCGAAATAAACTTGACTCCTTTTGGTAACTTTTAGGTCCCCGCGTGTCTGAACAGATGAGGGCCACGCTGGGCGCTCGTTCGGACATGCCCGCCGGGTGCGGGAACCAAGGGGATTTAAGTATGGATTATCTCGATTGCGGCGACAGCCGGGCCAACGCCGCGACGACCGAAGCGCGCCGGCAGGCACCGGCGAGAACGAAACACTTTCTTGCCGTGCTCCTGCTATCGACCAGCCTGTGCAGCGTGACGCTGACCCCGACGGCCCATGCGCAAAGCGCCGAACACGTCTACGCGATACGGGCCCAGCCGCTGTCGGCGGCGCTCCTGGAATTTTCCAACGCGAGCGGCATCGACATCTTCTTCAACCAGAGCATGGTGGGCAACAGAGCCAGCGGTGGCCTGAGCGGCCGGCATTCGGTGGAGGAGGGGCTCAACCGGCTGCTCTCCGGCTCCGGCCTGTCCTATGCGTTCAACGGCAACGGCGCGGTGACGATCTCCGACCGCCTGACCGGCTCGCAGACCTTCGTTGCCGACGACGGCTCGCTGATGCTCGATACCATCGACATTTCGGCCGGTGGCATAAGCTCGGTCTACAGCCCCTACGAGACCGCTGCCGCCACGGCCCATATTTCAGGCGAGACCATCGAGCGTTTCCGCGGCTCGAGTCCCGCCGACATGTTCCGGGGCACGCCAGGGGTCATGTCGGGCGAGGCCCGAAACGGCGCCGGTTCCATCGATCCGAACGTTCGTGGGATGCAGGGAATGGGACGCGTTACAGTCAAAGTGGATGATGCCGAGAACCAGATAGCCGTCTACCAGGGTTATCAGGGGATCTCGAACCGCACATTCGTGGATCCGGATTTCATCGCCGGCGTCGACATAACAAAAGGCTCCGACGCATCCTCCGGCGGCATCGCGGGAACCGTTGCGATCCGAACGCTGGACGCGCGCGATATCGTCGAGGACGGCAAGACTTTCGGACTGCGCCTGAAGGGCGGTTTCGGCACCAACACGAGTTCGCCGCAGGCGGGAAACAGGGCCGGCTATCTGATCAGCAACCCGATCGGTGTAGCCAGTGACCCGACGAGCGGTTACGGATCGGCGACCGGCTCGGGCACCGGCATGGATCGCCCATCCTTCCTGACGCCGACACAGGGCTCCGGCAACATTGTCGGGGCCGTGAGTCTGGACAATGTGGATTTCCTCGCAGGCTACGCCTATCGCGAGCGGGGAAACTACCACGCGGGGAAACACGGACCGCATGCCGATCCCGTCGGCACGGGTCCTCGCCCGTTCTGCTATGCAAGCGGCGTTTGCCCCGACCTCTTTATCTACCGGGACTATGTTGAAAACCAGGGACTTGCCAATTATCGTCCGGGAGAAGAGGTCCTCAACACCGAGCTCCAGACAGAATCATACCTGGCAAAGGGCACGCTGCGTTTCGGCAACGGGCAAAGCGTAAAGCTCGGATATACAGGCTACCGCAGCGAGGCGGGCGACCTTCTCGCTTCTGCGCTGGGAACGGAATACGGACAACCCGTCCAGCAAGCGCAAACGACGGGCGTCAAGCTGGACACCGGAACGTTTCAATATAGGTGGCAGCCGGACGACAGCGATCTGTTCGATCTCAAGTCCAACATCTGGATCAGCAAGCTTGAGCAGCGCAATCCCATTCGCCTGCGGAACTGGTCCAACCCGCCGCCCGCCTCCTATGGGCTGCCGGACGATTTCCGTGTCGGTTCCGACACGACCATGTGGGGCGGCGACATATCGAATACCTCGAAGTTCGACACGTCCTATGGCGCGCTGAACGTCAATTACGGCCTCTCCTACAAGAGCGAGGATACGACCCCGAGCGCCTACACGCACGAACTGGAGGGCGCGGGTCTTCGCGACGGGGAAAGGCAGGAAGCAGCGATCTACGGAAAGGCCTCATGGGAACCCCTCGACTGGCTCACAGTCAACGCTGGCTTGCGGTACCAGCACTACTGGAGCGAGGATCGCAGCGAGTCGCCGGACCAGTCTCCCTATGACCCCGATACTTACGGGCAGACGTTGGATGCGGGCGGTCTAAGTCCGTCGGCGGGGATAACGCTCACACCCTTTGAAGGCACCCAGTTCTACGTCAACTATTCCAATGCCATGCGCTCGCCGAGCATCATGGAGTCCCTCACCGGCTTCAGCACGATCTTCAACGCCGCATTGAAGCCCGAGCGCTCCAGCAATTGGGAGGTCGGCGCCAATTTGTTCGGGGACGACGTGTTGTTTGCGGACGATAGAGCCATGCTCAAGTTCGGCTACTTCAACTGGACGGTGGACGACTATATCTCCAGGGAATTCAAGTCGATCCAGATGGCCGACCTGACCGTTCAGACGATGAGCGTCTACAATATCGACCAGGCAAAATTTTCCGGCCTTGAGCTGTCAACTCGCTACGAAATAGACGACTTCACCGCTGAACTGGCGGCAAACTACTATATCGACGTCGAGTATTGCCGCACCGCCGACACCTGCGGCAGCAGTACGCTCTATGGGGACTACGCGACCAATCAGGTTCCGCCCGAATATTCCGTGGATCTGACGCTATCGCAACGTTTCCTGGACGATGCACTGACAGCCGGCGGACGTGTCAGCTATGTCGGACCGCGTGGGGCCGGGCATGGAGAAGTCACTGCGACAGGTGCGAGCCAGTTCATTTCCCTTGTAAAATGGGAGCCCTACACACTCGTGGATGTGTTCGCCGAATACAAGATCAACGAACACTTCACCGCTTCGGCCCGCATCGAAAATCTCTTCGACCAATTTTACGTCGATCCCCTTTCGCTGGTGACACAGCCGGGGCCGGGACGCACCTTCTTCGCGTCGCTGACGGCGAAATTCTGACGTCCGGGGCGGCGGTGCGAGCGTCGGAAACGGCACTTGTGTTCTCCGCTTCGCTCCGAATGTGCTGGCGCAATGAAAAAAAGCGCGAGCGGACTGAGAAAACGGGGCCGCTCATTCGTCTTAACAATAGAGGCCCCATTTCGCGCTTGGGGGACCGATCCAGGAAAGGCTGACCGTGACCACTGACATACTCGAGACTCCTCCCGCTCTCTCCCGCTCAAAGCGCCTGAAGGCTGCAACGCATGCGGCGCATGAGGGGCTGGACCAATCGATCATGACCCATGAGCCGTTTTCCAGCCGCGAACGGTATGCGCAATTCGTAAAGGTGCAGCACGGCTTCCACCGGGACATCGATGCGCTCTATGCCAATGCCGCGCTGGATGTCCTGCTGCCGGATTTGCAGGGTCGGCGGCGGCTGCCGCTGATCGAGCAGGATCTGGCCGATCTCGGCACGGAACCGGCGGCATTCTCGTCCTTGCCGGCTTTCGCGGCTGGTGAACCCGCCGATCTGCCCACCACGCTGGGTTGGCTCTATGTGGCGGAAGGCTCGAATATGGGGGCCGCTTTCCTGCTCAAATGGGCAAAGGAGAAGCTGGACCTTTCGGAAACGTTCGGCGCGCGGCATCTGGCCGGAGCGCCGGAGGGGCGCGGCCTGCACTGGCGGACCTTTACCGCCGCTCTCGATACGGTGGCCCTGTCGGAAGACGAGGAGGCGCGGGTGGTCGCCGGGGCCGAAACCGCCTTTGGACGGGTCTCGGGGCTGGTGCGCGATGTCTTTGCCCGCTGATCGCCAACACGTCGATCGGCAGGCCCGTTTTGCCGTGCGCGAGCCAGCCATTGCCAGCGAGCGCGCGGCCAAACGGTATTCGTCGGCAAGCAGGCAGGGATCGTCGGGTCCGCTGGAGCTGGCACGCCGCGCGGGATTCGTCGCGCTCGGCTTCTTGATGCTTCTGCTCGGCGTGATCGGCGCGTTTCTGCCCGTGATGCCGACAACTATCTTCCTGATCCTGGCGGCCTGGTTCTTCGGCCGGTCGTCGCCGCGTCTGGAAGCCTGGATGCTGAGCCATCCGCGACTTGGACCGGTGATCGTCGACTGGCGAGAATACGGCGCGGTGCCGCGCCGGGCGAAGGCGACCGCCTTGGCGGGTATGGCGTGCGGTTACTTGCTGTTCTGGGGCGCGGCGCAACCGGGCCCGTTGGCGGCCGCCCTCGTCGCGGCGGTCTTGCTTGCCAGCGCAGCCTATGTCGGCACCCGGCCCAAGCGCCAAGCCACGCTGCGGGCCGATGATTGAAGTGTCCAGCGTGAAATGAGGCCGGCACTAGCGTGACCAAGGACGGAGGAAACGGGCGATGATGAGACTAACGCGACAGGCCGAGATTGCGGTTCAGGTTCTGGCCTTGTGCGAGCGCAGCGGCGCGGGGCCGGGAAGCGGCCGGGCGATCACCACCCGGCAGGCGGCCGGTTTCGCCGGGACGACGAAGGATCACGCCGCTCAGGTGGTGGCCCGGCTGGTGCGGGACGGCTGGCTGGAAAGCGTCCGGGGCCGGGGCGGCGGCATCCGGCTGACGCGGCCGGCCAGCGAAATCCGGCTCGGCGCCATCATCCGGCTGATGGAGCCGTCATTCAACGATGGGGTGCAGGGGGAGCAGCGGCACAGCGGCTGGCCGGAGGAGCCCTGGCCCGAGACGGAACATGTCGGAGCGACGGGTGAATTCGATGCGCTGCATCGGTCGGCGCTCGGCTCCTTTCTCTCCGTATTCGATGATTTTACCGTTGCGGATCTGGGAAATGTGTCAGGCGGCAGCCGGATCGGGTGCCTCGACTGCGATCTGCACGCGATCGTCCAGCAGATGCGGGCGACCGCCCGGCTGCGCCGGCGGCTGGGACACCGGCAGCTCTCGCCCGACGCTGCGGCTCCCGGGTCCACCCGCATTTCGCCTGATATCAACCCGTGACCCGCAACCCGGTCACGGGCCTGGAACAAAAGGACAAAAGATGACCTGTCAGCATTTTCACGCGCCCGGTCGCCGGCGCCGTCGGAACGGGCGGCACCGAGTGGGAGCCATGCTGTGGGTGACGGCGGCGCTCTTGGTCGGGTTTCCGGTCATCGCATTTGCGCAGGAAACCCCGCCGAAAGTCGCCGAGCCGGCCGAAGCTGCTCAACCTCCCGCGACATCCCAAGCGCCCGGAACAGAGGTCGACGCGGGCGGAGGCGTCAGTGCCGAGAGCGATAGCAGCGCCGAGCCCGATGCCGGCTCGCAGAGCGGCGTAACCGCATCCTCGTCTGCCGTGGAAGAGCCGCAGCCGACAGCCACTGAGCCCACTCCGGCCGTCGAGGCTTCTTCCGAGCTTGCGCCCTCCTTTTTCGAAGTCCCGGCCGGAGCGCTCACGCACTTGCTGGCCGCTGGGGAGCGCGATCCGAAACTGCCGCACGACCTGTCGCCCTGGGGCATGTTCATGGCCGCCGACTGGGTGGTAAAGGCGGTGATGATCGGCCTTGCGCTCGCCTCGCTCGGTGTCTGGACGGTCTGGCTGTTCAAGACCGTGGAACTCGCCTGCGCAAAGGCGCGCGCGGGGCGCGCTGCCGATGTGGTGGGATCGGCCACCACCCTGGCCGATGCCATTCGTCAGCTTGCGGGCCGTGGCGGCCCGGCGGCCTTCATGGTGCGTTCGGCGGAGGACGAATTGCGGCGCTCGTCGAGCGCGCTCGATCATGCCGGCAATGATGGGGTGAAGGAGCGTCTGGGCGCGCGGCTTGCCCGTATCGAGGCGCAGGCGACACGGCGTCTGTCCCGTGGCACCGGACTTCTGGCAACGGTGGGTTCGACCGCGCCCTTCGTCGGCCTGTTCGGCACGGTCTGGGGCATCATGAACGCTTTCATCGGCATCTCGGAGGCTCAGACCACCAACCTCGCTGTCGTCGCGCCGGGCATCGCCGAGGCCCTGCTGGCCACGGCGATCGGCCTCGTCGCCGCCATTCCCGCGGTCATCATCTACAATGTGTTCGCGAGAAGCATCGCAGGCTACGGGCAGGTGCTCGCCGACGCCTCCTCGGGAGTGGAGCAACTCGTCAGCCTTGAACTTGATCTGCGCCGCGTTCCGGCCAACGATCCCGGAAGTCCGGCAAGCGTGGCGGTTCCGGCGGCTGCGGAGTAAACGCCATGGCCGGAGGCATTCGCAGGAACGCGGGATCGCTGCCCGAGGAAAACAGCGAGATCAATATCGTTCCCTTCATCGACATCATGCTGGTGTTGCTGATCATTTTCATGGTCGCGGCGCCGCTTGCGACGGTCGATGTCGATGTCGACCTGCCGGCGTCGACCGCCCAGCCGAAAGAGCGGCCCGACGAGCCGGTCTATGTCAGCCTGCAACCGGACCTGTCGTTGCATCTGGGCGAGGAAGAGGTGGCGCGCGAAGGGCTGGGCGTGGCGATCGACGGTCTGACCGAAAGCGACCGCGAGACGCGCATCTTCCTGCGCGCCGACCGCGCGGTGGACTATGGCGATGTCATGGACGTGATGAACCTCTTGCGCGACGCGGGCTATCTCAAGATCGCGCTGGTGGGTCTGGAAAAGACGCAAGGCGCGGAAGCGGGCACGGGTACAGCCGCCGCCGATGGTGCTGATGAAGCCGGCGTTGGCGATGAGCCGCGTCCTGGCGCATCGGCGGCTCCCGAGCCTGCCAAATGAGCGGTCCCGCCTGGCAGCGCGGGAGCGGCCGCCTTGCCGGGGCGGCCATGTGGACGGGGGCGGCCGCGGTGGTTCTGGCCGTTCATCTGGGCGCGGCGGCCTGGATGATGCGCGAAGATCCCGCGGTCGCCGCCGACCATGCTCCGCCCGCCGCTATCATGATCGATCTGGCGGCCCTGCCGGAAGCCGTCGAGACAGAGGAGACCGAGATCTCCGAACAGGTGCAGGATGCCGACGCGAGCACGCCCACCGAGGAAGTGAAATCGGAAGAGACTCCGCCCGAAGAGATCATCGAGGATGTGACCGAACCGGCGGAGGAAGCTGAAGCCGAACCGGTCGAGGATCCGGTGGAAGAGGAGGAGCCCACCGAGGATGCCTTGGCAATGCTGCCCGACGCCGCGGTTCCGTTGCCAACGCCGCGACCGACCCCGCCGAAGCGGGAAGTGGCGGAAAAGCAAAAGCCGAGGAAGCCACCCGTCAAGAAAACCAGCAAGCCCGCTCCGCAGAAGCAGCAGGTCGCCTCCGAGGCCACGCGCAAGGCGCAGGCGCAGGCCAAGAAGTCCCGGCGAAACGCCGCCAGCCAGACCTCGACGGGCGTATCGAAGGCGCAGATGGCTCGCTGGCAGTCCCGCCTCATGGCCCATCTGGAGCGCCGCAAGCGCTATCCGGGTGACGCGCGGCGGCGCGGAGAGGAGGGCATCGTCTATGTCCGCTTCAGCATCGACGCCGGGGGCAATGTCCGTTCCGCCTCCATCGCTCGCTCCTCCGGCTACACGGCGCTCGACAACGAAGTCCTGTCGCTTGTGCGCCGCGCCTCCCCGGTTCCCAAACCGCCGCCCGGCGTCAACAAGACGATCACCGCCCCGGTCCGGTTCTCGAGAAGGTAGGCGCCGCAACGCTCCCGGCGGATGCCGGGCAGGCAAACGCGCCCGCCTCGTCTTCCCCGGCGAGCGCTGCCGTCATTCCATCCGGCCACTAAACAACCTTGAGCTCCCGCAACGATCCGGCGGGAGCTTTTTCGTATTTCGGGCCCGTTCGGACCGCGGCGTCTTCTGATTGCGGCGTTGCCGGCCGTGCAAGCATGCGGCGCGTCAGGGCCGCCGGAACTGGGGCTTGTCATCAAAGCTTCGCGGAACTGTCGTCGGCCCGTCATCTGACGGTCCCAATACGGTGCCGAAATATGGAGTTCCGGATGACACGAAATTCGCTCGAGATCAAAGGCATCGGCAAGCGCTTCGGCGCGGAAGACGTGCTGAAGGGCATAGATCTCGCCGTGCGCCCGGGCGAATTCCTCTCTCTCGTCGGCATGTCGGGTTGTGGCAAGTCAACGCTTCTGAGGATCATCGCGGGCCTCGAACGGCCAGACCGGGGTCGCGTGCTGATCGCTGACAACGATGTTACCGAGATGGACCCGAGCGACCGCAACCTCGCCATGGTCTTCCAGTCTTACGCGCTCTATCCGCACATGACGGTGCGTGAGAACATCGCCACCCCGCTTCGCATGCGCAATCTGTCGCTCGCCGGACGCATGCCGCTGATCGGCCGGATGACGGCACCCGCCGCCACGCTCCAAGAGATCGACGTCCGCGTCGGCGAGGCTGCCGAAACGCTGCAGATCGCCCATCTTCTCGACCGTAAGCCGGCACAGCTTTCGGGCGGCCAGCGCCAGCGCGTGGCACTTGCCCGGGCGCTCGTGCGGTCTCCGGCGGCCTTTCTGATGGACGAGCCGCTCTCCAATCTCGACGCCAAGCTGCGCGCCCATATGCGCGACGAGCTCGCGAACCTGCACCGGCGGCTGGGCGCGACGTTCATCTATGTCACGCACGATCAGGTCGAGGCGATGACGATGTCTAATCGTATCGCCCTGATGAGCGAGGGACGGATCGAGCAGCTCGGCACCCCGTCCGATCTCTATCAGCGCCCGGCGAGCCTGACGGTTGCCCGCTTCATCGGCTCGCCGGCGATCAATCTCATCCCGGTGGAAATCGCCGAAAACGGCTCGGTCAGCGCCTACGGCAAGGTGCTGAATATCGGCGCGTCCGGATCGCGCGCCGGTCAGGTCGCAACACTGGGCGTGCGGGCCGAGGATCTCGTGCCCGCCGCCACGGGCCTGAAGGTGCGGATCGAACGGATCGAAATGCACGGTGCAGACCGGTTCGTCCATACAAGCCTTCTCGATGATTCCTCCCACCGGATCACATTGCGTCTGGGTGCCTCGGATCCGCTGCCGGCGGGCGACGACGGCGTGTTTGCCGTCACGGTGAAGGCGGACCGCGCGCACCTGTTCGGTGTCGACGGCCAGCGGCTTGCCGGACTGTCGCACCGGGAACTGGTGGCATGAGCGCGGTTGCCGAACTCGAAGCCGCACGGGCTGGCGAAGGCGCGAAACGTCGGGCTTCCGGAGAGTGGAAGATGATGCGGCGCGGCTTCCTGTTCGTCGCGCCCGCTGTTCTTCTGCTCCTCGCGATCTACGTGGTCCCGGTCATCGTTCTCGCCGTGTTTTCGGTGACCGACTACCAATTGGGTGCGCTTTCGACACGCTTCATCGGCATCGACAATTTCGTCCAAGCCTTCAGCGACCAGGTGTTCATGCGCGCGATGAAGAACACTGTCATCTACGCCCTGATCGTCATTCCACTCGGCGTCGGACTGGCGCTTGGCGTGGCGCTTCTGGTGCAGGGGCGCAGGCGCAGCCGCGCGTTCTGGGAAGCGGCCTATTTCCTTCCGGTGACCGCGACGCTGGTTGCCATGGCAACGGTGTGGCAGTTCCTGCTCCACCCCTCGATCGGGCCGGTCAATGCCGCGATCAAATGGTTCGGCTTCGAGCCGGTCTCGTTTCTCTCCGATCCCTCCCTTCTGATCCCGACAATGGCGATGATCGGAGTCTGGCAGGTGCTCGGCTTCAACATGGTGCTGTTTCTGGCGGGTCTGACCGCGATCCCGCAGGATCTCTATGAAGCGGCCCGCCTCGACGGCGCGAAGAACCCGATCGATCGTTTCTTCACCGTCACATGGCCGATGCTCGGGCCGACCACGCTCTTCGTCGTCGTCACCACTTCGATCTCCGCCTTCAAGGTGTTCGAGACGGTGGCCGTGCTGACCAAGGGTCGCTTCGGCTCCGAGGTGCTTCTGTTCTCGCTCTATCTCGAGGGCTTCGAATATTCGAACACCGGTTATGCGGCTGCCCTGACGCTGATCTTCCTCGCCATCATCCTCGTGCTCTCCATCGGGCAGACTGTCCATCTCGACCGGAAGGTGCACTACTGATGGCGCGGCTTCGCTCATACCTTCCGCATCTGGTACTCGCGGCTGGCGCCTTCGTGATGCTTTTGCCCTTCTACTGGATGTTCCTCACCTCCATCCGCTCGCCTGCCGAGATCTTCGACATCTCGCTGTGGCCTATCCCGAAGGATTTCTCCGCCGGCGAGAACTTTGAGCGCGCCGCCCGGCAGGTGCCGATGGCCCGCTTCATGCTCAACGGCGCGTTCGTCTGTTTCGGCATTCTCGCGGTGCAGGTCCTGACCGCGGTGCCGGCTGCCTATGCGCTGGCGAAGCTGAAATTCCCGGGCCGGAAGCTTCTCCTGACGCTCGTCATCGCAGCCCTTTGCGTGCCGATGCAGGCGCTCGCACTGCCGCTCTTTGTCGGGCTTGCCAAGCTCGAACTGCTCAACACCTATTTCGCGATGATGGCGCCGTTCTTCCTTTCGGTCTTCGCCATCTTCCTCTTTCACCAGTCGTTCCGCAGCTATCCCGACGAAATCATCGAGGCGGCGCGGATGGACGGGTTTTCGGAAATGGAAATCTGCTGGGGGCTGGTGCTGCGCGGCTCCTTGCCCTCACTGGCAGCTTTCTCCGTCTTCTCGCTGGTAGCCCACTGGAACGACCTTTACTGGCCGATGATCGTGGTCACCGACATCAATCTCGCCCCGCCGCCGCTGGGAATGCTGTTCTTCGCCGATGTCGAATCCGGCGCCAATTACGGTGCGCTGATGGCGGGTGCCGCCCTGATCACCGCGCCCATGCTCGTCTGCTTCCTGCTTGCCCGACGCCACTTCATCGCAGGCATCACCATGACCGGCGTCAAGTAATCCCTCTCTCAACCGCATTGGAGACACATCCATGAAACTCAATCGTCGTACCGTCATGAGCGGTCTCGTCGCAGCCCTTGCTCTTCCCGGCATCGCCGCACCGGCCTTCGCCGACGAGCCGGTCACGCTCGAGGTGCTCTACAACCTGCCGGGATTCACCAAGTTTCATCAGCCGCTGGCCGATGAATTCATGAAGAACAACCCCGACATCAAGATCAACTTCCTGGCACCCGCGCCGGGTTACAACGAAGGCCAGCAGCAGGTCCTGCGCGCTGCCGTCACCGGGAACCTGCCGGATGTCTATTTCTCGGGCTACAACCTGACCGCCGAGCTGGTTCACTCACTCGAACCGCGCAACCAGATCACCGATCTCGGTCCGTTCATCGAAGCCGAGGGCGGACAAGCGTTTCTCGATGAGAACTACTCCCCGAAGATGGCCGCTCTCGGCCAGATCGACGGCAAGCAGTATGGCCTGCCGGTCAACGCCTCCTCGCCGATCATGTACATCAACGCCGATCTGGTGAAGAAGGCCGGCGGCGACCCGGACAACATGCCGACCACCTTCGACGGCCTGATCGATCTCGCCGCCAAGATCCACGCGCTCGATCCGGAAATCGCCGGCATCGGCTACGACATCAACGGCTGGCCGGATGACTGGCTGTGGCAGGCGCTGATCTTCCAGCAGGGCGGCAAGCTCGTGGACGACGAAACCAAGCAGGTGGCGTTCGACAATGAAAAGGGCCTCAACGCGCTGAAGCTGACCCGCCGTTTCGTCACCGAAGGCGGCCAGAACCTTCTCGACTGGGATCAGTCGCGCCAGCAGTTCGGCGCCGGGCGTACCGGCTTCATCTTCTCGACCCCGGCTCACGTGCAGACCGTGGAAGGCCTCGTCGGTGACCGGTTCGAGTTGAAGACCGCAACCTTCCCGCAGGAAGACAAGGAAAATGGCGGCGTGCCGACGGGCGGCAATTCGGCGGTGATCCTCACCCAGGACGAAGCCAAGCAGCAGGCTGCCTGGAAGTACCTCAAGTTCATCACCGGGCCGCAGGCGCAGGACATGATCGTGCGTATCACCGGCTACCTGCCGACCAACAAGAAGGCGACCGGCCCGGACTACCTCGAATCCTATTACGTCGAGCATCCGAACGTGAAGACCGCTTCGCTGCAGGCCGACCGCTCGCTGCCGTGGGCCGGCTATCCGGGTGGTGACTCGGTGCGCATCTGGCGCACCCAGCGCGACGTCATCGGCGCGGTCATGCGCGGTGAGGTGACCCCGGAGGACGGTCTCAAGCAGATCGTCGCCGAGACCAACACGCTGATGAACTAAGAGCGGCATGCTCTCCTGATCCGATTGCGGGGTCCGTGTGGCCCCGCAATTTCTTTGCGATGAAAGACGTGGAAATGAAAATCATTCAGCTGACGGATTCCCACCTCATGCCGTCCGGCATCGTGGTCAACGGCGTGGATCCGGAAAAACAGTTGCGCGCCGCGGTGTCCGACATCGTTGACAAGCACGCCGACGCCGATCTTCTGGTGGTGACCGGGGACCTGTGCAATTTCGGCGATCCGGAAGCCTATGCGCTTCTCCAGGACATTCTGGCGCCCGTTTCCTTCGAGACCCGGTTGCTCCTCGGCAATCACGACAAGCGGCCGCAGTTCCGAAATGCCTTCCCCGATCATCCTGTCGATGAGAACGGGTTCATCCAGTCCTGGCTCGATACACCCTATGGGCGGCTTCTGTTTCTTGACAGCCATGAGCATGGCGTGATCGGCGGTATCTATGGCGAGGACCGGATGGGTTGGCTCGATAGCGCTCTCGCCAGCGCGGGAGATCTGCCCGTGACCGTATTCATCCACCACCCGCCGGTCGATTGCGGCATCGCTCACTTCGCCCATATCGGCATGCATGACGACGGCCGGCTCATCGAGCGTCTGGCCGCGCATCCGGCTGGGGTCCGGCATGTCGTCTTCGGCCATATCCACGTGCCGCTGTCGGGCACGAGCCGGGAGGGCATCGCCTTCAGTTCGGGACAGGCCTGCTCGCACCGGTTCATCACCGATCTCGATGCACCGGATCCCATGTGGACGGGCGGCAATCCCTGTTACCGGATCCTGCTTCTCGATGAGGTGGGGTTCCGCGCCTATTCGGTGGAAGTCGGCCAGACACCGACGACGCGCGCCGATATCTGCGCGGGTCCGTAAGCAGTGGAATTTCCGTTGATTCGGAGCGTGTCCAGAGGTTCAAGTCCACAATATCCCCGTTTTCCACAGCAGATGAATGTGGCTCTGGCCGGCTTCCGCAGTGTCAGGATGTCGCAGTTCTTCCGAACAGGGATGCCTGCGTCGAAGGCAGGGGAAAGATCGGCGGCTTGACGCCGCCAGGATCCTCACCGGTTGCCTTGCCTTCGGGCGGCGCTATTCCTTGTCGTCGCGTATGCGGATGGTGACCGGTGCGACCCGGAAATTGAAGCCCGAAACCGCGCTGACATAGGTCGTCATGCCCTCCGAGGTCGCCTCGGTGGTTCTTATGACGGGGTCCATGACAGCCTGGAAACAGGAAATCCGATCAAGCACCGATTGCGCCGACAGGCTCGGGGCGGACAGGGCTGCATCGTCGCTGGCGATCACGAGCCGTCCCACCATGGGGTCCGAGTGTCCATCGACCATCGTGTAATGGGTGATGCCGTCGGCCAGGCCTTCGTCATCGAAATACAGCGAATGGTTCCGGTCGAACTGCACACGATCCACACCGTCGGATCCGATGATGCGCCGATATGCGCCGGACTCGTCGTTGTCTGGAATAGTCACGGTAGCGAGTGTCGCAGAATACGGATCGAGTACATAAATAATACGACCCTGCTTCATCATTTTCTCCCGCGACGACGTAAAGCCTGTCCCAACTTCCGGTTCGTCGAACTCGACGCGGCGGGCTTTTCGCCTGTTCCCCCATGACTTTGCCCGCTGCTATTTTGTTATTTGGCCTTGATCGAAGGCGTTCAGGTACTTTCTCAAAGTTCTGCACGTCACCTGCATTCTAGAAGCGATGGCGCTAGCTGATTCCCCTGCGGCCAATGCCTGGACCGCTATCTCCACGTCATCCGCACTGAGTGCCGGCTTTCGCCCGAGATGAATTCCGCGATTGCGCGCCGCTTCCATTCCGGCCTTGGTACGCTCGCTGATGAGGTTGCGTTCGAATTCGGCAAGCGCTCCCATGATGTGAAAAATGAGCCGCCCACCGGATGTGGATGTATCTATATTCTCCGTCAGCGAACAGAACTGCGCTTCGCGCTGGCCCAGTTCATCAACAAAGTTAATCAGCTTCGGCAGCGATCGTCCGAGGCGGTCGAGGCGCCAAACGACGAGCATTCCGCCCGGTTCCAATTCACTTAGTGCTTTCATGAGCCCAGGGCGATTGAAACCTTTCCCGGACACCCCGTAGTCCGCGAAAATTTTCGTGCATCCCGCTCTCTTTAACGCATCCCTTTGTAAGTCCAGATGTTGGTCTTCAGTCGATACTCTCGCATAGCCAATACGCATATAAGTCCCCCGCACCTATCCGCTACGGGTCATGCGACAAACAACCGTCAGCGGAAATTAGAACCTAATGCCGCTGACCGCAATATCGCGAATAGTTGATATTATGGTTCTTGTTTCATAGTTGACAAACTTTAAAAATTTTACGCTGCCAACCTGTCCCCTCGTGCCTGGATCATCCTGCGGAGGGATCGTGGCGCCAAGCCAAATTTCTTTGCCACGTCCTGAAGCAATTCGCCTTTGACTTCGATGGCGCTTACCGCATCTCGCAGTTGCTCGTCCGTCAGGATCGGGCGGCGTCCGAGTCGCTGTCCGCCCTTGCGGGCCGCGGCCATGCCGGCGCGGGTCCGCTCGCTGATGAGCGAACGTTCGAATTCGGAAAGCGCTGCCATCATGTGGAACACAAGCCGTCCCCCCGAGGAACTCGTGTCGATTGATTCGGAAATCGAGTGGAAATGGATGCCGTTTCGCCCGAATTCCTCCATCAGCTGTACGAGGTGAATGAGGGAGCGGCCAAGCCGGTCCAGCCGCCATACGACAAGTGTATCCCCAGCTTTCAGCATCCCCAGAGCCTCATCGAGGCCGGCGCGTTCGAAATCTCTGCCCGATACCCCGTGGTCAGTGTAAATGCGTTTACAGCCTTGCTTCTTAAGTGCCTGAATTTGAAGATCTAATTTCTGATCTTCTGTCGATACGCGAGCATAACCAATTTTCATTTTTCTCATCCGACTTTAAGGCGTTCTCCGCATGCCTTTTGCCTGCAGGGCCGCTTCGCCCCGTGTCTGAACCCCAAGAAAATCATGTCGGTATTTCGCCATATTCTTGACAGTAAAGGTTCCCTTTCTTCCACCCTCGGCCGCCGTTAACGATGGCCGGAAAAAGTCAGTAAATTCAGCGCAGCCCCCCTTGGCTGATGCCTTGGTTGCATTAAGTACCCAAGGGAACCCTTTATGCAGGGGTGGCGATGGGGCGAATCCGGTTGTTGCAAAGGCGCTTGCCTTGGGGGCTCCAAGCCGGTAGCGAAGGCCGAAAGGGCCGACGAATTCTCTCAGCAATTTGAATGGGTTATGCGCTCCGCCGAGGCGGGGTGGTTGGCTCTTTCGTGCCTCTCGCCAACCGCTGGAATCGCTGCGGGAAAACCCGCTCCGAAACGGGCCGCCCGCCGCCCGGATCTTCACGCAAAACAGCACCAAAAAGGGGTGTTTCGTTTCCTCTGGCGGTGCGCCGCACGCGATTCGGCGCCATTCCGCCTCGTCCTTCCGGCCCTTCTCCCGGCCGCCTGCGCAACTCCCGCTGCAGGGGGAGGTTGGCGATGACACGCAGTCCCACCTACGCGATCGTCATCGAAAACCTGCCCGGCATCGCCGCCGCCTATTCCGAGGGCGTGGCGGGCCGGGTCCTGGGGGAAGTCTGGCGGCGTTTCGAGGAAGTCCTCGGCACCCAGTCGTGGACATCGGTGCCGGAGCCGTGGGGCGTGCGCGTCACCTATAGCGGCACCAATCGTTCCGGACTGGATTTGCGGGAACTGGAAGCCGCCATCCAGGCTGCGACGCGCGAACTCATCTTCAACGGCTCGAGCATCATCGTCGTTTCCCTGACGATCCGGTCGGGCGAAAACATCGGCAGCATGGCGCCGCCGCTGCATGTGGACACCACGCAGTTCCGGCTGGACATGGCGGCGGCCAGCATGGCCTACGACGCGCTCAATGTCGGCGAGTTGAATTTCGCGCGGCAGCCCGTGGTCGGCAGGGAGGAGGGCGGCTTCGCGCTCTACCACGAATGCCTGTGCCGCCTCTCGGGCGCCGATGGCAGCGTCTTCATGCCGGCCGTCTACCTCGGAGCTCTCGAGCGGCTTCGGTTGACGCGCGCTTTCGACTGGTCCGTGGCGCGCTCCGTCATCACCATGTTGCGGCGGGAGCCAGAGGCGGTGCTGGGCTGCAACATCTCGGGCCTCTCGGTCGCCAACGACGTCTGGTGGTGCTCGGTGCTCGATGAATTGCGGCGCTCGCCGGATATCGCTTCGCGTCTTGTCGTCGAAGTGACGGAAACCGCGCTGCCTCAGGACACGGGAAGCGCTCTGGAATTCATCAGGGCGCTGCAGGCCACCGGATGCCGGATCGCGCTCGACGATTTCGGCGGGGGCCTGAGCACGATCGCCTTCGCGCGGGCGGCAAAGGCGGATATCGTCAAGGTCGACGGCTCGCTGGTTCGTCAGTGCCTGGCAGGCAGCGAGGGCGACCGTCTGCTGCATCATGTCGTATCGCTTGCCGGCGACTTCGCAGCCGACGTCGTGGTCGAGGGCATCGAAAGTGCGGCAGATCTCGATATCGCTCAAGATGCCGGCGCGCGCTGGTTCCAAGGCTACTACTTTCGATCATTGAGCGTGCCGGCGACACCTCCGCGTCCGAGCCCCTTTCCGCCCCGGGCACTCGAAGGCTTCGGGGTGATGCAATGACGCAGGCCGACGTATCCGCGCCAGCGATGGCGGCGGACGGACAGCCGGTGACGGTGCCCCTCTTCAGCGCCGGTTCGCGCAAGGAACCGGTGAGCTTCGGGCAACGTGGCGCCGCAGCCGGATCGATCATTCCCAGGCCCGCCGATATGCCTCGTGCAGTTCTCGTTTACGGCACGGACCTGCAGCGCTGGCAGCTGGGCGAATTTTACAGGGAACTGCGTAACCTGTTCGCCGATCCGGTCGCGCGCGATGCGCCTTTGCCGTTCCATTTCGACGCGGAAAGACGGTTCATCACGATCGGGCGCACCGCAACTATCCGCTTCGATGCCACCGCGGCGAATTTCGCCTTCACCGAATACGGGCCGAAGGCTCCGATGACCAGGACGGTGCGTCATCCCGATGGATTGATGGATCTGGTCCTCGACCACCTTGCGCGCTTCGGGGCGCCAGACCCTGGCCGGGGAAGGCCCGACATGGCCGATCAGCGGGCAGTGCGGACAATCCGGCGCATGGAGCTGTCACGCATCCTCACCATGCTTCGCCGATGCTGCGGCAACCGCGCGCGGACCTCACGCCTGCTTGGCCTGCCGCAGAGAGATTTGCGCCAGATCCTGGAACACTGCTGGCGGCAGATCATCGCCGTTGAGCCCGACGTCTCTCCGGCGAACGGGGAGACAGTGCGATGATGTACCGGCAGGCAATCGGTTATTGGGACAGTCCGAAACACCGGATTCTCCGGGTGCGCTATCAGCTTCTGGGCGGAATGGCCTTTGCCATCGGGATACCGCTTCTGTTGCGCATGGCCTACGTTCCGGAGGTTCTGACGAACAGCAACCACCAGGTAACGGTGGCCGCGGCGGCAATCGCCCATATCCTCGGCTATATCCTGTACCGCAGGCTCGGCAATTTTCCGGGTGTCGCTTCGGCGGGCGCCATCCTGCCGACCTTCGCGCTGACCTACGGGCTCGTCTTCCTGGTCATCTTCTTCTTCCGCTTCGACTACAGCCGGTTTCAGGCCGCGGGATCGTTCCTGCTCTCGGTCTCGTGGTATTTCGGCCTCGGCTTCTTCACCAACAAGCTGGAGCCGACGCGGCTGGCGGTGGTGCCCGGCGGGGATGTTGCGCAGGTCACCTCCATTGGAGGCGTGTCCTGGCGCATGCTGGTCGCGCCTCTCGCGCCGACCGAGCGATTCCAGGGCGTCGTCGCCGATCTTCGGGCCGACCTGTCGGGCACGTGGGAACGCTTCATCACCGATTGCGCGCTTTCGGGAACGCCGGTCTATCACGTCAAACAGATCATGGAATCGCTGACAGGGCGCGTAGCGATCGATCATCTGTCGGAAAACACGCTTGGCTCGCTCAATCCCAACCAGGCCTATCTCACGCTCAAGCACGCCGGAGACTGGCTGGCGGCGGCGGTGATCCTGATCCTCGGCTCTCCGGTTCTTCTGATCATCGCCTTGCTCATCCGCATCGAGAGCCCCGGACCGGCCCTTTTCTGCCAGCAGCGCGTCGGTTTTCACGGTAAGCCGTTCAAGATCTACAAGTTCCGCACCATGCGAACCGAGCCACTCGCGGACATGGACGAACGCCAGCGCGCGATTACCACCAACGGCGATCCCCGGATCACAAGGATCGGGCGCTTTCTGCGCCGGACGCGGCTCGATGAACTTCCCCAGGTCATCAATATCCTGCGTGGACAGATGAGCTGGATCGGACCCCGCCCGGAAGCGGTTCCGCTGTCGCAATGGTACGAGGCGCAACTGCCGTTCTACCACTACCGCCACATCGTCAGGCCGGGAATCACCGGCTGGGCACAGGTCAATCAGGGCCATGTCGCCGAGGTCGATGACGTGCGGGAAAAGCTGCAGTTCGATTTCTACTACATCAAGAATTTCTCTCCCTGGATCGAGATCGTGATCTTCCTGAAGACCTTCAGGACGTTGCTCGGGGGATTTGGCGCGAAATGAAAAAAGTTGGAGGACACATGACGCATGCAGGCCACGATATCCGCCCGACGGGCGCGGGACGACACGGCGTCGTTCCGGCGGGGAGGCTAAACCAATGATCCTGCTCGTTACCGGAGGTGCCGGTTTCATCGGTTCGGCGGTGGTCCGCCACGCCGTCTCGCGCGGGCACTTCGTCGTCAATGTCGACAGTCTGACCTATGCGGCATGTCTTGCCAATGTGGACACGGTTGCCGGCAATCCACTCTACGCGTTCGAACACGCCAACATCCAGGATCGCGCGGCGCTCGACGACATTTTCGAGAAATACGACCCCGACGCTGTCATGCATCTGGCGGCGGAATCCCATGTCGACCGCTCGATCGACGGTCCCGAGGCCTTCATCAAGACCAATGTGGGTGGCACGTTCAATCTTCTCGAGGCCTCGCGTCTGCACTGGGCGCGCAAGGGCAAGCCGCGCTCCTTCCGGTTCCACCATGTCAGTACCGACGAGGTTTTCGGCTCGCTTCCGCGCGATCGGAACGTGAAGTTCACCGAGGAGACGCCCTATGACCCGCGCAGCCCCTATTCGGCGTCCAAGGCCTCGTCCGACCATCTGGTCAGGGCTTGGCACGAGACCTACGGCCTGCCGACGCTGATCACCAACTGCTCGAACAATTACGGGCCCTTTCACTTCCCCGAAAAACTCATTCCGCTGATCATCATCCGGGCGCTCAGCGGCCAGAGCCTGCCGATCTACGGCGACGGCTCGAATGTACGGGACTGGCTTTATGTGGAAGATCACGCCGATGCGCTGCTGACCGTTCTCGAACAGGCGCAGGCCGGTTCCAGCTACAATATCGGCGGTTCCAACGAGCGGACCAATCTCGACATCGTCAACACGATCTGCGCGATCCTTGACGCCAAGCGTCCGAAATCGATCGGTCTTTACGGCGACCAGATCACCTTCGTGACAGACCGTCCGGGGCACGACGCCCGCTATGCCATCGACGCCTCGCGCATCAGAAACGCCTTCGGCTGGAAGCCTTCGCTCACCATCGAGGAAGGGCTGCAGAGGACGGTGCAATGGTATCTCGACAATGAGCACTGGTGGCGAGTGCTGCTCGATCGTGGCGCGGTGCACGAGCGGCGCGGAGTGGCGGCATGAGCCTGTCAGTGACTCCGATGAAACCCCGAAAGGGCATCATTCTCGCCGGCGGATCGGGAACGCGTCTCTATCCGATCACCGTCGGACTGTCGAAGCAGCTTCTGCCGCTCTACGACAAGCCGATGATCTATTATCCGGTCTCCGTGCTGATGCTTGCCGGCATCAGGGAAATCGCGATCATCACGACGCCCGAGGACCGCGCGCAGTTCCAACGCGCGCTGGGCGACGGAAGCCAGTGGGGCGCCTCGTTCACCTGGATCGAGCAGCCATCTCCGGACGGTCTTGCCCAGGCCTATATTCTCGCCGAGGACTTCCTCGCCGGCGATGCCTCGGTCATGGTGCTGGGCGACAACATCTTCTTCGGCCACGGATTGCCGGAAATCCTTGCGGCAGCCTCCGCGCAGGATCACGGTGCGACCGTCTTCGGCTATCGGGTTTCCGACCCGGAGCGCTATGGCGTCGTCGCCTTCGATGCGGACGACCGGGTCTCCAGCATCATCGAGAAACCCGAAGTCCCACTGTCTGATTACGCGGTCACCGGGCTCTACTTCATGGACGGGACCGCGCCCGAAAAGGCCCGCGCGGTCAAACCCTCGGCGCGCGGCGAACTGGAGATCATCTCGCTTCTCCAGATGTATCTCGATCAAGGATCGCTGACCGTCCAGAAGATGGGCCGCGGCTATGCCTGGTTCGATACAGGCACCCATGCGAGCCTGCTGGACGCGGGCAACTTCGTGCGCACCCTGCAGAGCCGGCAGGGCCTGCAGGTCGGATCGCCTGACGAGATCGCCTATCAAAGGGGGTGGATCGACGCTCAGGGCCTGGCCGAGCGTGTCACGCTTTTCGGCAAGAACGACTATGGCAGCTACCTGGGAGCCCTTCTTCCATGAGTTCGGTCCAGAGCACCGAACTGCATTCCGTATACCCACCGGCCGCATTCAGCCGATGGATGGAGCTCGTCACGCGGAGTAACCGCCGATGAGCGGCGAGAACATCTCCATTGCCGCAGACGGACGGCCTTCTGCCGGTTCCCGGCAGAGCGGAAGGGCGGCGGACCTGGCCGGGAAAAAGCGCCGCTCGCTGATGGCGAACACGCTGATCATGTCCGTACGGACCTTCCTGACAATGGCGGTATCGCTCTATTCGTCGCGCATCGTTCTCTCCCAACTGGGTGTGGTCGACTACGGCATCTACTTCGCGGTTGCCGGGATCACGGTGGTGCTCTCCCTCCTGAACTCTGCCCTGTCGATCAGCACGCAGCGATTTCTCAGCTTCGAGTTCGGCCAACACGACACCGATCGTCTGCGCGCCGTTTTCAGCGCATCGCTGCAGATCCATTTTCTCATCGCCATCGTGACGGTAATCGTCTGTGAGACCCTGGGCCTGTGGTTTCTCGATGCCCACATGGTGATACCCGAGGCGCGGATGGATGCGGCGCGGCTCGCCTTTCATTTCGCGGTCCTTTCCACCGCTCTGACGATCGTGCTCGTCCCCTACAACGCCTCGCTCGTCGCCTCGGAGCGCTTCGGCGCCTACGCCATCTTCGACGGGCTGCATGCGTTTCTCCGGCTCGGTGTCGCCTTTCTCCTGATGCTCGGCAACGGCGATCTTCTGGAAATGTTCGCGGGGCTGATGTTCGGCGTCACGTTTTCCGTGGCGGCCGGCAAGATGATCTATTGCAGATGGCAGCTCGGCTTCAGCCGCTATCGCGTCTGCCGCGATCGCCGGATCCTTTCGCGGATGACCGGTTTTGCTGGGTGGAGCCTCTTGGGCGCGGCATCGCTCATGCTCAACATCCAAGGTATCGGGATCCTGCTCAACATGTTCTTCGGGCCGATTGCGAATGCTGCCCAGAACATCGCGGTCCAGGTCAACAACGCCACCTCGACGCTGGCCGTCAACCTGCAGATCACCTCGAGCCCGCAGATCGTGCGTGCCTATGCAGCGAACGACATGGAGCGGTTTCACAGGCTCATCGAGCATAGCGCGAAACTCTCGTTTCTGCTGATGCTCGTTCTGACGGCGCCGATGGTTGCCGGAATGGACGCGATCCTCGCGCTCTGGCTGGAAACGGTTCCTCCCCAGGCCGCGGCCATCGCCCGATTGCTGCTGCTGACGGCGGCGGTGAACAGTTTCTCCTATCCGCTTCTGTCGGCTGCCCAGGCGTCGGGCACCATCCGCCTCTACCAGACGATCATCAGCGGGCTGGGTCTGAGCGTGATCCCGCTCGGCTATATCGCCTTTTCCCGGGGCGCGGATCTTCTGGTGATCTTCCAGCTGATGCTGGTCGTCTCGATGGTGATGCTGGCGGTGCGGCTCGTTTTGCTGCGCGGCCTCGTCGATCTGAATATCGGCCGTTTCCTCCGGGTCGTGATCCTGCCTTCGGCTTGCATCGCAGCCATTGCTTTTGCGACGGGGTGGGCAACGGGCACTCTTCTCCCGACCACTCAGATGGCGGAAATCGCCGGCGCGGTGGTCATCGGCTCGGTAACACTTGCCGCGGCCTACCGTTTCGGGCTGACGGCCGGCGAACGCAATGAAATCAACGCCATTTTCGGCTCGCGGTTTAAATCGATTGGAGGGCTCGCATGAACATGATGAGCGTTCCGCCGCGCGCGAGCAGCAAGGTCCGGCGTAAATCCTTCTTCAACAGGGTGTTTTCGACGATCGAGAGCCGGCTCTGGTTATTCCGCGTGAGCTGGACGAAGACGATCTATTTCAACCTGCGCTCAATGCCCTTGCGAACGGCGGTCAAGCTGCCGGTCTACATTCACACTCATACCGAATTTTCGAGCCTCTCCGGTAGTGTGGAAATCCGTGGACCCGTGCGGCGCGGCATGGTGCGGATCGGCAAGCGCGTGGACCGCGGGCAGGGCGTCACCATCATCCGCAATCTCGGCCTGCTGATCCTGCACGACGGCGTCACGGTCATGCAGGGGTGCGATTTCTACATCGGCCCGGAAGGGGTGCTGGATATCGGTGCCCGGGCCCGTATCCGCGAAAACGTGCTGATCTGCGCGAGCACGCTCGTCCGGATCGGCGAGCTGACCGGCATCGCCTACCAGACAACCATCGCCGACAATGATTTTCACTATGTGCTCGATACCGAAACGGGAGCCGCCGGCAACTGCAAGGCCGCAATCATCATCGGTGCGCGCAACTGGATCGGCAGCCGGACGGTCATCAAGAAGGGCACGGTCACGCCGGACGATCTGATCGTCGCGTCCTCCTACAGCGTGCTCGGCAAGGATTACACTCAAAGCGTCCCGCCCTTCTCGGTGCTCGGGGGCATTCCGGCACGGCTGCTGAAGACCGGCGCGCGCCGCGTCTTCAACGTCGAATCCGAGACGGAACTGCACAGGCACTACATGCATGGCGGCCCCCGCTTCATGCTCGACAAGGCAAGCCGCGATGTCGATACCTTCTGCATCGCGCCGACACCGACGAAAGGAACGGTGGCATGAAGGCGGGCTCGATCAAACAGACGGGTGAAAGTGTTTCTGTTGCCATGGCGACCTACAAGGGGATCGTCCATCTCCGCCAACAGGTCGCGAGCCTGTTCAACCAGACCCGCTTGCCGGACGAACTCGTCATTTACGACGATGCCTCGGGTGACGGGACCGCGGACTTCCTGCGGCGGATCGCGGCGCAGGCGCCGGTCCATATGCGCATCGTCGAGGGCAGCCGAAATGTCGGCGTCAACGCGGCGTTCCAGGCGGCGCTGGCGGAATGCAGCGGCGACATCGTGTTCTTCTGCGATCAGGACGATATCTGGCTGCCCGGCAAGATCGAAACCTTCCTCGACACGTTGCGGGCCGAGCCGGACGCCGCTTTCGCGTTTTGCGATGCCTTCCAGTTCAATTCGGAGACAGCGGAGCTGGATATATCGCTGTGGGAGCTGGCGCGGTTTTCGGCGCGGCGGCAGGCGCGGTTTCACCGCGATCCGCTTGGCGCCATGCTCGGCGGCGGCAATTTCGTTTACGGCATGGCCTCGGCTTTCCGCCGCAAAACGCTCGAACGGTTCATGCCGATCGATTGCGATCCGGTGGGCATGACGCACGATACATGGTTCGCGCTTCACGCGGTCGCGAGCGGCGGGACCGGCGTGGCGATCCCCGAGCGTCTGGTGCGCTATCGCCGTCACGACAAGCAGACGAGCGTCGTGCTCGGTGAACGTGCCGGGGAGCGGCAGGCGCGGCTGGAAAAGGCGCGATCCCGAGCTGTGGCGCTGATCGAGGCGCTCCGTAAAGTCAGGCGGAACGTGGAGCGGGAGGCGTGCTCGAGCGGCCGCGACGCGGCCCTTGCCATCGGTCAGCTCGACCGCAGGATCGCCTTTCTCGAAGCTCGCGAGCGGCTGAGGGCAACCCGGAGCATGCCCGGCGCGCTGCGGGCCATGGTCAATCTCGAATACTGGCGCCAGGCAAGCGGTCCGGCCAGCGTTCTTCGGGACTACAGGGGGACGTGGTGAGCGCTTCCCTGCCATTGCACCCGCCTTCCCCTGCGGAGCCGTTCGAGCAGTTCCTCGGCGATCTCGCCGCTCTGGGCGTGAGGCCGGTGGCGTCCGGCGGCACGGCCTACGGCATGATGAAGGCGCGCACCAACGCCCGCTGGTGGCTGATGCCGCTCGGCGCCGGCCGCGTCTCGAGCGCGTCGATCGCGATGTATCAGCCGGCGTCGGCCATCGCGCGGGCGGCGCGGCTCGGGATCAGGGCGGCGCTGCGGGCCGGCCTGACCTGCGGCTGGTCTTCGGGGCGCATCCGCTTCGACCGGTCGCCCAGGCTTCCGGACGGCGTGCTGCCCGATCTCGCCATGTGCGCCTATTTCACCGGTACGGCCGGTCCGCACAGAAAGACCGCGATCCAGTTCATGGACGCCGGCGGCGGGATCCTCGGCTATGCGAAACTCAGCCGCAACAGTCTGGTCGTGCCTTTTCTTTCGCACGAGGCGCGCATGCTCGGACGGCTCGATGGCATGCGGCTGAGATCCGCGGACGTGCCCAAACTGCTGGTCTTCCACGGGTTTGAGGGCGATGCACCGTCTCTCCTCGTCACCGACAGCCGCAAGGAAGCGGGCACATACAGCCCGATGGATCCGCGGCCGGAACATCTGCGCTTCCTCGCCGAACTCGCCTCGCGCACCGGCTCGAGGGGTGCCCTGAATGCCGGCGGCGAATTGCTGAGACTTGCCCGGGACAACCGGCTGCCAACCGCTTGGCGGCACCGGTTCGAACGCGGCCTCGATGAACTCAGAGCCAGTCTGCCGAAGCTGCCGCTGGCGCTGGCGCACGGCGACTTCACGCCATGGAACAGTTTTGTCAGGGGTGAGCGGCTTTATGTCTTCGACTGGGAATATGCCAGCGAGGATTTGCCGCTCGGCTACGATCTCACCCATTACGTGCTCGCGGCGAGGGGGGCGGCCGATCCCGTCGGCACGGCCGGTCAGTTGATTGCCTGGATGGGTAACACCTTCCCTGAGCACGACAGTGCCACGCGTCACGCGCTGGTGCTTCTCTCGCTTCTGCTGCATGCCGGGTTTTATCTTTGCCGGGCGGCGGAGTGCCAAGGCGATGCGCTGCACTGGGCCGACGGTGGCGTGCGTGGACGGCTGATCGATGTCCTCCTGGACAATGGAGGGGCGCTCGCATGCTGAGGATCGCCGCCGTCGTTCTCACCCACAACAGTGACGAAGACCTGCCGGACTGTCTTTCCGGATTGCTGAACCAGCGTGGTGTCGAGCTTGACATCATCGTCGTCGACAATGCCTCCGAACCGGCGCGCCGGAAGCGGACCGCCAACGTGGTCCGTTCCATGGTGCCGAACGCGCAGACCATCGCCGCCGGCCAGACGGTGCCGCCGGACTATCGCGGCGGGGACGGGCTCTTCGTCATCAATTCGACCAATGGCGGCTATTCGGCGGGAAACAATATCGGTGCCAGGATCGCCGCCAAACTGGGATGCGTGGCGGTCCTTATCGTCAATCCCGACGTCCGTATCCATATCGACGACTACATCCTGCGCCTGTCCGTTGCCCTTCTCGGCGACGACAGGAATGCAGTGGCCGCGTCCGCTATCAGAAACCTGGCCGCGGCGTCTGAAAACCCGATGTACGAGCCGAACTTCATACAGGAACTGCTCGCGCCGTTCTCGATGATCCTCGCCGTTCTGCCTTTCGGGCCTCGCTACCGGCCCTCCGCCGGCTCCTACGCCGCGGACAAATTGAGCGGATGCTGCTTTCTCATCCGCACGACGTTCCTCGAACAGATCGGCTATTTCGATGAGAAGGTCTTCCTCTACTGCGAGGAAGCGATCCTGGCGGCGCAGATCCGTCAGGCCGGCTACAGATCGCTCTGTCTCGGCGACATCGAGGCCCTGCATGCCCATCGTAGCTCCGCCAAGGGTGATCCCGTCCGCCGCTGGCGGATGTGGAGCCGGAGCCGCAGATATTACCACCGGCGCTATCTCGGATATGGCGCGGCGCGGCGCCTCGCGCTGGCGGCCTCGCACCGTTTGATCATCGCCTTGAGCTGGCTTCACAGCCGTACCTCGGCAGGCGCGCGATGACGCATCTGGATCTCAATCTCAACCCCTTCTTCGTTCCGCCGTCGCTGCCGGACCATCTCCTCCGGCTGAAAAGCCGGATGTCCCGGCAATGGGCGGCGGGCTGGCTCATTCTGGTGGCCTTCGGAACGGCGCTGTCGCCGTTCGTCATGAGCGACCAGAGAAACCTGCTCTCCATTCTCGTCGCCGCGCTGGCGCTGCCGGCGATCGTGCTGCTGCGCCTGCCGATGCGCAACGATCTCGCCTGGAGCGCCGCAACGATGGCCTATCTGATCGTCGTCGAACTCTTGCACGGTGGCGGCCGGAATTTCACCAGCGTGGGCTACACCGGGATGTTCGTCCTGTCCTATGTGGCCTTTTGCGGCACGCTCTATACCGGCGCAGTGACCCGGCAGAGGCTGATCACGCTGCTCGGCTGGCTGCTCTACGCCTATGCGGGGGTGGCGATGCTGCAATTCGTTTGCTCCAGCGTCGGGCTTCCGGTTCCCAACCACATCCTGTCGAAGGAAACCTGGAGCTACAACTCGCTCGGCGTCGAACCCTCGCATGCCGCGCGCGCGGTGGCCTTCACACTTCTCGCCTACCTCATTCTCAAGCGCTGGAACGGGCCGGCATGGACGCTCGGCGAGGTCTGGCAGCGGGAGAAGCGGGCGCTGGCGGCCTTCACCATATCGCTGATTCTGAGCGGCAGTTCGCTGGCCGTGGGTATATTGCCCCTGACGATCCTGATGGCGCTTCGACTGCGCTGGCTGATGGTGGGTTTCGCCATCCTCGTCGTCTCGTGGCCGTTCCTCGAGACCGTGGAAGCCGATTCCATCCATCGCCTCGTGGCGTTCATCACCGCGCTGCCGAGCCTCGACATCATGGCCTTGGTACAGGCTGATCACAGCGGCGCGCTGCGCGTGATGCCGCTGATCATCTTCCTGCAAAGCGCGAAGATCGGTGACGTTTCGGTCTGGCTCGGCGGCGGCTACGAGGCGATCAACTACTACATTCAGGGCCGTCTGATCGGTGTCGGCGAGGACGCGTCAGCGGCCGGCTTCATCCCCGGCTATGTCATGATCTGCGGCATCATCGGCTCGTTTCTGTTCTGCCACACATTCATCCTCCGTTTCGTCAACGGCCAGACCATCCCGCTGATCCTCCTTTGGGTCATCATCCTCGCCAACTCGGCCTGGAACAGCCAGATTTTCTGGTACACGCTCATCATCCTGCGGGCGGTCCACCATTTCAGCGGCATGCCCGCTCATGCCGGCCGCCCGGCAGTCCGGAGGGCCGGGCCATGAAGGTTCTGATTTCGGCCTATGCGTGCGAAACCGGCCGCGGAGGCGAAGGCGAGATCGGCTGGCGCATGGTGCGGCGCCTGGCGGAAAGGCATGATGTCTGGGTGATCACCCGCGCCAATCTGCGCGCGGTCCACGAGGCAGCCTTTCGCACGGAAGCCAAGCCCGATCGCCTGCATTTCGTCTATTTCGATCTGCCGTGGATCTTCCGCTTCTACAAGCGCGGCAAACGGTTCTTTCTGCTCTATTACTATTTCTGGCAGATCGGCACCGGAATGATGGCGCGGCGGCTGACGAAGGCGGAGCGTTTCGATCTCTGCCATCATCTCACCGGCGGAATGGACTGGATGCCTGCCGGTCTGGCGCTATGCGGCGGGCCACGTTTCCTCTGGGGACCAGTCGGCAGCGAAGACACCCATCCGGTCATGCTTCGCAAGCTGGGAGCGGCGTCCCGGATCAAGGATCGTCTGCGGCTGGCCGTGCGCGGCACGATGCGTCATCTCGATCCTCTGGTGCGACTGTCCGCCGGCCGGGCCGATGCGGTTCTCAGCCACACCCCCGAGACGCTTCCGCATCGTCTGGCGGGCAAGGTTAGGCCGTTCACCCAGACGGGCATCGAGAATACCCCGGAGCTTGCGCGCGCCAAGGACGATGTCGGTCGCAAGGGGCCGCTGCGCCTGCTCTTCGCCGGAGAACTGAAGGACTGGAAGGGCGCGCGGCTTGCACTCGAGGCGGCGCTCCGCTTTCTCGAGCGCGACGACAGCGCCACAATGACCATCGCCGGAGACGGGCCGCTCGCACGTGAGATGGAGGCGATGATATTCGCGCATCCGCAGGGCCACCGCGTCTTCATGACCGGTCGGGTTCCCATGGATCGGCTGGTGGCGCTGATGGGGGAAAGCGACGTCTTCCTCTACCCCTCCTTTCATCACGGGCTGGCTACGGTCGTGCTGCAGGCCATGCTGACCGGCCTGCCGGTCGTTTGTCTCGAAGGGGACGCGACCGGGCGCGCCGTGACCGGGGAGGCCGGGATCACGGTTGCACTTCGGTCCGACCGCGACCCGACCGACGATCTCGCCACCGCCATCGCGATGCTCGCCGGGGACGAACCCCGGCGGCAGACGCTCGCCCGCGCCGCCCAGCGCATCGCGCGGGAGCGCTACACCTACGCGTCGCTGGCCGGCGCGATCGAAGAAGCCTACTTCCAGATCCGGAGCGAAAAGCCATGACCGAGACGAGCCCGGCCTCTCCTTTCCTCGGCATCACCGTCATCGTCTGCTGCTACAATGCCGAGCGCACGATTTCGGACACGCTTCGATCGCTTCGGGAACAGACCCGCTCTCCCGATGAGATCCTCGTCATCGATGACGGCTCGGCCGACCGCTCCCTCGAGGTCGTCAACGCCATCGCGACGGCTGACGGACGTATCCGTGTGCTTGTCAACGAGATCAACCGTGGGACGGCCTACAGCCGTCAGCGCGGGCTTGAGGAAGCGCGCACCGAGGCGGTGATGTTCTTCGACGCCGACGATCTTGCCGGCCCGCGGCTGGTGGAAACACAGGAGAGAGTTCTGCTCGGCGACGCGGCCATTCTCGGTGTCGGATCCCATGCGCATTATTTCTCCGAAGAGGGGGTGGCCGGACATCTCGGAACCCAGCGTGTCGGCCCGACCGACAGGGACGCGGCTCTCAAACTCTACCGCGCGGGCAAGCTGATGTTCATGCCGCCGGTGACGCTGTTCCGGCGCGAGGACGCACTTGCCGTCGGGGGCTATCGCCAGAGCCTCATGCCCAACCCGCAAGGCATCCGATACGAGGACTTCGCCGAGGATCTCGATCTGTGGTGCCGGATGTCCGATCTGGGCGGCGAGGGGCGCTATTTCATGGTCGTCCCCCAACCGCTCTATCGTTACCGCAAGCCTGCGGGATCGCTTTCCACCCGTAATCTCGGACTGATGCAGCTCAAGATGCGGTGGATCCGGGACTGTCTGGCACGCCGGCGTCAGGGTCTGCCCGAACTTGATCTCGCCGCTTTCATCGCCTCGCGCAGCCTTTTCGAGCGGATCAGCGACTGGCGTCAGGACAGGGCGGCGGGCTTCTACAAACGAGCGGGCTTTTCCTGGGCCTCGCGCCGCTATGCGAAGCTGGCGTTCTATCTCATGCTCACGGCCATAGCCTCGCCGAAACTGATCCGGCAGAAGATCAAGACCCAGGCGGTGTCGCTATGAACGTGATCGCCGTGCCGATGCCGCCCCGTCCCTTCGAGCAGATCGTTCTCACCCGGCTGTTCGATGATCTCGCCGTGTCCGGCATCCCTCATGCCGTGCTCCGCAATCACGAGGATCTTCCCGTCCGACTCGGCGCAAGGGATCTCGATCTCCTCGTCGCACCGGAAGAACTGAAGACCACCCTTTGGGTCATCACCCGGCTGGCGCGCGATTACGGGCTTTCAATCGCCAACTATTATGCCGACGAGCGCATGGTTCAGGTCGCGCTTGCCGGTCGGCGCGAGCGGCGGATGTTCGATCTCAAGATCGATCTCTTCACCTCGAGCCAGGTCTACGGCATCGAGCTCATGCCGGCCGAGGAGATGCTCCGGGATCTTCGGCGGCACAACGACATCCCGGTGGTTTCCGATGCTGTCGTCCTGCTCGACAAATGGCTGTTCCATCTCGCCGTCGGAAAGCCGCTCCATGCGAAATACGATCCGCTTTTCGCCCGGATTGCCGGCGATCACGAGGGTCGCATTCTCGAAAAGCTGGTGCCGCTGCTGGGTGAAAGGGAAGCCGGAGCGCAGATTTCCGCGATGAAGGCGGGCCGTTCCTCCTCGATAACGCTAACGCCCTGGCGACGGCTGCGATTGCTCGTTTCCACGTCGGCGCGCCGGCCGGGGCGCCGGTTGCCGCTGATGGGGCGTTTCCTCACCTCGCGCCTCGGCGATCGTCTACGCCCGCACGGACTGTGCCTTTCGATCAGCGGGCCGGACGGTTCCGGCAAGACCACGGTCATCGATCTCGCCCTCGCCCAGCTCAGGCAGATCTACGGGGAGGACAGCATCGTCTACCGTCATTTCCGACCGGCGGCACTTCCCAGGATCGCCGAGGTGGCGCGCGCGACGGGAACCGGCGGCGAGGTGGATGCCGACTATTCGCGGCCCCACAGGGCGCAACCGTCGGGTCTCTTCGGTTCGCTCGGTCGTCTCGGCTACTATGCGCTCGATTACCTCGCCGGATATGTAATCGGCGTGCGGCCGCTCATCCGTCAACGCCGGATCGTTGTCTTCGACCGCTACTACCACGACATGATCTGCGATCCCGGCCGCAGCCGCATCGGGCTGCCGGACCGGTGGCTGATGGCGGTGGGCTGGATGTTGCCGCTTCCCGAGCTCTCCTTCTTCATCCGCGTTGCGCCCGCCACCGCGCACGGCCGCAAACAGGAGCTGACACTCGCGCAGATCGCCGCGCTCAACAGCCGCTACGAGGACCTCGTCGAACGCGGCTGGATGATCGAGATCGGCAATGAAGGTCCGCCCGAACAGGCCGCGAACGCCATCGTGGACCATGTGGTGGGGCGGTTCGGAAAAAGGGCGCGGCGTGCCATGCAAGAGGTGGCGTCATGATCGTCTTCTGTCATCTCCTCAACGATCGCTCCGGCAGTCCGCGCGTGCTCTGCGGGGCCATCGAAGCGCTCGAAACTCCGGGGCGGAACATTCTCTATGTCGGGTCGCAGGGCCGGGGACTCCTGGAACGGACGCCGGCAATGGTGCGCCGCTACTGGTATCACCGAAGCCGTCACCGTCTGGTGACGTTGTTTTCGTTGCTGGTCAGCCAGGTGCGCCTCTATTTCGCGCTGAGCCGGGATCGCGACATTCCGGCCGAAGCGATCGTCTACATGAACACGCTGCTTCCTTTCGGGGCGGCTCTCTGGGCGAAGTTCACGCGACGGCGGCTGATCTGTCATGTTCACGAGGTGTCGATTTCTCCCGGGCCGCTGCGCTGGTTCCTCACCGCCATTGCCGCCCGGACCTCCGACCTCCTGATCTACGTCTCGAAGGATCATCTGGAGAGATTGCCGATCCCGGGCGGGCGGCCGGTGGTGCTGCCCAACGCGATCTCGCCGGCGCTGGAAGCCAAGGGACGGGCGACACCGTTCGCCGGCCGGCGCAGCGGCACTTTCGAAGTGCTGATGCTGGCCTCTGCGCGCGATTTCAAGGGCGTGCCGGAATTCCTCGAACTCGGGCGGATGCTGGCGGACCGGGACGATATCGCCTTTACGCTCGTCCTCAACGCCGATGAAAAGGAGGTCGAACACTATCTCGCCGGCCGGCCGTTGGCGCCGAACGTCCGGGTCCTTCCCGAGACGGACGATCCCTCTCCCTTCTACGCGATCGCCGATCTGGTGCTCAATCTTTCCCGCGTCGATCTCTGGGTCGAGACCTTCGGTCTCACGCTGGTCGAGGCGATGAGCTTCGGTGTGCCGGTGATCGCGCCGCCCGTGGGTGGACCGGCTGAGATCGTCACCGACGGGGTCGAGGGTTTTCTGATCGATTCCCGCGAAATCGGGGCGCTCGACCGGACGGTGCGGCGGCTCGCCGACGATCCGGCGCTTTGCCAAACGATGTCCGCGGCAGCCCGGCGGAAAGCGGAAAGCTTCAGCCAGGAAGCCTTCGCGCGGACGCTGCAGGGCTTTGTGAGGAGTTTGCAGGACAAGGGAGCGCGCCCGTGAAGATCGCCATCGTGGGGACAGTGGGCGTGCCCGGCCGCTACGGCGGCTTCGAGACGCTGGCGGAAAATCTGGTGCGACAGCACCAGGCGGAGGCCGTCGCCGCCGATCTGACGGTCTATTGCAGCGCGCAGCCGAAAGAACACCGACCGGCGCGTTACCTGGATGCCGATCTGCGCTATTCGCGTTTCAAGGCGAACGGCTTCCAGAGCACGATCTACGATGCGGTGACCCTTGTCGACGCGGCGCGCAACGGGCAGGACGTGACGCTTGTGCTGGGCGTATCGGGTGCGATCGCACTTCCGCTGATCCGGCTTTTCTCGCCCATGCGCATCGTCACCAATGTCGACGGGATCGAATGGCGGCGCGACAAATGGAAGGGGCCCGCACGCCATTTCCTCCGCCTGTCGGAATGGATGGCGGTCAGGTTCTCGCACGAGATCGTCGCCGACAACCAGGGTATCGCGGATCATTTGCGGCAGGCCTACGGGGTCGTCGCGGACGTCATCGCCTATGGAGGCGATCACGCGGTTGCCGGGGCCGCAGCGGCGAGCGGTCCCGGCGCCGTCAGTCTGCCTGCGGGATATGCGCTTTCATTGTGCCGGATCGAGCCGGAAAACAACGTCGCGGCGATCCTCGAAGCCTTCGCCTCGGCCGGCAGGCCGCTGGTCTTCGTCGGAAACTGGAACAACAGCGCTTACGGACGGGCGTTAAGGGCGGAATTCGGCGCGCTCGGCAATCTCAGGCTGCTCGATCCCGTCTACGAGACCGACGCGCTCTATCGACTTCGGTCGGGGGCGGGTCTTTACGTGCATGGACATTCGGCTGGAGGGACCAATCCGTCGCTCGTCGAAATGATGCATTTCGGCATCCCGATCCTCGCCTTCGACTGCGTCTACAACCGCCACACGACGGAAAACGCCGCGGATTATTTCAGCTCTGCGGCCGATCTCGCCCGTCTTGCGCAGTCGCCGATCGATCCTGCGATGGGAACGCAACTGAGGGAGACGGCGCGCCGGCTCTATAGCTGGCATCAAATCGGACGCCAGTATTTCGATCTGCTCGGTGTGACCGCGGCGGAACCCGCGCGGGAGGCGGCGGAATGACGTGCCTGTCCATCAAAACCGAACATCCGAATGCAAACAAGGAGAAGACCATGAGAGTGCTTTTCGCGAGCTCCAGACTGCTGCTGGCCATTGCCGCCACTTTGGGTGGTCTCGCGCCGGCAATGGCTCAATCGCCCTGCGGCTGCGAGCCGGAACGGGACGCTGTCGGCACTGTCAGTTCGAGCCTTGGTCGGGTCTTCGTGTCCGACAAGGCAGGCTACGTGCCGGTTCGTGCCGAAGACCGGTTCTCTCTTCCCGCACGTGTCATGGCGGGTCCGAAGTCCTCGTCGGTGATCAAGATCGGCAAACGATGCCAGATCCAGGTCGATGCCAACCAGACCGTGGAAATCGCCCGGGAAGAGGGCCGCTGGTGCGCTTTCGTGATCGGCGACCGGGGGGCGGAGGGCGCTGACCCAACACAGGGTAGTTCCGGCGCGGCCGGGGCATCGGCCACCATCGGGGCCGGAATTCCGGAAATCGCGCCGCTGTTGATCATGAGCACGATCGCCGCCGCGTCGATACCGATCTCGACCAACCGCAGCGACGAGCGTGTGAGCCGCTAAGCCTCCGCATCCAACCTGTCCATCGTCGCCGGTTCGCCGGGGCGCCGATTTTCACACCCTTCCCGCGGGGGTTTTCGCGGAGAAACGTCCAAGGCGCATGCGCATGATCGATCTTCACTCCCATATTTTGTTCGGTATCGATGACGGTGCCGACACGCTGGATACATCGGTGGAAATGGCGCGCATCGCGGTGGCCGGAGGCACCACGCACATGGCTTGCACGCCCCATGTGCAGCCGGGTCGCTATCCGAATTGCGCCGAGACGATCCTGCCTGCCATCCGTTCGCTGCAGGCCGTTCTCCGCCAGCGCGGCATTCCGCTCACGCTGGTCGCGGGCGCGGATGTGCACATTGCCTGGGAATTGCCCGACCGGCTGGCAAATGGCGAGATCCCGACACTCAACCGGTCGCGCTACTTTCTGCTCGAACCCTCCCACCAGCTGTTCACCCCGAAGCTGGAGGATTTCGCCCGCCGCCTGCTGCACGGCGGCTACGTGCCGATCATCACCCATCCCGAGCGCCTGGAGTGGATAGGCCGGCATTACGAGGTGCTGCACCGGTTGAGCGGAATGGGCTGTCCGCTTCAACTGACGGCGGATTCGCTGGTCGGCCGCTTTGGATCCGAGGCCGAGGAGGTGGGGCTGCGCATTCTCGACGACGGGCTCATGTGTTTCGTTGCGAGCGACGCGCACGGCATACGGCGCCGGACGCCCGAGCTTGCGAGGGCCAGGAAGGTGGTCGCCGCGCGGCTTGGCGAGAGGGTGGCCGAGGACATGTTTGTCAGCATTCCGGGCCTCATTCTGCGCAACGCTCCGCTGCCGCGTCATCAGGCCATGCGCCGACCGGTGCCACAGGCCGGACCAAATCTGGGCGGCCTGCGCAAGTTTGCCGCCCTCATGCGCGCGGGATCCTGAAATGAGCATGTTCAACAAGGCTTTCCGGATCGCGGTGCTCTGTGCGATCGCTTTGGCAACCGTGGCTTGCGCCAGCCCGGGAGGAACCCGGACTCCATCAAGCCGGGTGGCGACAGACGGCGGCGATCTCCGCCTGGTCGATGTCCTGCCGCCACCGGCGGGGTCCGAAGGAGGCCGGGAACAGCTCCTGATGCCGGGGGACGTGCTCAAGGTCGAGGTATTTCAGGCGGACCAGCTCAGCCGCACCGCGCAGATCGATTCCACGGGGCTGATATCGCTGCCGCTGATCGGCACGCTGACCGCTGCCGGAAAGACGCAGCGCGATCTGGAGAGGGAAATCAGGAGCCTCTACGGCGCGCGTTACCTCCAGAACCCGGACGTGACCGTGTTCATCGAGGAATCGGCCGGGCAGAGGGTGACCGTCGATGGCGAGGTGACGAAGGCCGGTCTGTATGAGGTCTCACCCGGCACCACTCTGCTCGATGCGCTGGCGCTGGCCGGTGGCTTCCGCGAACTGGCCGACAAGAGGAAGGTCTACATCTATCGCTCGGTCGGGCCGGAGAAACTGGTCGCAAATTACGATGTCGGCAGTATCCGGGACGGCCGCGCCGCCAATCCCCGCATCTATGGCGGCGATGTCGTCGTCGTCTTCACGTCCAGCAATCGCGTGGCGATGAACAGTCTCAAGGACGCGCTCGAGCTTTCCGCACGGGTCGCAGGCGGCCTTGTGGCCCCCTTCTGAAACAGGATCGGATCAGCAATGTTCAACCGTAGCCACATCATGCCATCCGGCCCCCTGAGCTACCCGACGACCGTTCTCGGCGAACCGCATAACGGCAGCAATTCGGCCCCGGATTTCAATTTCGACGGCATGCAGCGGTCGGGTGGCATCGATGCGATCGGACTTTTCTTCCGGGTCATCGAATATCGCTGGCTGATCGGCGGGATCGTGACGGTGGGGCTGATCATGGCCTTCCTGGTCACGCTCATTCAGACCCCGAAATACCAGGCCGTGGCGAAACTCGAGGTGGTTGTGCCCTCGGCTCGTGTTTTCCAGGATATCGAGGTTTTCTCCGAAAGCAGCGACATCCGCGCCTATCAGACCGCCCGCGAAAGGCTGAAAAGCCGGGCGCTCGCCGAACGGGTGGTTTTCGCGCTCAATCTTACCGAACGCGAGGACTTCCTGTTTCCGCGCAAGAGCTTCTCGCTCGCCAATATCTTCAACCGGGCGTTCGGCGCCGAACCGAAGGTGGAAAAGATCGATCTGCCGCATGATACGCTGGTGCGCATCGCGGCCAGCCGGATCATGGGCAACCTCAAGGTCGACCTGATCCCCAATACGAGCCTTCTGACGATCGACTATCGCGACCAGAACCCGCGCTATGCGCGGGAGATCGCCAATCAACTGGCACAGAGCTTCATCGACCAGCGGATCGACCAGAGCAGCAAGACCTCGGAGCAGGCGCGCGAGTTCATCCAGGAACAGGTGGTCCAGCTCAAGGAGAGGCTGCAGGAGTCCGAACAGGCGCTCGTCGAATATGCCAAGTCCGCCGGTATCACAGTCACCGGCAACGACAGTTCCCTCATCGGCTCGAACCTTGCCGAGATCAACAAGGCGCTTTCCACCGCGATTCAGGAAAACCTCGACTATGAAAGGCTGGTCAAGCAGGTGGACGCCGGCCAGGGCGGGAGCCTTGAGCAGGTTCTCAACAGTCAGGCGCTCGACAAGCTGCGCGGCACGATCGCCGATCTCAAGGGGCAGTACCAGCAGAAGATCCTGCAGTTCAAACCCGACTTCCCGGAGATGCGCCAGCTGCGCTCGCAGATTCAGGAAGCCGAAAGGCAACTGGCGCTCGGGGTGCAGGCGATCACCGACTCCATCCGGCTCAAGCATGAGGAGACGGTGCAGAAGGTGAGCGATTTGCGCCAGAAACTCTCCGAACTGGAGAGCGACGAGGCCAGCTATCAGGACAAGAACATCAAATACACGATCCTCAAACGCGAGGTGGATTCGAACCGGGCGCAATATGACAGTCTTATCGGCAAGCTCAACGACGTGGCGGTCGGTTCGGAACTGAAAATGCAGAACGCCGCGATCGTCGATCTGGCGATCGTGCCATCGCAGCCCTATTCGCCGAAGCTTCTGGTCAATCTGGGTATCGGAGGGATTCTCGCCGCCCTTCTCAGCGGCGCGCTCATCTACGTCTTCGAGTTGGTCAACAACACGTTCAGCAATCCTGATCAGGTGGAAACCGAGCTGGGGCTTCCCATCCTCGGCATCCTTCCACTCGCCGACGAGGACATCGATCTGGATCTGGCGAACCCCAAGTCGGCGCTATCGGAATCCTATCTGTCGCTACGCACATCGCTGCAGTTTTCCGGGGTCGACGGGGCGCCGGGCACGCTGCTGATCACCAGTGCTGATCCGTCGGAGGGCAAGTCGACGACGGTCATCAAACTGGCGGAGGACTTCGCCTCGCTGGGCGCGCGCATTCTTGTCATCGACGCGGACATGCGCCGGCCCAGCATTCACCGTCGTCTCGGCCAGGACAATGCGGTGGGCCTGAGCAACCTGCTGACCAAGACGACCCGCAAAGAGGATATTCCCTACATCATCCGCCCGACAAAGACGCCCAACGTCTCATTCATGTCGGCGGGCACCGTTCCGCCGAACCCGGCGGATCTGCTCTCCTCGACGCGGATGGGGCTGATCGTGTCGAGCCTCAAGAAGCGCTTCGACGTCATTATCATCGATGCCCCGCCCATCATCGGCATCGCTGACGTTCCGATCCTGAGCAGATTGACGGATGCGACGCTGCTGATCGTTTCGGCAAACAAGGTAACCCGGAAATCGGCTTCCATGGCTCTCAAGCGGCTTAACGCAGCCGGCGCCAACGTCGTGGGAGCGGCGATGACGATGTTCCCCGTCGGCAAGCTCGATTACAACTACAAGTATGGGTATCTGAAATACAAATACTACTCTCACGAGGACGCTCTGCCCCAGCTTCCAACCACGGCCGACACCAAAGAGGGACGCGGAAAACATGTCTCGGATTCGTCCCATAGTGCACTGGTTCACGGCTTTCGGCGCCATTTCCGCAATCTTGTTGAGCGGACTAAGCCGGCATCTCGAAGGCCGGTCTCCTGACCTGGCGCTCCGGCTCTACCCGGTCAATGTTGAGGCGCTGCTCAACAGCGCGGCGGAAAAGATGACCAACGATGTCTCCGCCGGCGAGCTCGCGGCTATCGGGGCCAGGGCGGCGGCGTTGCTTTCCTCCAATCCGGGCGATGCGCGGCTTTACAGCCTCATCGGCGAGGTTGAACGGCGCAACGCGTCGCCCGAGGCGGCGGTCGATGGTTTCGGTCGGGCGCTGATGCTTGCACGGACCGAGATCCACGCGCTGCAATGGATGTTGCCGCACGCCCTCGAGACAGGCGACTTCGAGGGTTTTCTGGAGCGGCTCGACACGCTTTTCCGTCGCTGGCCGGAGCGGATACCCGACTACGCGCCGCTG
>PAPH01000047.1 GCA_002709005.1 Hyphomicrobiales bacterium | reverse complement strand
TGACGAGGACATCGACCGCGCGATGAGCGCCAACCTGTGCCGCTGCGGCACCTATCCCCGCATTCGCGCCGCCATCCATGCGGCCGCCGAAAAGCTCCGGAGCGCCTGAGATGAGCCGCGCCGGAACGATCGCCCGCCGCACCTTCCTCGTCGGCTCCGCCATCATCGCCGGCGGTGTCGCCTTCGGTGTCTATGCCGTCAGAAAGCCGCACGCCAACCCGCTTCTCGATACGCTCGGCCCGGACGAGGTGACCTTTAATCCGTGGGTAAAGATCACCCCGGAACGGATTGTCCTGATCGCCCCCCACATCGATCTTGGGCAGGGCTCGGCGGGCATGCAGTCGCTGCTGATCGCCGAGGAGATGGACCTCGAGCCGGGTCAATACGAGATCGAATTCGGCCCGCCTTCGGCCGCCTATTGGAACACCGCCCAGGGCGAGGAAGCCGCGCCCTTCATGTCGCAGAACGACAACCTCGTCGCCGAGGGCGTCCGGGGCGCCATGACCTCCGTCTTCAAGCTGCTCGGCATGCAGATCACCGGAGGCTCGAGTTCGACGCCCGACAGTTTCGACAAGCTGCGCGAGGCCGGCGCCATCGCCCGGGAGACGCTGAAGGCCGCCGCCGCCCGAAAGCACGACGTTGGTGTCACCGGCCTGAAGACGGAGAATGGCGCGGTGATCCTGCCCGATGGCACGGCGGTCCCCTACACCGCACTCGCGGCAGACGCGGCGAAGATCGAGCCTGTCATCAATGTCGCCTTGCGCGATCCGGCGAAATGGCGGCTCATCGGCAAAAATGTCATCCGCCCGGACGTCCTCGCCAAGTCGACCGGAACGCAGACCTACGGGATCGACGTGACACTGGACGGCATGGTGCATGCGACCGTCAAGCTGAGCCCCCGGCGCGGCGCGCTCAACGGTTACGATGCCGCAGAGGCCGAAAAGATGCGGGGCGTCCGCAAAGTGCTCGAAATTACCGGCGGCGTGGCGGTCGTTGCCGACAACACCTGGCGCGCCTTCAAGGCGGCTGACGCGATCAGCTTCGACTGGGCGCCTTCCGACTATCCCGCCGAGCAGGACGGCCACTGGGAGAAGATTGCCGCCAGCTTCACCTCCGACAGCCTCGATGCCGAATGGCGCAGTGATGGTGAGGTGGATACGGGCCTTGCCGAGGGCGGCGTCACCCAGGTCGAGTATCGCGCGCCCTATCTCGCCCACCAGCCGCTTGAACCGCTCAACGCCGTCGCTCTCGTCACCGACGAGAAGGCCGAGATCTGGGCCGGGCACCAGATCCCGCGCTACGTGCAGGAGAAGGTCGCCGCGATTACCGGCCACGACAAGGATCAGGTGATCTTCCACAACCAGTATGCCGGGGGGTCTTTTGGCCACAGGCTCGAATTCCACAACATCACCGCCGCAGCGGAAATCGCCAACGCGATGCGCGGCACGCCGGTCAAGCTGACCTTCTCCCGCGAGGAGGATTTCGCCACCGACTATCCGCGCCAGATTTCCATCGCGCGCGGCCAGGGCGTGGCCCGCGACGGACAGGTGCGGACGCTGTCACTTGATATCGCCTCGCCCTCTGTGCTGCGCTCGCAGATGGGCCGGCTCGGCGTTTCCGTGCCGGGATCGGATGCCCAGCTTCCCGCCGGTGCGTGGAATGCGCCCTATGCCGTTCCGAATTTCCGTGTCCGCGCCTACGCGGTCGAGGGATTGGCCCCCACATCGAGCTGGCGCTCTGTCGGCGCCTCGACCGCCGGCTTCTTCATGGAGAGTTTCATCGACGAGGTGATTGCCGCAGCCGGCGCCGACCCGCTCGAGGAACGTCTCCGGCTTTGCAACTGGGATGTGGCACGCGGCGTGCTGGAAGCCGTCGGCGCGATGTCGAACTGGGGCGAGGAACTGCCTGTCGACAAGGGACGCGGCATCGCCATGGTGGTGAGCTTCGGCGTTCCGACGGCGGAAGTCGTGGAAGTGACGAAAACAGACAGCGGCATACGCATCGACAAGGTCTGGGTGGCTGCCGATGTCGGCCGTGTGGTCGATCCTGTCAATATCGAGAACCAGGTTCAGGGCGCGGTGGTCTGGGGTCTCGGCCACGCGATGAACTGCGAACTCACCTATACCGACGGCATGGCCGAGCAGTCCAACTTCCACGATTTCGAGGGCATGCGGCTTTACCAGTGCCCCGAGATAGAGGTGAGGATGCTGGAGAACGGCGGCAAGGTGAAAGGCATCGGCGAACCGCCGGTTCCACCGGCAGCCCCCGCCCTTGCCAATGCGATCTTCGCCGCGACTGGGCAGCGGATCCGCGAAATGCCGTTCAACAAGCACATCGATTTCGTTTGAGGAGACAGGCCATGAAACCCGCACTCCTCGTTTCGATCGCCTTTTTATCACTCTCGACCTTCGCTATCGCGCAGACCGAGCCCCCCGCGCCTGACACTCCGGCCACCGAAACCGCGACGCCCGAACCCACCGTCTCGACCGAGGAGGGACTGGCCGCCTGGGACAAGGTCTATGCGGTGACAAGCCATCCGCGCTGCGCCAACTGCCATGTCGGTCCGGACAACATCCCGGTCTGGTCAGGCCCGAGCTATGGCCCACGCCAGCCGCACGGCATGCACATCTCCGGTGGCGAGAGCCGCATCGGCGCGGAATTCATTCCCTGCCAGACCTGCCATATGGAAACCCAGACCGGCGAACCCCATGCCGCCCCCGGTGCGCCGGAATGGCATCTCGCGCCGGTGGAACAGCAGTGGATCGACAAGTCGTCGGCCGAGATCTGCGCGCAGTTCAAGGACCCCGAAATGAACGGCGACCGCACGCTGGAGGAAATGGCGATCCACGTCCGGGACGACGAACTGGTCGCCTGGGGCTGGGAACCGGGCGGCGACCGCGAACCGGCTCCGGGCAGTGCCGAGGAAACCTATCAGGCCATCGAGACCTGGGCCGCCGCCGGCGCCCCCTGCCCCGAGGGTTGACGTTCGGAGACGAGGTTTCGCCTTCTCCTGGCTCGCTGACGCTCGCGGTCCCCACCCCAAACCCCTCCCCTCGAGGGTGAGGGAAGTGATGACTTCTTCCTTCACCCCTCAGGCCGCCGCCTTCTCCTCGGCTTTCAACTCCCGCACCGCTTCGGCGATCGCGCGGGAGGTCGGCGTCGCTTCGAAGCCGCCGACAAAGGCCTCGAATTTCGTGCCGTCGAGGGCATGCGGCGTGAACCAGAGATAGGACAGTTCGATCACCTCACGCATGAACGGCCGGAACAACCCCACAGCGCGCAGCCCGAGCCAGGAGAAGGAAACGCGGCGCAGACGTTTGCCGGTGGCCACATCCAGGTGCCGGCCCATTTCCTCGCCCGTCAGCGTGTGCCCGGCGAAGGTGAAGACGGTGAAGCCCTTCAGTTCGCCATGACGCTCGGCCAGCGCAACAAAGGCACGGGCGAGGTCGGGCAGATAGGCGAAGGCGTGCGGAATGTCGGGCCGGCCGGGCCAGACATATTTGTGTTTGCCGAGCGGGGCGGCGATGATGAGATCGAACCACGAGCCGCGGCCCGGTCCGCCGAAGAAATCACCCGCACGCAGCGTCGTGGTGTCGACGCCCTCGTCCCGCGCCGCCCGCTCGAAGCGCTCGTCCATGGCGATTCGGATCGCCCCCTTGCGGGTGGAGCCATGGACCGGCGTCTCAGGTCCGGCGAGCGGCGGGATCTCGCGACCGTAATTATAGACATTGCCGGCGAACAGGTGGTGCGCGCCGTTGGCCTTGGCGGCGGCCACGACGTTCTTAGCCAGCACCGGGCACATTGTCTTCCAGTCAGGATAGAGCGGGTTCAGAGCGTTGAAGATGACGTCGGCGCCGCGCGTGGCGGCCATCAGTTCGTCGCGCTTCAGGGCGTCCGCCTTGCGCGCCGTGGCTCCGGCAAGTGTTTGGGGCAGCCGTCCGTCGCGGGTGATGGCGATGACCGAGTGGCCCGCCGCCAGGGCGGCCTGGGCAACGACGTGACCGAGGCGCCCTCTGGCGCCGACGACTGCGATTGTGAGTGACATTTCCGATCTCCTTTTTTTGATAAAAGGAAGATGGAGCATCGGAATTTGAATGAAAATTGCTTGCAAACGCTTATGTGTCATTCAAAAATGAATGCATGTACGATCTCGACTGGAATCTTCTCAAGAGCTTTCTCGCCGTTGTCGAAACCGGCAGCCTGACGGCGGCGGCGCGGCAGCTCGACGCCAGCCAGCCCACCCTCGGCCGCCACGTTGCCGAACTCGAAGCGAAAATGGGAACCACGCTCCTGCGCCGCACCCCGCGCGGACAGGAAGCGACCGAGGCGGGCGCGGCGTTCCTCGCCGATATCCGCGCCATGCGCGAGGCCTCCGACGCCATCCTGCGCCGCGCCTCGGGCGCCGAAAGGCAGATCCGCGGATCAGTGCGGATCACTGCCAGCGTGATGATCGGCAGCATGGTGCTGCCCAGGATCGTGTCCCGGCTGCGCCACGACCACCCGAACCTCCAGATCGAGATCGTGGCGACCGATTCCGTCGACAATCTCCTGCGCCGTGACGCCGATATCGCCGTCCGCATGGTCAAGCCGACGCAGGTCGATCTGGTAGCCCGCCACATCGGCGACATTCCGCTGGTGGCCGGCGCAGCGAAAGACTATTTCAACCTTCACGACCGGCCCGCCGTCCCCGGCGATCTTCTCGATCACGATGTTCTCGGCTTCGACCGGGACGACGCGCTGCAACGCGGCTTCGCCGCCTTCGGCGTTACCATAGACCGCTCCTTCTTCAAGGTCAGGTGCGACAATCATCTCGTACTCTGGCAACTGATGAGAAATGGCGCCGGAATCGGCTTCGGCCAGAAGCCGCTGTTCGCGGCGGACCCCGATCTGGAGACGATCCTGCCGGATCTCGTCCTGCCGGCCCTTCCCGTATGGCTGACCGCCCATCGCGACATCCGCCACGCCCCGCGCATCCGCGCGGTGCTCGAAGGCCTTGAAACCGGCCTGACCGCCTACATGGCCGGAGAATGGGTCTGATCAGTCCTCGCGGTCGGCGTAGCGCGCCAGGCGCGAACCGGCGAGCACGACAAGGAGGGGAATACAGATCCCCACATAGACGATCGCCAGACCGAAATGTTCGGCGACGAACCCGATCAGCGACGGAACGAACAGAAGCCCCGAATAGCCGAAGAATGTGACGAAAGAGATGCCCACGCCCTTGCCCAGCCCCGGCATGGCGCCGGCCGCCGAGAAAACGACCGGCACCAGGTTGGCGATGCCGAGCCCGGCAACGGCGAAGCCGGCCACCGCGACGACCGCTCCCGGCGCGCTGCCGGCGATCAGCAGGCCGGCGATGGTGAGGGCGAGCGAAACGCGGACCGTGTTCACCGCGCCGAAGCGGTCGCGGATCGCGTCGCCGGCAAAGCGCATGACCGCCATCGCCGCGGCGAACGCGCCGAAGGCGATGCCCGAAAGCGCTGCGTCGGCACCGAAATCGCTGCGGAGATAAAGCGCGCTCCAGTCGAGGATCGCGCCCTCGGGCGCCATTCCCGCAAGGCACATCAGACCCATCAGCCACAAGGCGGCGTTTCTGAACGGCAGCGTCGTTGGAGCAGCGATTTCCTGGACGGTCGTGACCGCACTCGGACCGTCGGGAAAGATCCGTGGCCGCGCGAGGAGACCAAGTGCGAGCGCGCTCAGAGTGGCGACGATGGCATGCGCGGCATTGCCGCCGAGATCGATTACGACACCGCCCGTCGCCGCACCGAGAAACGCGCCAAGGCTCCAGAAACCATGGCACGAGGACATGATCGCACGACGTTCGTGCCGTTCAATTTCCACTGCATTGGCGTTCATCGCCACGTCGGTTCCGCCGATCATCGCTCCGAAAATGGCGAGCGCCAGTGCGCCGGTGATCACGTCCGGAGCCCAGTTGATGAGGATGAAGACCGGCGCGGAAGCGAGAACGAGGACCCGCAGCAACCCGTGCGAACCGTGCCGGGAGACCCACCACCCGACAAGCGGCATGGCGACGATCGAACCGAGCCCGAGGAAGAACACCATCAGGCCGACGGCGGATTCAGTCAGTTTGAGCCGCGCGGCGAATTCCGGCACTTTTGGCGCCCAGTTTCCCGCGATGTAGCCCACTTGCAGAAAGATGAGCGCAACGGCCAGCCTTTCGCGCGTGAACAGCGGAAGGCGCCGGCTCAGATCAGTGCTGCTCATTCGTCGCTCTCCCAGACATGTCGTCCAGACGCACGATCTCCGTGCCGGCCGCAGCGATTTTGGTAAGCTCGCCGGGACTGCCGTCCTCGACGAGAAGCGTGATATCGGGTGAAAAGGGCGCGATCCGGTACGGCGCGGAGCAAGTGAATTTCTCCGCGTCCGCCGCCGTGATAACACGCCGGCTGCGTTCGGCCACCCGGCTCTTGAAGAACTGCTCCTCGGCCTGCGAGGCGAACATCCCCTCCCCGGCAACGATGCCGCATGTGCCGAGCACGAACATGTCAGGGTAGATGCCCTCGAGCGAAGCGACGGCGCGAGCATCAAGGGTGCCACCGAGCTTCCGGTTCACCGCACCACCGGCGAGTATGAGTTCGACATCACTCGAATGAACCAGCGTGGCGGCTATGGCTGGTGCATTCGTCATCACCGTCATTGTCCGTCCCCGGCCGATCGCCTCGGCAACGGCGAGATTGGTGGACCCCGCATCAATGAAGACGAACCCGCCCTCGGGCAGACGCCGGGCGATCTCGGCGCCGAAGCGCGCCTTTAACGGCTGTTTCTCCCCCACGCGTTCAGCAAAGGGCCGGGCCGGCGCACGAAGAAGCGCGCCGCCATAGACCCGCTCGCAGACCCCTTCCGCGGCGAGTTCCCGCAGGTCGCGGCGGATCGTGTCCTCGGAGACGGCGAATTCCTGCGCCAATTCGCCGGCCAGCACACGTCCCGCGGTTTCGAGCTTCCCGCGAATGAGGCTTTGTCGTTCTTGCGTCAGCACCAATCATGCACCTTCATGCTTTATTCGGCAAAAACGTGCATATATCGCTCGACAAGCGTCGTCAACCGGGCAGAAACATGAATTAAATTGCAAAATTTGAGGGAATTGCGGCAGAAAAGGAACCGTTTCCCTTACCCGGCGTTGTTACTTGACCTGAAAAACTGGAGAGGGTTTCCCATGTCCGTCGGTACCATTCTGCTGATCATTCTCATTCTGCTTCTGATCGGCGCCATCCCCACACGCGCACGTTTCGGCAACGCCCCGATGGGCATCCTCGGCGTTGTGCTCGTCATCGTCATCGTCCTGATGCTGATGGGCCGGATATAGGCTGAGGACGAGGGAGCCCCGCGCTCCGTCACCAATGCCCCGAGTGAAAAGGCCGCCGGTTTCCCGGCGGCCTTTTCACGTCTGAAATCCCGGTGAAAGAGGAGAGCTTCTAGCTCTCATACACCACGATCAGATCCTTGGCGTCGATCTGGTCGCCGGCCTTGACGAGAACCTCGGCGATGGTGCCGTCGCGCTCGGCGTGGATGGCTGTTTCCATCTTCATCGCCTCGATCGAGACGAGGACGTCGCCTGCCTTCACGTCCTGGCCGGCTGAAATGGCAACCGTGGATATGACACCCGGCATCGGGGCCCCGACATGGGCCTCATTGGTGGGATCGACCTTCTGGCGGACGGCTGCGGCCGATGCGCCATGGATGCGGTCGGGCACCTTCACGCGGCGCGGCTGGCCGTTGAGCTCGAAGAAGACCGTGACCATGCCCTTGTCGTCGGTCTCACCGGTGGCAAGATTGCGCACCACCAGCGTCTTGCCCTGCTCGATCTCGATGAACATCTCGTCCCCGACGTCGAGCCCGTAGAAATAGGCAGGCGTCGGCAGCGTGCTGACCGGACCGTAGGTTTCGGCAAGCACAGCGAAATCGGTGAAGACCTTCGGATACATCAGGTACGAGGCAAACTCGAAATCGCTCACCTCCCGTTCGAGCTTGGTCTCGATCTCCTTGCGCTCGGCATCGAGATCGGCGTCTGCCAGCAGCGAGCCCGGCCGGTCGGTGTAGGCCTTCTCTCCCTTGAGAACCTTCTTCTGCAGGTCCTTCGGCCAGCCTGACGGCGGCTGCCCGAGGTCGCCGCGCATCATCGACACGACGGAATCGGGGAAGGAGACGTCCTTCGCCGGATTGGTGACGTCCGCGACGGTGAGATCCTGGCTCACCATCATCAGCGCCATGTCCCCCACCACCTTGGACGACGGGGTCACCTTGACGATGTCGCCGAACATCTGGTTGGCGTCGGCATAGGCCTGCGCCACCTCGTGCCAGCGGGTTTCCAGACCCAGCGAACGGGCCTGTTCCTTGAGATTGGTGAACTGGCCGCCCGGCATTTCGTGCAGGTAGACTTCCGATGCCGGACCTTTCAGGTCGCTTTCGAAGGCGGCATACTGGTGGCGCACCGCTTCCCAGTAGAAGGAAATCCGGCGGATCCAGGCAGGATCGAGGCCCGGATCGCGCTCATGGCCGTGCAGCGCCTCGACGATGGAGCCGAGACAAGGCTGCGAAGTGTTGCCCGACAGGGCATCCATCGCCGCATCGACCGCGTCGACACCCGCATCGACGGCAGCCAGCACGGTGGCCGCCGAAATGCCCGACGTATCGTGGGTGTGGAAATGGATCGGCAGATCGGTCGCCTCGCGCAGCGCCTTGAAGAGTTGGGTCGCCGCGGCGGGCTTGAGGAGACCGGCCATGTCCTTGACGGCGATGATATGGGCACCGGCCTTTTCCAGCTCGGCGGCGAGGTTGGTGTAGTATTTCAGATCGTATTTCGGGCGCGCCGAATTGAGGATGTCGCCCGTGTAGCAGATCGTCGCCTCGCAGAGCTTGTTCTCCTCCCGCACCGCGTCCATCGACACCCGCATGTTCTCGACCCAGTTCAGGCAGTCGAAGACGCGGAACAGGTCGATACCGCCGGCAGCCGCCTGCCGGACATAGTATTTGACCACATTATCGGGGTAGTTCTTGTAACCCACCCCGTTGGCGCCCCGCAGCAGCATCTGCAAGAGCAGGTTCGGCGCGTTGTGCCGGATCTTGTCGAGCCGCTCCCACGGGTCTTCGGTGAGGAAACGCATGGCGACGTCGAAGGTCGCTCCGCCCCAGCATTCGAGCGAGAGAAGCTGCGGCAGTGCTCGCGCATAGGTGCCGGCGATCTTGACGATATCGTCGGTGCGCATGCGGGTGGCGAGCAGCGACTGGTGGCCGTCGCGCATCGTCGTGTCCGTCATCAGCACGCGCTTTTCCGCGCGCATCCATTCACCGAACTTTTCCGGCCCGAGCTCGTCGAGCTTCTGCTTGGTGCCGGCCACGATGGGCAGATCGACATAGGGAACGCGCGGCGCCGCCGCATCGTCTGCCGGGCGCGGCCGGTCACGGGTTTCGGGATGGCCGTTGACGGTGACGTCGGCGAGATAGGTGAGAAGCTTCGTCGCCCGGTCCTTGCGCTTGACCTGGGTGAAGAGCTCCGGCGTCGTGTCGATGAACTTCGTCGTATAAGTGTTGTCGCGGAATTTCGGATGGGTGATGATCGCCTCGAGGAAGGTGAGGTTCGTCGCACCCCCGCGGATACGGAATTCGCGCAGCGCGCGGTCCATCCGCTGTATCGTTTCCTCCGGCGTCGGGGCCCAGGCCGTCACCTTTTCGAGAAGCGGATCGTAGAAGCGGGTGATCACCGCGCCCGAATAGGCGGTGCCGCCGTCGAGCCGGATGCCGAATCCGGTCGCCCCACGATAGGCGGTGATGCGGCCGTAGTCGGGAATGAAATTCTGCTCGGGATCCTCGGTGGTGATCCGGCACTGCAGCGCGTGACCGTTGAGCTTGATGTCCTCCTGCGCCGGAACGCCGGATTCGGGCGAACCGATCGCGAAGCCGTCGAGGATGTGGATTTGCGCCTTGACGATGTCGATGCCGGTGACTTCCTCGGTGACCGTGTGCTCCACCTGGATGCGCGGGTTGACCTCGATGAAGTAGAACTTGCCGGTATCGGCATCCATCAGGAACTCGACAGTGCCCGCGCCGACATAGGCGGTCGCCTCGGCGATCTTCAGCGCGTAGCCCGAAAGTTCGGCGCGCTGGCCGGCGTCGAGATAGGGGGCCGGCGCGCGCTCGACGACCTTCTGATTGCGGCGCTGGATCGAGCAATCACGCTCGAAGAGGTGGACGGCATTGCCGTGGGTGTCGCCGAGAACCTGAACCTCGACGTGGCGGGCGCGCTCGATGAGCTTTTCGAGGTAGACCTCGTCCTTGCCGAAGGCCGCCTTGGCCTCGCGCTTGGCTTCAGTAACCTCGCGGGCCAGATCTTCCTTGGCGCGGATCGCCCGCATGCCGCGACCGCCTCCGCCCCAGGAGGCCTTGAGCATGATCGGATAGCCAACCTCGTCCGCCAGCCTTTCCACTTCCGCCAGGTCGTCGGGCAACGGCTCCGTGGCCGGCACCACCGGCACGCCGATCTCGATGGCCAGATTGCGGGCGGCGACCTTGTTGCCGAGCCGGCGCATGGTATCGGGCTTCGGACCGATGAAGATGATGCCGTTCTCGGCGCAGGCATCGGCGAATTCGGGGCTTTCCGACAACAGCCCGTAGCCCGGATGGATCGCATCCGCACCCGACAGCTTGGCGACACGGATCACCTCGTCGATCGACAGATAGCTTTCGATCGGACCGAGATCGCGTTCGAGATGAGGGCCGCGCCCGACCTGATAGCTTTCGTCGGCCTTGAACCGGTGCAGGGAAAGCTTGTCCTCCTCCGCCCAGATGGCGACTGTCTTGATCCCGAGTTCGTTGGCCGCGCGGAAGACGCGGATGGCGATTTCGGACCTGTTGGCGACGAGAATTTTGGAAATGGACAAAGGCAGGCTCCCCAAGCTCGCGCAGAATGCGGGACGCACGCTGGCTTACGGCAATAGTGGATTCTTACCGTTAGATTTTTTGCAGTGCAACCAACGGGACGGTCGGCGGAAATCGGAATCGGCGGCAGCCTGCGACCCGGTTCAGGAGATCAGGCCCCGGCGGAAGGCGATCGCAACCGCGTGGTGGCGGTTGCGCGCGGCGAGCTTGTTCTGGATACCGTTCATGTACCAGTCAACCGTGTGGGTGGAGAGGCCGAGCGTCGAACCCATTTCTCCGGAGGTTAGCCCCTCTGCAAGCAGGCTGAGAGTCTCGATCTCTCGTTTGGTCATCGAGTGGCTGCGATTGGCCGGATCGGAGACCGGAACCGCGAGATTGGAGCTTTCGAACAAGGCCCAGAAGGCCTTGCGCGCCACCGCCTCGAAGAGCTGCACTTCCCCCGCCGAAAGACTTACCGGCCGGCCAGCGACGTTGAGCACGCCGGCAAGCCCCTGGCGCCCGTGCACAGGGAATACATAGCCGTCCTCCAGGCCGAATTTCTTCGCCTGTTTGAGCATGCGGGCAATCCGCTTGAACTGCGCGTCCTCCTCGAAGAACAATGCGGCCTCGTGCCAGCTGAATCCTCTTTGGCAATAGCCGAGATAGCGAAGAGTCGGATCGATCGTGGCATATTTGCGCTTCACGTATATGTCCGGCCAGCCGCTCGGCCAGCGGCCCGCGAGAACGAGACTTTCCTGATCGTTGTGAAGGAGCGGTTGCCGGGTCAGCGTGAAGTAGTCGAAACCCGCCTCGTCCACCACAGCTTCCAGCATCTGGCTGATTTCGGAGGCATCCATGTCGCAGAAATCAAGGTCGAGAAACTGGAACAACGCCGCTTTATCCATTCTCTCACCACTCTCCGGACGCCGTGGGCGTCGTTGCAACGGATCAAGGATCCAAAACCAATACGGCTGGAAAACCCTCTAAATTATTAGGAGAAAAGTCGGCCTTCGAGAGGGGCCGGTCAACTAGCGGAACGCAATCAAACTTGCGATTTGAAAGGCTTGCAGCGTTAATTTCGTATTTTATTGAAATACGCTGGAAACAACGAAGGCCGGCCCCGCCGGACCGGCCTTCGTCACAAGACACTGGACGGCGTCGTTTAGATGCAGGCTTCGAATAGCGTCTTCGTGTTTTCCGCCGTGAGCTTCACCGGATTGCCGCCCGCGGTGGGATCGACCAGCGCCATCTCGACCATTTCGTCGATCCGGTCGGTGCCGACGCCGAGTTCGGAGAGCTTGTCCGGAACGCCGAGATCCTTGCGCAGCTTGATCACGTAGTCGAGGAAACCATCGAAGCCGCCATCGATACCCATATAGGCCGCCGCCCGCGCGATCTGCTCCTCGATCGCCGGCCGGTTGAAGACCAGCACTGCCGGCATCACCACAGCATTGGTGAGGCCATGATGGGTGTTGTAGATCGCCCCTACCGGATGTGAGAGCGAGTGAATGGCGCCGAGTCCCTTCTGGAAGGCGACCGCGCCCATGGCCGCAGCGCTCATCATTTCGGCCCGGCCGTCGATATTCTCGGGCTCGGCGGCGACCAGCGGAAGATTTTCCTTCACCAGACGCATGCCTTCGAGCGCGATGCCCTGCGACATCGGATGGTAGAAGGGCGAGGAATAGGCTTCCAGGCAGTGCGCGAAGGCATCCATGCCGGTTCCCACGGTGATCATCTTCGGCATGCCGACCGTGAGTTCCGGGTCGCAGATCGTCACCGCAGGTAGCATCTTCGGATGGAAGATGATCTTCTTCACATGGGTTTCGGAATTGGTGATCACGCCCGCGCGCCCCACTTCCGAGCCGGTGCCGGCCGTGGTCGGCACGGCCACGATCGGAACGATGGCATCGGCGTCGGCGCGGGTCCACCAGTCGCCGATGTCCTCGAAGTCCCAGATCGGCCGGGTCTGGCCGACCATCAGCGCGATTGACTTGCCGAGATCGAGGCCGGAACCGCCACCGAAGGCGATGACGCCGTCATGCCCGCCGGCCTTGAAGGCTTCGATGCCAGCGGCGAGATTGATCTCGTTGGGGTTGGGGTCGACCTCGGAGAACAGGCCGCGGCCCAGGCCCGCCGCGTCCAGGATGTCGAGCGCGTTGGCCGTGATTGGCAACGCGGCCAGCCGCCTGTCGGTGACCAGCAGCGGCTTTTTCATTCCCGCGACCCGCGCGGCTTCCGCCAGTTCGCGGATCCGGCCGGCACCGAAACGGACGGAGGTGGGGTAGGACCAGTTGGCAACGAGACTCATGCCTGCTTCTTTCTCATGTGGTAGGATTTGGGGCGGGTCAGGTTGTGGAAGCCGATCTCGGACAGCGAGCCGCCACGGCCGGTGTCCTTGCAGCCGGTCCAGCACAGCGCCGGATCGAGATAGTCGGCCCGGTTCATGAACACGGTGCCGGTCTCGATCTGCTCGCCGATGCTCTGGGCGCGCTCGGGATCGTTGGTCCAAAGCGATGCGGTCAGCCCGTACTGGCAGTCGTTCATCAGCTCGACCGCTTCCTCATCGCTGTCGACCGGCATGATGCCGACGACCGGACCGAAGCTTTCGTCACGCATCACCCGCATGTCATGGGTCACGTCGACGAGAATCTGTGGCATCAGATAGGCCCCGCCGTCGTCTTCCGGGAAAAGCGAGGGATCGATCAACGCCTTGGCGCCGTCGGCGATCGCTTCCTTCGTCTGTTCGCGCACTTCCCTTGCGAAACGCACATTGGCCATCGGTCCGATGGTGGTTTCGGGGTCGAGCGGGCTGCCGAGCTTGAGCTTTTCCGCCCAGGCCTTCGCCTTCTCGATGAATTCCGCATAGAGCGGGCGGGCGACATAGATGCGCTCGATGCCGCAACAGCACTGGCCGGCATTGTAGAGCGCGCCGTCCATCAGCACGTCGACCGCCCAGTCGAGATCGCAGTCATCCATCACGTAGCCGGGATCCTTGCCACCGAGTTCGAGGCCGAGACCGGTAAAGGTGCCGGCAGCCGCCTTCTCGATCGCCTTGCCACCGCCGACGGAGCCGGTGAAGTTGATGAAGTCGAATGCGCCTGCCGAGATCAGGACCTCGGTGCCGGCGTGGTCGAGGAAGATGTTGCTGAAGACCTCTTCCGGCAGGCCGGCTTCCTTGAAGGCTGTCGCGATCCGCTCGCCGACGAGCAGCGTCTGGGTGGCATGCTTGATGATCACCGTGTTGCCGGCGATCAGCGCCGGAACGATGGTGTTGATCGCCGTCAGATAGGGATAGTTCCATGGCGCGATCACGAAGACGACGCCGTGCGGGACGTGCTCGATCTTGCGGGTGAATGTGTCCGAATCCTCGATGACGAGCGGCGCCAGCGCCTTCTCCGCGATCGACGCCATATAGTCGGTGCGCTCGTTGACGCCGCCGAACTCGCCCCCGTAGCGGACCGGGCGGCCCATCATCTTTGCCAGTTCCGGCACCACCTCGTCGGTCATTTCGTTGAGGCGCTTGATACCGGCCTTGACCAGTTCGATGCGCTCTGCGAGCGGGCGTTTGGCCCATGCCGGCTGCGCCGCGCGGACCTTCGCCACGAGTTCGGCAGCAGACTTGCTGTCCATGACCTCGCGCTCGGCGAAGACCGAGCCGTCAACGGGTGAAATACATTTGAGAACGCCGCTCATGGGCCCTCCATCCTTCCTGCTTGCGCCGTCCGTGCCCCGGTGACCGGGAGGCTGCGAATCGGCTGAACGTTTCCTGTCGACCTTCTTGTCGGGCCGCAAACTGGCAACCGCCCCGACCGTAAACAAGAGGCGCGGTCTGGCAGTATCGCTTTACCGGACTCTCAATACCGCTCGAAACCCCGGTGCAGTTCCCAGTCGGTCACGCGGCGGTCATACTCCAACTGCTCCCACCGCGCGGTATGCGCATAATGCTCGATGACGTCCTCGCCGAAGGCGGATTTGAGCATCGAGGATCCGGTCAGCGTATCGATCGCCGCACGAAGCGTGTTCGGAATTTCCTTCAGGCTTCCGTCGCCATAGGCGTCGCCCTCCGACGGGCGCGGCAGGTCGAGACCTTCGTCGATGCCCGCGAGACCGGAGGCGATCAGCGCCGCGAAGGCCAGATGCGGGTTGAGGTCGGCACCACCCACACGGCACTCGATGCGCACGGCCTTGGTGCCCTCGCCGCAAAGCCGGAAGCCGGCGGTGCGGTTGTCGCGGCTCCAGGTGATCTTGGTGGGCGCGAAGGTGCCGGCCTGGAAACGCTTGTAGGAGTTGACGTAGGGCGCCAGGAACCAGGTGAAGTCGGGCGCGTATTTGAGCTGCCCGGCCACCCAGGAGCGCATCAGCTTCGACATGCCGAACTCATCGTCCTTGTCGAGGAACAACGGCGTCTTGCCGTCCTTCGACCACAGCGAATTGTGGATGTGGCTCGAATTGCCGGCGAGATCGTAATTGTATTTCGCCATGAACGAGATCGCCTTGCCCTGTTGGTTGGCGATCTCCTTGCAGCCGTTCTTGAGGATCACGTGCTGGTCGGCCATCGTCAGCGCGTCGGCGTAGCGCACATTGATCTCTTCCTGGCCCGGACCCCATTCACCCTTCGAGTTCTCGACCTCGATGCCCGCCCCTTCCATCCCGTTGCGGATCGCCCGCATCACGGCCTCCTCGTTGGTGGTCAGGTGGATCTGGTAGTCCTCGATGTAGGGCGAGGCGGTCTTGAGGGATTTCCAGTTCTTCTCGCGTGCCGAATCATAGGTCTCGCTGAAGAGGTAGAATTCGAGCTCCGAGGCAAAATAGGCGAGCCAGCCGCGCTCCTCGAGCCGTTTCAGCTGGGCCTTGAGCATGCCGCGCGGCGAATGCGGCAGGTCCTCATGTGTATGATGATCCTGGATGTCGCAAAGGATCATCGCCGTCTTTTCGAGCCACGGGATGTGGCGCAGCGTCTTCTCGTCGGGTTTCAGCGTGAAATCGCCATAGCCGGCGTTCCAGCTCGCCGCCTTGTACCCCGGCACCGGCTCCATATCGATGTCGTTGGCGAGCAGGTAGTTGCAGCAATGGGTCTCGTCGACGGCGGATTCGAGGAAGAAGCGCGCGGGGAAACGCTTGCCGACCAGACGCCCCTGCATGTCGATCGCGCAGGCAAGCACCGTGTCGATCTCCCCGGCCTGAGCCGCCTTCTTGAGTTCCTGGATCGTGAGATTTCCCGCCATGCTGACACCTGTCTGGAATATTGTCCGGCGCGGACCGTCCTGGGGACCGCCCTTGGATCGCTCCGGACCGAATTGACTGCAAACCGCCCCCCGGAAACCGGGAGGCGGCACTATCGAACCGGACCCTTTTAGTCGTTGTTGTAAGGGAAGCCGGCGGAGTTGATGACCTTGTTGTAGTCCTTGAAGATCTGGACAACCTTGGCCTTGGTTTCGCTTTCCTCGGCGATCTCGTCCCAGAACTTGATCGCCGCGTCCTCGACTTCCTTCCATTCCTTGGCCGGAACGGTACGCAGGGCAAGCTTGTCGCCGGTGGCGCGCAGCTTGGCCTCACCGCCCCAGTACCACTGGTTGCGGAAGGTGTGGCCGGCTTCCATGCAGGACATGTAGAGCTGTTTGAGGTGGTCCGGAAGGTCCGCCCACTTCTTCTCGTTGGCGAACCACGAACCGATCCAGGCGCCCGAAATGTTGTTGGTGAGGAAGTAGTCCGTCACATCCGCCCAGCCGACCGTGTAGTCCTCGGTGATGCCCGACCAGGACATGCCGTCGAGTTCGCCGGTCTGCACCGCGACTTCCGCGTCTTCATAGGGGATCGAGACCGGCACCACGCCGAACTGGGCGAGGAAGCGGCCGGCCGTCGGGAAGGTGTAGAGCTTGAGACCGGACAGGTCGGCGACGCTCTTGATTTCCTTCTTGGTGTTGAAGTTGCACGGGTCCTGGCCCGCGGCCGACAGCCAGACGACGCCGCCTGCCTTGGCGTAGGCGTCCTTCCAGATGTCCTTGAGGCCGTACTGCTCAAACAGCACCGGGACGTCGAGGATCGAACGGGTGGCAAACGGGAAATAGCCGCCGAAGACGCCGACTTCCACCGGCGAGGCCATCGAATCGTCGTCAGAGTGGACGGCGTCGATGGTGCCGGCCTGCATGGCGCGGAAGAGTTCGCCGGTGGGCACGATCTGGTCGGCGAAGAACAGTTCGATCACCATCTCCCCGTTTGCCGCCTTGTTGAAGGCATCGACGAAGGGCTGGGTGACGTACTGCCCGAGCGTGGCTCCGGCATAGGTCTGCATGCGCCAGCGGATCGGCTCCTGGGCGATAACGGGGGGAGCGGCAAGCGTGGTGGTCGCCGCGGCGCCGGCAATGCCGTCCTTGGTGAGTAGTTGACGCCTTTTCAGCATGATGTGTTCTCCTTCTGGTGGTCTGCCGTTTGTTTTTGTCGTTTTCATTACCCTTGCAGTTTGCCGCGGAACTGTTCCGGCAGCCACAAAGCCAGTTCCGGGAAGAGCATCACGATGATGAGGGTGATCATCATCACCGCGACGAATGGAATGACGGACATGTAGATGTCCCTGAGCTTTATCTCGGGCGGCGACATGGCGCGCATGAGGAACAGGTTGTAGCCGAAGGGCGGCGTCATGTAGGCGATCTGGCAGGTGATCGTGTAGAGCACGCCATACCAGACGAGATCGAAGCCCAGCGCCTTGACGAGCGGCACGTAGAGCGGCGCGACAATGACGAGCATCGCCGTATCGTCGAGGAAGGTGCCCATCAGGAGGAAGCTGAGCTGCATCATGATCAGGATCTGCCAGGGCTCGAGACCGAGTTGGCCGAGGAAGAAGTTCTCGATGGCCCGCACCGCGCCCAGCCCGTCGAAGACCGCGCCGAAGCAAAGGGCCGCGAGGATGATCCACATGAACATGCAGGAGATGCCGAGCGTCTTGCGCACGGTGTTCTCGAAGACTTCCTTCGTCAGCCGACGCTTGATGATAGCGGCCAGCGTGGCCGCGAGCGCGCCGACGGCGGAGCTTTCCACCAGGCTGGTGATCCCCATCAGGAAGAGCCCGTTCATGAGGAAGAAGATCATGAAGGGCAGAATGCCGGCGCGCAGCAGCACGAACCGTTCCTTCCAGGTGATCGCGTCGCGCTCTTCGCGGCTGAGCGGCGGTCCGAGTTCCGGCTGAATGCGGCAGCGCACGGCGATATAGACCACGAACAGCGTCGCCATCAGAAGGCCCGGAAAGACCCCGGCGAGCCAGAGCTGGCTCACCGGCTGGCGCGCGATCATGCCGTAGAGCACCAGCACCACCGACGGCGGAATGAGAATGCCCAGCGAGGAGCCGCCCTGGATCACCCCGGTGATCATCTGCTTGTCGTAGCCGCGCCGCAGGAGTTCGGGCAGAGCGATGGTCGCCCCGATCGCCATGCCGGCCACCGACAGCCCGTTCATCGCCGAAATCACCACCATCAGCCCGATCGTGCCGATGGCGAGACCGCCCGGGATGGGACCGAACCAGACGTGGAACATGCGGTAGAGATCGTCGGCGATCCGGCTTTCCGACAGCATGTAGCCCATGTAGATGAACATCGGCAGCGTCAGCAGCGGATACCACTTCATCAGCTTGATCGACTGGGCGAAGGCGATCTCGACGCCGCCGGTCCCCCACAACGGTAGCGCAGCGATCACGGCGACCGCGCCGATCACCCCGAAGACGCGCTGGCCCGTGAGCAGCAGCGCCATCATCGAGGCGAACATGAACAGGGCGATCATCTCGTAGCTCACAGGCCCGCCTCGCTGGCATGATTGATGCTGGTGCCGCGCAGGTAGAGAATGTCGCGGAGGAATTCGGCGACGGCCTGCAGAAGCATGAAGAAGATGCCGACGGTGCCGATCAGCTTGACCGGCCACATGTAGGGCCGCCACACCGAGTGGGCCCGCTCGCCATATTCGATGGCGTAAGTGGTCGACGAGATGCCACCATAGAGAAGCACGACGAGATAGAAGAGCAGGAACAGGATCGAGATCCCGTCGATCATCGCCTTGCGCCGATGCGACCAGCCGCCATAGAGCAGATCCATGCGCACATGATCGCCCATCTGCATCGAATAGGCGCCGCCGAGCGTGTAATAGGCGACCATGACGAACTGGGCCGCCTCCAGGGTCCAGAGCGCGGGCATGCCGGCATATTTGGTCACCGAAGACCAGAGCAGCACGCCCATCAGAAGAAAGATGAGATACATCGCAAACCGGCCGACGCGCCGGTTGAAGGCATCGACGAAGCGGATATAGCCGATCACGGCGTTCATGCCGGCATCTCCCTTCTCGTCACGGTTTCAGGCCTCGCGTCAGGCATGGAGCCGTTCTCCTTCCCGGCCGGCGTCGACCGCTTTTCTGATCAGGTCCGCCACAAGCACCGCCCATTTCTCCTGCCCCGCCTCGTCGGCGATCAGGTCGTTGCGGATCTCGAGCATGACGTTAGGGAGGCCGCGCGTGATGGCATGACGCCGCAGCGTGTGCGTCACCCCGTCGGCGGAGGAATAGGGATAGTTCCGCCGCACCAGATCGAGACCGCTTTCGGCGGCGGCGCTCAGCACCCGATCGGCAAAGCTGGCGTCGGTGTCGTGAAGCACGCCCAGATGCCCGTCGCGGCTCTCGCCGAAATAGACCGGCGTGAAGGAATGGACCGTGACCAGGACGGTCGACTGTCCGAGCGCGGCCCGGCGGTCGAGCAGACCTTCGAGCGCCGCATGGAACGGATCGTACAGCGCCTCCACCCGCGCCTGCCGCTCGGGACCGGTCAGCCCGGCATTGCCCGGAACGATGTAGATCTCGCTTTTCTCGGGAATGGCGGCGGGCGATTCCGGCGGGCGGTTACAGTCATAAGCAAGCCGCGAATAGGCCTGCGCGACAAGCGGCGCGTCGAGCGCATCAGACAGCCGGCGAGCCACCGCGAGCGCGCCGATGTCCCAGGCGATATGGCTTTCGAGCGCCGCCGCATCAAGGCCGAGACTGCCGAGCCGCACCGGCATCAGCTTCGAGGCATGCTCGCAGACGAGCACGACCTCTCCCGACGCCTCGGGTCGCTCGACCATGACGGGCGCGATGTCTTTCGGTCCCAGAAGAGGGCTGTCCGACACGATTCCTGTTCCCACTCCGTGCCGGTCGGCCCATCCGCCCCCGGCTTTCTCTTGTGTAATATTGATTAGGAAATGGCCGTACTTGTCAATCATGTAATTTCTATTACATTCGAGCGAAGGGAGTTTTCCGGTTCATGTCCATTCGCGATCAGGTCCATGCGATTCTCGGCGCCCTTCCCGGCGCGGAGAAAAAGGTGGCACACGCCTTTCTCGCGCAATATCCGAGTTCCGGCCTGTCGACGATCGCCGCGCTCGCCGAGGTCGCCGGCACGAGCGCCCCAACGGTCCTGCGCTTCATCACCCGGGTCGGCTTCGAGTCCTACCCGGATTTCCAGCGCGCCCTCCGCGAGGAGGTGCAGGCGCAGCTCATGTCCCCCTCGCCGCTGGAGCGCGGTCGTTCGACCACCTCGACCCAGCCGGACACGCCGGGCCTAAGGACCAGCTTCGCGCGCGCCGAGGCCAATCTCCACGCCACGCTCGAGGCGATCCCGGAAAGCGAATTCGACGCTGCCTGCGAACTCATGTCCGATCCCAAGTCGGCCTGCTACTTCCTCGGCGGCCGTTTCACCGATTTCATCGCCGGCTACATGGCCGCGCATCTGAGGATCATCCGGCCCAATGTGCGCCATTTTGCCGGCCAGACCTCGACCTGGCACGACCAGTTTCTCGACATCAGGGCCGGCGATGTGGCTGTACTGTTCGATATCCGCCGCTATCAGACGGACCTTATTCGCCTTGGCGAAATCCTCGTCGAACGCCGCGCACGAATTGTTCTGATCACCGACCCGTGGCTATCGCCTCTGGCACGTTCGGCCCATGTCGTTCTCCCCTGCGTCGTCGAGGCCGGCCGCACATGGGATTCGAGCGTGACACTGCTCGCCCTCTCCGAAGCGCTCATCGACCGCGTGTCGCGCGGCCAATGGAGCAACGCGCAGAACCGGATGCAGGCGCTCGAGGATATTCACTGGAACAATCCGGCTGCCGCCGAGGGCGGGACAGGGAAAAAAGAGCCGTAAGAACTTGTAGGCGTTCACGCTTGAATGATCAGGTAGTTTTACCTATCCATAATATATGGATGAAGCCCGCGCGATCGTAGCATTTTCAGCACTCGGCCAGGAAACCCGCCTTGCGACGTTTCGGATGCTGGTCAAGGCGGGGGCGGAAGGCATCACCTCTGGCGAGATCGGCGAGCGGCTGGGTGTTCGTCAGAACACCATGTCCACCAATCTCGGCATTCTGCTGACCGCCGGTCTGGTGTCACGCCAGCGTCAGGGCCGCGCTGTCCGCTATTATCCGGACATGGAGGGATATGCGGCCATCATCAAATTCCTCATCAGGGATTGCTGCGGCGGCCAGATCGAACTGTGCCGCGACCTCATGGATGACATCGCCGATACGGCCGCGGCCCGCTGAACGCGGCCCGCTCTTTCCCGGTCAGCCGGCCGGATCTCCCGTTATCCGCCCGTAAAGCCGCCATGTCGCGTGGCCGAGAACCGGCAAGACGACGAGAAGTCCGAGAAAGACGGGAACGAGCGCGACAAGCGTCAGCCCACCGACCAGCAGGCCGAAACCAAGCATCGGCGCAGGCGACCTCACCACGGTTCCGACGCTGGCGATCATCGCCGAGATGAAATCAACATCGCGTTCCATAAGCATCGGCATGGCGATCACGGTGATCGAGAAGAGCGCTGTCGCCAGACCCGCCCCGACCAGCGTGCCGACGAAGAGAAAGCCCCACCCTTCGGGCGTCGAGGCGATCACATGGAGAAAGGCCGCGAAGCTGGAAAACGACTTGAAGCCGAGGAACAGCGCCAGCAGAAGCCGCACCTGGTAAATCCATATCCAGAAGACGAAGAGCACCACGAAGGCCATCCAGCCGAGCTGCCTCTCGCGCTGATGGAAGACATGCGCGAAGACTGCTGCGGAGGTGACCGGTTCGCCCGCCGCCCGTCTGCGGCTGATCTCGTAGAGCCCGACCGCGATGAAGGGAGCGATCAGCGGAAAGCCGATCGCCAGCGGAATGATCATCCACGGCGCACCGATGCGCGTCACCACATAGAGAATGAGAAGTCCGCCCGCCGCATAGACCGCGCCGAAGGCCAGCCCGTAGAGCGGATAGGCGGTAAAATCGGACCAGCCGTCCTTCAGGCTCGCGCGAATGTCGCCAAACGTCACGGGGCGCATCCGCGGCACCGTCGACCCCGCGGGAGCCGCTGCCGCCTGCCGGTTTTCCATGATCCCCTCCTCTCACGATGGCCGAAACCTCCACCTCGGCCGACATAATCTTGCGTCCGAACAAATTGAAAAACAAGAGCTTCGCAGCAGCCTTCCGCAACGCAGCAAATATCGTCGCAACAAAAACGGCCGAATACGATTTACAAAAATAATATAGTATGATTTTTTCCTGTCCGGGCAAACGCCCGCAAAGCTTAGGGAGGAACTTTCATGCTTTCGAGAAAAGCAATTCTCGGCGCGAGCCTGCTCGCGTCGCTCGCATTCATGTCTTCGAGCGCCATGGCGCAGACCGTGGGCTTCTCACAGATCGGTTCGGAATCCGGCTGGCGCGCCGCCGAAACCACGCTGACCAAGCAGCAGGCCGAAGAACGCGGCATCGACCTGAAATTTGCCGATGCGCAGCAGAAGCAGGAAAACCAGATCAAGGCGCTACGCTCGTTCATCGCTCAAGGCGTTGACGCGATCCTGATCGCCCCGGTCGTCGCCACCGGCTGGGATTCGGTGCTTCAGGAAGCCAAGGAAGCCGAAATTCCGGTGATCCTGCTCGACCGCATGGTGGATTCGTCGGACGATCTCTACCTCACGGCAGTGGGCTCCGACCTCGTCCATGAGGGCAATGTCGCCGGCCAGTGGCTGGTCGACGAAGTCGACGGCAAGGACTGCAATGTCGTCGAACTGCAGGGCACGACCGGCTCTTCGCCGGCTATCGACCGCAAGAACGGCTTCGAGCAGGCCATCAAGGGTCACGACAACATCAAGATCGTGCGCAGCCAGACCGGCGACTTCACCCGCACCAAGGGCAAGGAAGTCATGGAAAGCTTCCTCAAGGCCGAAGACGGTGGCAAGAACATCTGTGCGCTCTACGCCCACAATGACGACATGGCCGTCGGCGCCATCCAGGCCATCAAGGAAGCCGGCCTGAAGCCGGGCGAGGACATCCTCGTCGTCTCTATCGACGCCGTGCCGGATATCTTCCAGGCCATGGCCGCCGGTGAAGCCAACGCGACCGTCGAACTGACCCCGAACATGGCCGGTCCTGCCTTCGACGCTCTGGACGCCTATCTCAAGGACGGCACCAAGCCGGAGAAGTTCATCCAGACCGAATCGAAGCTCTACACACAGGCCGACGATCCGCAGAAGGTCTACGAGGAAAAGAAAGACCTCGGCTACTGATATCCTTCAGTACTGAACCGGCGGCCGGCCAGCCCGGCCGCCGGTCTTTCCATATGCGTCGCCTGCCCTGAACTGGCGCAGGCGACGACCGCGTAGACCAATTGCATTCGAGGTGGAGGATGTCCGACGTGGCAAACACCCTGCCGCTCCTTCGCGCCGTCGGCGTGACGAAGACGTTCCCGGGAACAGTTGCGCTCGACCAGGTCGACTTCACGCTTCAGGCGGGCGAAGTACACGCGCTTCTCGGCGAGAACGGCGCCGGCAAGTCGACTCTCATCAAGTGCCTGACCGGCGCCTACCGGCGCGACGGCGGCGAGATCCTGATGGAAGACAGGCCGATCGATCCGCGGGGCACGCTGGACGCCCAGATCCACGGCATCGGCACCGTCTACCAGGAAGTCAATCTTCTGCCCAATCTCTCGGTCGCCGAGAACCTGTTCCTCGGCCACCAGCCCACCCGTTTCGGCATGATCTCGGGTCGGGAAATGAACCGCCAGGCCCGAGAAACCCTCTCCCAATATGGCCTGAACATCGATGTGTCGCGAAGCCTCGCAGACTATTCGGTGGCCGTGCAGCAGGTGATCGCCATCGCCCGCGCCGTCAATCTCTCGGGCAAGGTGCTCATTCTCGATGAACCGACCGCCAGCCTCGATTCCGGCGAAGTGAAGATGCTTTTCGACATCATCCGCTCGCTGAAGGACCGCGGCATCGGCATCATCTTCATCTCGCATTTCCTCGATCAGGTCTTCGAGATTTCCGACCGCATCACGGTTCTGAGAAACGGTCGGCTGATCGGGACTGAAACCGCGGCGAGCCTCGATCGCGTTCAGCTCGTCAATATGATGCTCGGCCGCGAACTCGAGCACGAGACCCGAGAAACCGGCAAGACCGATCTCGCGCCGGGCGATCCCTGGCTGGAATTCGACGATTTCGGCAAGAAGGGCCGCATCGCACCCTTCGACCTCAAGATTCGCCGGGGCGAGGTGGTCGGCATGGCCGGACTTCTGGGTTCGGGCCGCACCGAAACGGCGGAAACACTGTTCGGCGCCGTCGCCCACGACAGCGGCAAGGCCAGGAAGCTTGGCGAAGCCATACAGCTTCGCTCGCCGCGCGACGCGGTCGCCGCCGGCTTCGGCTTCTGCCCCGAGGACCGCAAGATCGACGGCGTCATCGCCGACCTGAGTGTCCGCGAAAACATCATCCTGGCGCTTCAGGCCCGCATCGGATGGGCCCGCCCCGTGCCGCGCAAGAAGCAGGCGGAGATGGCGGAGGATTTCATCCGCCGTCTGGACATTCGCACCTCCGACGCCGAGAAGCCGGTGGGCCTTCTCTCGGGCGGCAACCAGCAGAAGGTGCTGCTCGCCCGCTGGCTCGCCACCAATCCGAAATTTCTCATCCTCGACGAGCCGACCCGCGGCATCGACGTCGGCGCCCATGCCGAGATCATCCGCCTGATCGAGGATCTCTGCGAGGAAGGCATGTCCTTGCTGGTCATCTCCTCCGAACTCGACGAACTCGTCGCCTATTCGCATCGGGTGATCGTCGTTCGCGACCGTCATCACGTCGCCGAGCTCGTGGGCGCTGAAATCACCACCGACAACATGGTCGAGGCCATTGCCACGTCGCACAACGGGAGCGCAGCATGACCGGCGCCGGCCGTTTTTTCCGCAGGATCGCGCCGCAGATTGTCACGCTGGCCTTCGTCCTGGTTCTCATCTCGGTCTTCTTTCCGGGGTTCTTCGATATTTCGATCGCCAACGGTCGCCTCTACGGCTCTCCGATCGATATCCTCAATCGCGGCGCCCCGGTGGCCCTTCTGGCAATCGGCATGACGCTGGTGATCGCCACGCGCGGGATCGATCTCTCGGTCGGCGCGGTGATGGCGATCTGCGGCGCGGTTTCCGCCTGGGGGATTACCCAAGGCTACGATCTCGGCTCCACGCTACTCCTCGCGCTGGTCGCGGGCCTCGCCTGCGGCTTGTGGAACGGCATTCTGGTAAGCTTCCTCGGCATCCAGCCGATCGTTGCCACGCTGATCCTGATGGTCGCCGGCCGCGGCATCGCCCAGCTGATCACCGAAGGTGCGATCCTGACCTTCAACGATGCAGGTCTCATCTTCTTCGGTTCAGGAGCGCTGTTCGGGCTCCCCATGCCGGTCATCATCTGGATCCTGACGGGACTGCTGATCACGCTGATCGTGCGCCGCACCGCGCTTGGCCTGCTGATTGAATCCGTCGGCATCAATCTGCGGGCGAGCACGCTTGCCGGCATCAATTCCCGTGTCCTGCTGATCGCCGTCTACGTCACCTCCGGCTTCTGCGCGTCACTCGCCGGCATCATCGCCGCCGCCGACATCAGGGGCGCCGACGCCAACAATGCAGGCCTCTGGCTCGAGCTCGACGCCATCCTCGCCGTCGTCATCGGCGGCACTTCGTTGCTCGGCGGCCGGTTTTCGCTGATCGCCTCGCTTATCGGCGCGATGATCATCCAGGCGGTCAACACCGGCATCCTGCTCTCCGGTTTCCCGCCGGAATTCAACCTCGTCATCAAGGCGGCGATCATCCTGATCATCCTCGTGGTCCAGTCGCCGGCCCTCCGCACCGGCATGATCTTCTTCCGCAAGACACCGGTCGGCGACCCCGCCGGCAACGAGAAGGAGACCGTGACCCAATGAATTCGCGCTTCCTCCCGCTGGCGGCCACCGTCGCGATCTTCATTCTCGCTTATGCGGTCTGCTACGCCCAGTTCCCCGCCATGCTCTCGACCCGGGTGATCGGCAACCTCTTCACCGACAACGCCTTCCTCGGCATCATCGCGGTCGGCATGACTTTCGTCATCATCTCCGGCGGGATCGATCTTTCCGTCGGCTCTGTGATCGCCTTCTCGGGCGTCTTCATATCGGTGGTGCTGCGCGACACCGGCCTGCATCCGATCCCCGTCTTCGCCATGCTGCTCCTGATCACCACGCTGTTCGGCGCGGCGATGGGGGCGACGATCCACTTCCTCGAAATGCCGGCCTTCATCGTCACGCTGGCCGGCATGTTTCTCGCCCGCGGCATGGCCTATGTGCTGTCGATCGACTCCGTCCCGATCAACCACGAGTTCTATTCCTCGATCCAGAGCTTCTACTGGCTGATGCCGGGCAAGGGGCGGCTCACCTTCATCGGCGGACTGATGCTGGTGGTGTTCGTCGCCGGCATGCTTGTCGCCCACCGCACCCGCTTCGGCACCAATGTCTATGCGCTCGGCGGGGGCACTCATACCGCGCAGCTGATGGGCGTGCCGGTGGCCCGCACGACGATCGCCATCTACGCGCTGTCGGGCTTCCTGGCCGGCCTGTCCGGCATTGTCTTCTCGATCTACACCTCGGCCGGCTATTCGCTGGCGACAGTCGGCGTGGAACTTGACGCCATCGCCGCCGTCGTCATCGGCGGTACTCTCCTGACCGGCGGCAGCGGCTTCATCGCCGGAACCCTGATCGGCGTGCTGATCATGGGGCTGATCCAGACCTACATCATTTTCGACGGCACGCTTTCCAGTTGGTGGACCAAGATCGTGGTCGGCATGCTATTGTTTGCCTTCATTGTGCTGCAAAAGGGGCTCGTCTGGTTTACCGGGCGGAACAGGACCTCCGCCGAAGCGGCCAGATAGCGAAGGATGAACATTGCTCAAGACCGCGATCTCCAATGGAGCAGTCCGCAACAGCCACGCCCTCGTGGTTGACGAGATCGGCAGGTCGATCATAACCGGAGCCTATCCGACGGGCTCGCTCGTGCCTGGCGACGCGGAACTCGCCGAACGGTTCAACGTGTCGCGGACGGTGCTGCGGGAAGCGATGAAGACGCTCGCCGCCAAGGGGCTCATCGTCGCCAAGGCGCGCATCGGCACACGGGTGACAGAGCGCAGGAACTGGAACTTCTTCGATTCCGACGTACTGCGCTGGCACCTCGATTCCGGTTTCGACGCCACGTTCCTGCGCCATCTCGCAGAGATGAGGCTCTCCTTCGAGCCCAGCGCGGCGCGGCTCGCCACCCGCAACGCGACGCCCGACGACATCGCCCGCATGAAGGACTGCGTGAAAAGCATGTACGAGGCGGTTTCCATGGAGGATTTCGCCTATGCCGATCTCAGCCTGCACATGGCGATGATCGACGCGGCGGGAAATCCCTTCATGTATTCCGTCGGCAGCCTGATCGAGGCCGCGCTCGTCACCTCGTTCAAACTGAGTTCGCCGATCGGCGATCCCAAACGCCATCTCGTCACCAGCCAGCGTCACGAGAGGATCGTCAAGGCCATCGAGGCCGGCGATGCCGAAGCTGCCGCGCGGGCGACGGAGGTTGTCATTATCGAGGGACGCGACCGGCTTTTCGCCACGAGCGAAAATTCCTCTGCCGTTCAACCGGCCTTGTAAAAAGCGCCGGTCCGGACGCTGTCAAGTCGACAACGCGCTGAACACGAGATCCCTCAGCTTGACCGCAAGCGGGTTGAGCGTGTGGTTTTTCAGCGAGATCATGTGGTAGGCGTGAACGATGATCGGCTCGTCGAGGGCGATCGTCGCCAGGTCGCTTACCTCCTCCCGCCCGACCAGAAGATCCACCACCTCACGCGAGGTCGGCGCGATCGCGTCGGTGGAATTGAGATAGGCGATCATCACCAGAAGCGACGTCGTGTTGACGATTTCCCCGGGTAGCGGGACATGGGCGTTGACGAAGGCGTCCTCCACCGCCAGACGGATCGGCATCAGCGGCGCCTGCACCACCCACTCGTAGCCTTCGAGATCCTTGACAGCCAGACCCGACTGTCCGGCGAGCGGATGGCCGCCGCCGCACAGGAAGCGGATGACCTCGACCCGACCGCGCCTCACATTGAACTGCCGCGCGTCGACGCCCGGCGGAATACGCGAGAGAACGAAGTCGTAGTCGCCGCGCAACAGCCCCTCGATCAGCGCCTGGCTCGGCGCGACGTCGACATGGATATCGGCACCGACCGCCTCCTGCTTGAGCTTCTGGATGGCCGGCACGACGAAGGCAACCGCGCCGCCGGTGACCGATCCGACCCGCACCGTGCCGGCCCGGCCGGAGCGGATTTCCTCGACCTCGTGGATCGCCCGGTCCATCTCGTGGAGAAGCGTCGCCGCGTTGCGCGCAAGGACCTGCCCCACCTCCGTCGGTGTCATGCCTTTGGGATGGCGGTCGAAGACCCGCGTCCCGACCGCCTTCTCGATCGCCGCCAGCATTCGCGAGGCCGCCGGCTGCGTGATCGCCAGCATTTCGGCTGCCAGCGCGAGCTGGCCGGTCTTCTCGATCGCCTGGATCAGGCGAAAGTCCTTGAGCTGGAGTCGGGCGGCCAGTTTTTCCATCAACTACATATCAATTCTGGTATGGAAAATGTCAATTTAATCATTTGCCGGACATGTTGCCGGGCCGCTAGGAGTCTAGCCCGGATCAGGAGGTCCACAGGGGCATTTTCCGGCCTGTCGCTGGAAAGCCAAAACCACCGGGAGGTATTACCCAATGAGGAAACTCGTTTCCGCCCTGGCGGCGCTTGCGCTTGGCGCAGGTCTCGTCACCGCTCCGTCTTTCGCCCAGGACAAGGGCTCGATCGGCATCGCCATGCCGACCAAATCGTCGGCCCGCTGGATTTCGGACGGCAACTCGATGGTCAAGCAGTTCGAGGACGCCGGCTACGAGGCCGATCTTCAGTACGCTGAAGACGACATTCCGAACCAGCTTGCCCAGATCGAGAACATGATCACCAAGGGCGTCGACGTTCTCGTCATCGCCGCCATCGACGGCACCACGCTTTCCAACGCACTGGAAAACGCCGCTGCCTCCGGCATCAAGGTCATCGCCTATGACCGCCTGATCCGCGACAGTGAAAACGTCGACTATTACGCCACCTTCGACAACTTCAAGGTCGGCGTGCAGCAGGCCACCTCGCTGGTCAATGGCCTGAAGGAACGCTTCCCGGACGAAGAATCCTGGAACGTCGAACTCTTCGGCGGCTCGCCGGACGACAACAACGCCTACTTCTTCTACAACGGCGCCATGAGCGTGCTCCAGCCGATGATCGACGAAGGCAAGATCAACGTCGTCTCCGGCCAGATGGGCATGGACAAGGTCGGCACCCTGCGCTGGGACGGCGCGGTCGCCCAGGCCCGCATGGACAACCTTCTGTCGGCCAACTACACCGACAAGCAGGTCCACGGCGTGCTGTCGCCCTATGACGGCCTGTCGATCGGCATTCTGTCCTCGCTCAAGGGCGTGGGCTACGGCTCCGGCGACATGAAAATGCCGATCGTGACCGGTCAGGACGCCGAAGTCCCGTCCGTCAAGTCGATCCTGGCTGGCGAACAGTACTCGACCGTCTTCAAGGACACCCGCGAACTGGCGCGCGTGACCGTGGGCATGGTCGATGCCCTGCTGGGCGGTGGAGAGCCGGAAATCAACGACACCGAGACCTATGACAACGGCGTCAAGGTTGTTCCGTCCTACCTGCTCGAGCCGGTTTCCGTCGACAAGAGCAACTACAAGGAAATTCTGATCGACAGCGGTTACTACACCGAAGACCAGATCAAGTAGGAGCTATTCCGCTTGCACACCCGTTCCGCCGGACCTCCCGGCGGAACGGATAGCGTCACGCGCCCAAGCGGCCCGTGACCGGACAAACCACCCAGGAATTCCGAGAGCCCCATGGCCACACTTCTCGAAATGCGTCAGATCACCAAGGAATTTCCGGGCGTCAAGGCGCTCGACCGGGTCGATCTCAAGGTCGAGGAAGGCGAGATCCACGCGATCTGCGGCGAAAACGGCGCCGGCAAATCGACGCTGATGAAGGTTCTCTCCGGCGTCTATCCCGCCGGCAGCTATGACGGCGAGATCGTCTATGAGGGCGAGACCGCCCAGTTCCGCGACATCCGCGACAGCGAGGACCGCGGCATCATCATCATTCACCAGGAGTTGGCGCTCGTCCCGCAGCTTTCGATCGCCGAGAACATCTTCCTCGGCAACGAGCGCGCGACCCGCGGCGTCATCGACTGGCGCAAGACCAACCGTCGCACGGAGGAACTGCTCGCCAAGGTCGGCTTGAGCGAAGCTCCCACGACGCTCGTCGATTCCATCGGTGTCGGCAAGCAGCAGCTCGTCGAAATCGCCAAGGCACTCTCCAAGGACGTCAAGCTCCTCATCCTCGACGAGCCTACCGCAGCCCTTCAGGAAAACGACAGCCGCAAGCTTCTCGACCTGATGCTCGAACTCAAGGCGCAGGGCGTGACCTGCATCCTGATCTCGCACAAACTCGGCGAGGTCCGCTATGTCGCCGACACCGTTACGGTGATCCGAGACGGCACCACCGTCTCGACGCTCGACGCCAAGGGCCTCAGCGAAGACCAGATCGTCCATGACATGGTCGGTCGCGACATGACCAATCGCTTTCCCGAACACAAGCGCACGCCGGGCGCTCTTCTCCTGGAGGTCGACGACTGGACGGTCTGGCACCCCGAGCATGCCGAGCGCCGAGTCATCAAGAATGCCAGTTTCAACGTCCGCGCGGGCGAAGTGGTGGGCATTGCCGGCCTGATGGGATCCGGCCGCACAGAACTCGCCATGTCGATCTTCGGCAAATCCTACGGCCGCAATATTTCAGGCTCCGTGAAACTCCGGGGCAACCCGATCGACGTCTCCACGGTGTCCAAGGCGATCGCCAGCGGCGTCTCCTACCTCACCGAGGACCGCAAGTCGCTCGGCCTGGTGCTTGACGAGACCATCCGCTTCAACACCACGCTCGCCAATCTCCAGGACGTTTCCAGGAACGGCGTGCTGATGCGCAACGAGGAAACCAGGGTCGCCGAACGCTACCGCGAGGCGCTCGCCACGCGCACACCCTCGGTTTTCCAGAAGGTCGTCAACCTCTCGGGCGGCAACCAGCAGAAGGTGGTCCTCGCCAAGTGGCTGTTTACCTCTCCCGAGGTGCTCATTCTCGATGAACCGACGCGCGGTATCGACGTCGGCGCGAAATACGAAATCTACACCATCATCAACGACCTCGCCGCACAGGGTAAGGGCGTCGTCATGATTTCCTCGGAGATGCCGGAACTGCTCGGCATGTGCGACAGGATCTACGTCATGAACGAAGGCGCGCTTGTCGGCGAACTGACGGCTGCCGAAGCCAGCCAGGAGCGCATCATGTCGCTCATCGTCAACGACTAGGAGGACACCGCTAATGGCCGTGGCTGATAGCGAACATACTGAAGGCGCTGAAAAAGAGACCAAGGGCGTTGGCGCCTATCTGGCCTCCCACCTGCGCGAATACGGGCTTCTGCTGGCGCTCATCGTCATCATGGTCTTCTTCCAGGCCGTGACCGAGGGAACGCTGCTGCGTGCCGTCAACGTCACCAACCTGCTCCTCCAGAACAGCTACATCGTCATCATGGCGCTGGGGATGCTGGTGGTCATCGTGTCGGGCAATATCGACCTCTCGGTCGGCTCTGTGATGGGCTTCATCGGCGCGCTGGCCGCCGTGATGATCGTCAATTTCGACCAGAACATCTATGTCACCATCATCGCCTGCCTGGTGGTGGGCGGTCTGATCGGCGCTGCCCAGGGTTACTGGGTCGCCTATTGGCGCATCCCCTCCTTCATCGTCACGCTGGCCGGCATGCTCGTCTTCCGCGGCCTGTCGCTGTGGCTGCTCGAAGGCCAGTCGGTAGGCCCCTTCCCGCGCGAGTTCCAGATCATCGCCAACGGCTTCATGCCCGATATTTTCCCCGCCGGGATCGGCGAGATGCTGGCCGGCATCTTCGACGCCCGCAAGGTCAACGTGCTCGCCCTTTTCGCCGGCATCGTCACCGCCGCCCTGATCGTCTGGATGGGCATGAAGCAGCGCGCCCGCAACAAGGCCTACGGCATCGAGGATGAACCTGCCTCCTTCTTCGCGGCCCGCAACTTCATCGTCGCCGCTGCGCTCATTTTCATCACCTTCAAGCTGTCGACCTTCCGCGGCCTGCCCAACGTGCTTATCACCATGGCGGTGCTGACGGTGATCTACGCCTTCCTCACCTCCTCGACGGTGATCGGCCGCCGCGTCTATGCGCTCGGCGGCAACCAGAAGGCGGCCAAGCTCTCGGGCATCAACACCGAGCGGCTGACCTTCCTCGCCTTCACCAATATGGGCGTGCTCGCCGCCGCGGCCGGCCTGGTCTTCGCAGCCCGCCTCAATACGGCGACGCCGAAGGCCGGCTTCGCGCTCGAACTCGACGTGATTGCCGCCGTCTTCATCGGTGGCGCCTCGATGTCGGGTGGCGTCGGCACCATCATCGGCGCGGTGGTCGGCGCCTTCTTGATGGGCGTCTTGAACAACGGCATGTCCATCATGGGCATCGGCATCGACTATCAGCAGATGATCAAGGGCCTCGTGCTGCTCGCAGCCGTGATCTTCGACGTCTACAACAAACAGAAGCAGGGATGAGGCTGCGCCGCCCGATGATCGGGCGGCCGCTCAAGGGAGTTCGAAAATGACCTTCAAACCGGCCAAATGGCCTCGCCGCCTGCGCTCGCAGGAATGGTTCGGCGGCACCGGTCGTGACCAGATCTATCATCGCGGCTGGATGAAGAACCAGGGTTTCCCGCACGACCTGTTCGACGGACGCCCGGTGATCGGCATCCTCAACACCTGGTCCGAATTCACCCCCTGCAACGCCCATCTCGACGTGCTCGCCGAGCGCGTCAAGCACGGCATCTACGAGGCCGGCGGCTTCCCTGTCGAGGTGCCGGTCTTCTCGGCGGCCGAAAGCTCCTTCCGCCCGACCGCGATGATGTTCCGCAATCTCGCCGCCATGGCGGTCGAGGAAGCCATCCGCGGCCAGCCGATGGACGGCTGCGTGCTGCTGGTGGGTTGCGACAAGACCACGCCGAGCCTCCTGATGGGCGCGGCGTCGACCGACCTGCCCTCGATCGTGGTCACCGGCGGCCCGATGCTCAACGGTCATTTCCGCGGCCAGCGTGTCGGCTCCGGGACGCATCTGTGGAAGTTCTCCGAGGCCGTGAAGGCCGGCGAGATGACCCAGGAAGACTTCCTCGAGGCCGAGGCCGGCATGTCCCGGTCTCCGGGCAGCTGCAACACCATGGGTACGGCCTCATCGATGGCCTCGATGGTCGAATCGCTTGGCATGGCGCTCTCCGGCAATGCCGCGATCCCCGCCGTCGACAGCCGCCGCCGCGTGATGGCCCAGCTGTCCGGTCGCCGCATCGTGCAGATGGTCAAGGACGATCTGAAGCCGTCGGACGTCTTGACCAAGGCCGCTTTCGAGAACGCCATCCGCACCAACGGCGCCATCGGCGGCTCCACCAACGCAGTGGTCCATCTTCTGGCGATTGCCGGCCGCGTCGGCGTCGATCTCTCGCTGGACGACTGGGACCGCTGCGGCCGGGACGTCGCAACCATCGTCAACCTGATGCCGTCGGGCGAATACCTGATGGAAGAATTCTTCTACGCCGGGGGCCTTCCCGTCGTGCTGCGCCATCTCGGCGAGAGCGGGCTCCTCAACAAGGACGCGCTGACCGTGTCAGGCGGCCCGATCTGGGACGAGGTCAAGGACGCCATCAACCACAACGAGGACGTCATCCGTCCGGTCGACAAGGCGCTGACCGACCAGGGCGGTATCGCCGTTCTCAAGGGCAACCTCGCCCCGAAGGGCGCGATCCTCAAGCCCTCTGCCGCATCGAAGCACCTGATGAAGCATCGCGGGCGCGCCGTGGTCTTCGAGGACATCGACGACTACAAGGCCAAGATCAACGACGACGCGCTCGACATCGACGAGACCTGCGTCATGGTGCTGAAGAACTGCGGGCCGAAGGGCTATCCCGGCATGGCAGAGGTCGGCAACATGGGGCTGCCGCCGAAGGTTCTCAAACGCGGCATCACCGACATGGTGCGCATCTCGGACGCCCGCATGTCCGGCACCGCCTATGGCACCGTCATCCTGCACACCTCGCCGGAAGCCGCCGTGGGCGGGCCGCTTGCGGTCGTGCGGAACGGGGACATGATCGAACTCGACGTCGAGGCCCGCACGCTGCACATCGATATTACCGACGAGGAAATGGCATCGCGCCTGGCGGAGTGGAAGCCGCAGCCGGAGGAATACGGGTCTGGCTATCCCTGGCTGCACCACCAATATGTCGAGGGTGCCGATTCGGGGGCCGATCTGAGTTTCCTCAAGGGTTGCCGGGGCGCTGCGGTCGGCAAGGATTCGCACTGATGGCCCGGAAGATCGCCCTGGCGGGCATCGGCAAGATCGCCCGCGACCAGCACGTGCCGTCAATTGCGGCATCCGGGGACTGGGAACTGGCGGCCACCATCACCCGTCACGAGGGCGTGGAGGGCATCGAGAACTATACCGACATCGACGCGATGCTCGCCGCTTGCCCCGACATCGATGTGATCTCGCTCTGCCTGCCGCCGGTGCCGCGTTTCGAATATGCCGCCGCGGCCATCAGGGCCGGCCGCCACGTCATGCTGGAAAAGCCGCCGGGCGCAACGCTCGCCGAATGCCATACGTTGGAAGCAATGGCCCGCGAGGCCGGCGTCTCGATATTCGCCACCTGGCACTCGCGCGAAGCCGCCAGCGTGGAAGCCGCGCGCAAGTGGCTGGCGGACAAGACGCTCAAGCGCCTCAAGATCACCTGGCTCGAGGATGTCCGCCTCTGGCATCCCGGACAGGAGTGGATCTGGGAACCGGGTGGCCTTGGGGTCTTCGACCCCGGCATCAATGCGCTCTCGATCCTCACCCGCATCCTCCCGGTACCCGTCCATCTGCGGAGTGCGACGCTCAAGTTCCCTGACAACCGCCAGACGCCTATCGCCGCCGATCTCGACTTCCGCCATCCCGGTGGCGCCGAAGTGAACGCAGAATTCGACTGGCGCAAGGAAGGCGACCAGTTCTGGAACATCGAGGCGGAAACCGATGCCGGAACCCTCGTCCTGTCGGATGGCGGCGCCAATCTCTCGATCGACGGCGCGCCGGTCGAGGCCTCCGACGTCGCCCTCGACGGCGAGTATCCCAAACTCTACGCCCGCATGGTGGACCTCGTGCAGACCGGTGAGATAGACATGGATCTATCTCCCATGGTTCACGTCGCCGACGCCTTCCTTCTCGGAAAGCGCGAGACGATTGAACCGTTCGACTGATGAGGACGAGATGAACGTTTCGGGCACCAAAGCCAATCCGGACTGGATCGCAGCGGACTGGGGCAGCACTTCGCTCCGCGTCTGGGCCATCGCATCGGATGGCACTGTTATCGATCATGCAGCATCCGACAAGGGGATGGGACAGATCACAAAGTCCGATTACGAGCCGGCACTCCTCGAACTTGTCGGCTCCTGGCTCGAAGGTCTGGCCGGACCGGTTCCGGTCATCATCTGCGGCATGGCCGGCGCGCGCCAGGGCTGGAAGGAAGCGGCCTATCGCCGTGTTCCCTGCGCTCCGGTGGCGGGCGACGCCCTCACTGAAGTCGAAACCAGCGATCCGCGCCTGTCCGTCCGGATCGTCCCCGGCCTTTCACAGAGCCACCCTCAGGATGTGATCCGCGGCGAGGAAACCCAACTGGCGGGCTTTCTCGGCGAAACGGGGCTCGACGACGCCGTCATCTGCCTGCCGGGCACCCACAGCAAGTGGGTAAGCCTGGAAGGCGGCGACGTCAGCCATTTCCTCACGGTCATGACCGGCGAACTGTTCGCTCTGATCGGCCGCCACTCGATCCTGCGCCACTCCGTCGGTGAGGGGAACAAAGGCGAACCCGGACCGGCATTTCTCGAGGCAGTCAGCCGGGGAATCGGAAACCCGCAGAACCTGACGACCAACCTGTTTTCGATCCGGGCCCGCTCACTGCTTGAGGACGCAACCACGGAAGACGCCGGCGACATGCTGTCGGGTCTTCTCATCGGTGCCGAACTTGCAGCGTGCCGCCCGTTCTGGGAGGGACGCGAGGTCCATCTCGTCGGAGCCGGCGGCCTCGTCGCACGCTACGCCGCCGCACTGAAGCAAATTGGCGCCACCGCCATTATCGAGGACGGCTCCGGGTTGACACTCGCCGGACTGAAACAGGTGCGCGCCGGGATGAAGGAGACGTCCCGATGACCCGCAATCTCGTTGCCATCCTGCGCGGCGTGACCCCCGACGAAGTCGAGGAGATCGCCGTCGCGCTCATTGACGCCGGAATTACCACCATCGAGGTCCCGCTCAATTCGCCCGAACCCTACAAGAGCATCGGCCGACTGGCGCGCCGCTTCGGCGACGACGCCCTGATCGGCGCCGGGACGGTGCTCTCGCCGCAGGAAGTCGATCATGTGCACGATGTCGGGGGCAGTCTGGTGGTTTCGCCCAATTGCGATCCGGCGGTAATCGCCCGCACGCTGGAACACGGCATGGTCTCGATGCCAGGCGTCTTCACCGCCACGGAATGCTTTCTGGCGATAGCTGCCGGCGCGCGCACGCTCAAGCTGTTCCCCGGCTCCATGGCCGGACCGGAGGGGCTCAAGGCCCTCAGGGCCGTCATGCCCGCCGATGTCGATCTCTATGCCGTCGGCGGAGCCGCACCCGACAATCTCGTCGAATGGGTCGCCGCCGGCGCAGTCGGGTTCGGCATCGGATCCTACCTGTTCAAGCCGGGAATGAGCGCCTCGGACGTCGCCTCTCGCGCTGAGAAAATGGTCGCTGCCTATGACGAGGCCATGCCATGAACGGCGACGTCGAGATTTTTGGCCGAGCCCCTGACGGCACGCCGATCGAGAAGATCGTCATTTCAAACGGTGGGTCCACCGCCTCGCTGATAAGCTGGGGCGCAAGCCTTCAGGATTTCCGTCTTGACGGCATCGATCACCCGCTGGTGCTCGGCAGCCCCGCCCTCGAACCCTACTTCGAACCGATGCGCTACTTCGGTGCCATCGCCGGACGGGTCGCCAACCGCATCGCCAACGGCACCGCCGAACTGGATGGCAGCACATACGAGTTCGACCGAAACGAGAACGGCATAACCACGCTCCATGGAGGCAAAAACGGCAGTTCCAACCTGGTCTGGACGATCGCCGAACACGGCACGTCCCATTGCCGCTTCGAGCTGACAATGGCCGACGGTCTCGCCGGCTTCCCCGGCAATGTCGATGTTGCAGTCACCTACTCCCTCAAGGACGACGGAGCGTTGCGCCTCGAGATCGAGGCCGTGACCGACGCCCCCACCTTCTGCAATTTCGCCCATCATTCCTACTGGAATCTCGATGGCAGGGCCGACCTGTCGAACCACCGGCTGACCGTTCATGCCGACAGCTACCTTGCCGTCGACAACCACCTCATCCCGCAAGGCACACCCCGACCCGTGGACGCAACACGGTTCGACCTGCGCGCACCGCAACCGGCGATCCAGCCGGACGCAGAGCCGCTCGACCACAATTTCTGCTGCTTCAATGACGTCTCCGGGGATTTGCGCGAACTCGCCATTCTCTCCACCCCGGATCTGGAGCTGCGCATTTCCTCCACAGAACCCGGTTTTCAGGTCTATGACGGCGCACGCATGAACACCGCGCCCGCCTCCGGGCTCACCGGTCGGCCCTACGGGCCTTACGCCGGGATAGCACTCGAACCGCAACGCTGGCCGGATGCGCCCAACCACCCGGATTTCCCCTCCGTCGTTCTCAGGCCCGGCGAGACCTACCGCCAGGTTTCCGAATTCCGCGTCACCGAGACATTTTGAAAGGACCAGAGATGAAACATCCGCTCAAAGGCATTCTGCCGGTGGCCCCGACCCCCTTCCACGACGATGGCCGGGTCGATGAGGACGGCATGCGCCGGGTGATCGATTGCATGATCGATCAGGGCGTCGACGCGATCTGCATCCTCGCCAACTATTCCGAGCAGTTCGTGCTCTCTGACGACGAGCGCGCGCTCCTGATGAAACTGAGCCTCGAGCATGCGGCTGGCCGCGTTCCGATGATCGTCACCATCAGCCACTTCTCGACCGATATCGTCGTCAAGCGGGCCCGGGACGCCGAAGCGCTCGGCGCTTCCATGGTCATGATGATGCCGCCCTACCACGGCGTCGGCCTGGTCCCGTCGCCGGTCGGCATCTACGAACAGTTCAAGGCCGTAAGCGACGCGATCTCGATCCCGATCATGGTGCAGGACGCCCCCCTTTCCGGCGCGCCGCTGCCGGTCGACCTTCTGGTCAGGATGGCACGCGAAATCGAGAACGTCTCCTACTTCAAGATCGAGGTGCCTTTCGCGGCTGACAAGCTCGCGGCGCTGATCGAACAGGGCGGCAAGGATATCGTCGGCCCGTTTGATGGCGAGGAAGCCGTCACCCTTCTCGCCGACCTCGACGCGGGCGCCACCGGCACGATGACCTCGGCCATGTTCCCCGACAAGATCAAGCCGATCGTCACCGAATACCTCGCCGGCAATACCGACGCAGCGCTCGATCACTGGAAGCTCTGCATGCCGCTGATCAATCACGAGAACCGCCAGTGCGGCCTGCGCGCGGCGAAAACCGTGATGAAGGAAGGCGGCGTGATCCGGAGCGATTTCGTGCGTCATCCGCTCAAGCCGATGTCGGAGCGCACCAAGGCACGTCTTCTGGGCCTCGCCGGCGAGCTGGATGTGCTCGCCCTGAAGTGGGGCAAGTGATCTCCTTCTGGAGAAAACTCATCTCGGGAAGAGAAGGAGTCGTCCCGGTGAACAGGATAGCGACGAATGCCGAGAAGCTGGGAAGCGTGCGCAGCGAACTCGGCGAAGGCCCCTTCTACGATCGCGGCACCGATACCGCGTGGTGGTTCGACATCGTCGGGCGCAAGCTTCTCGAACATCGCCTGGGCGGCGGTGACACCATCGTCCACGATCTGCCGCGCATGGCCTCGGTGGTCGCCCCGGTGGACGACGAACGCCAGCTTCTCGTCATGGAGGACGGCCTGTACCTCCGCGATATCGCGGGCGGATCGCTTTCGCTGATCAAGGCGCTGGAGGACGACCGGCCGGGCAACCGGTCAAATGACGGCCGGCTCCACCCCTCGGGCCGCCTCTGGATCGGCACGATGGGAAAGAACGCCGAATGGCAGGCGGGCACCATCTACCTGTTCGACGGGGCTGAGGTCACGCCGCTCTTCCGCAAGGTGACGATCCCGAACTCGATCTGCTTCTCGCCGGACGGCCGGACCGGCTATTTCGCCGACACCGCCGCGAACACGGTCTGGCGTGTCGCGCTCGATCCGCGGACGGCGGTGCCGATAGGCGAGCCGGAAGTCTTCCTCACCGGCGCCCAGCTTCCGCTCGGCGGCCACTATGACGGTTCGGTCATGGATGCAGACGGCATTCTCTGGAACGCCGCCTGGGGCGGCGGCTCCGTGACCGGCTTCGCCGCCGACGGTTCCATCGTCAGGACGTTCGAACTTCCCGCGGCCCAGACGAGCTGTCCCTGCTTCGTCGGTCCGAGACTCGACCGCATGGCCGTCACATCCGCGTGGGAAGGTTATTCCGCCGCGGCACGGAACGCTGATCCCGGTGCGGGCTTTACCTATATAATAGACGGCGGCTTCAACGGCACCGAGTCTTCCGCCGCCTTCATCGACGAATCCATTCTGAACCGGAACTGATAAGGAGCCTTCATGCTCACTGGCAAACATCTGATCGCCGGCAACTGGTCGGGCGATGGCGAAACCTTTGTTTCGAACCCGGCCCATGGCGACACGCACACCTTCTTCGTAGGCACCCCCGCCGACGTGGACACGGCCGCCAAGGCCGCCGAGGAAGCTTTCTGGTCCTACGGCTATTCGAGCCGGAAGGAGCGCGCGGCTTTCCTCGAGGCGATCGCCGACGAGATCGAGGCGCGCGGCGAGGAGATCACCGAGATCGGCTCGGCCGAAACCGGCCTGCCCGAAGCCCGGCTACAGGGCGAGCGCGGCCGCACCACCGGGCAGCTTCGGCTCTTCGCCAGCCATATCCTCAAGGGCGACTATCTCGACCGCCGCCATGACGAGGCGCTGCCTGACCGCGCGCCGATGCCGCGCCCCGATCTCCGCATGATCGAGCGGCCGATCGGCCCCGTCGGTGTCTTTGGCGCCTCCAATTTCCCGCTGGCCTTCTCGACCGCCGGCGGCGACACGGCATCCGCGCTTGCCGCCGGCTGTCCGGTCGTCGTCAAGGGACATCCGGCCCATCCGGGCACCGGCGAGATCGTCGCCCAGGCAATCGACGCCGCGATCAGGAAGACCGGCGTTCACCCCGGCGTCTTCTCGCTCATCCAGTCGAACGGCATCGAGGTCGGTCAGGCGCTGGTCCAGCATCCGCTGATCAAGGCGGTCGGCTTCACCGGCTCGCTCGGCGCCGGCCGCGCTCTCTTCGACCTGTGCGCCGCCCGTGACGAGCCCATCCCGTTCTTCGGCGAACTGGGCTCGGTCAATCCGATGTTCCTCCTGCCACAGGCAATGAAGGCCCGGGGCACGGACATCGCCAAGGGCTGGGCCGGGTCGCTCACCATGGGCGCGGGCCAGTTCTGCACCAATCCGGGGATCGCGGTGGTACAGGACGGTACCGAAGCCGAGGATTTCGCCAGGCAGGCAGCGGCTTCCCTCAAGGAGGTCGACGCGCAGACCATGCTGACCGACGGCATTGCGTCGGCCTACCGCAAGGGTGTCGAGCGCGTATCCGGCGAGACCGGCGTGCGCGAACTCCTCACCTCCACCTGCGACCTGCGCAACGCCACCCCCTATCTCTACGAGGTGTCGGGCGGCGACTGGGTGGAAAACCACGTGCTCGCCGAGGAGGTGTTCGGACCGATGGGCATCATCGTCAAGGCAAAGGACGCCGCCCAGGTCGAGGCTATCGCCAGATCGCTCGAAGGACAGCTCACCTGCACCATTCACATGGATGACGGCGACACCGAAGACGCGAAGAAGCTGGTTCCCGTGCTCGAACGCAAGGCCGGCCGCATTCTGGTCAACGGCTTCCCGACGGGTGTGGAAGTGGCCGATGCGATGGTCCATGGCGGACCCTATCCGGCCTCGACCAATTTCGGTCACACCTCGGTCGGCACGCTGGCGATCCGCCGCTTCCTGCGACCGGTCTGCTACCAGAACATGCCGGAGGCCCTGCTGCCCGAAGATCTGCGCTAGGGCTTCCCGCATTCCAACAAAATGCCGCGCTCTTTCCGGGAGCGCGGCTTCTTTTTTGCACCCTGCCGAGCGCGTCAGACGCTCATGCAGAGATACTTGATCTCGAGGAAGTCCTCGATTCCGTATTTCGAGCCCTCGCGGCCCAGACCGGACGACTTGATGCCGCCGAACGGCGCCTCGGCGGTGGACACGAGACCGGTATTGATGCCGACCATGCCGCTTTCGATTTCCTCGGCGACCTTCCAGACCGTCGAGATATCGCGCGCATAGAAATAGGCGGCCAGACCGAATTCGGTGTCGTTGGCGAGCGCGATGCCCTCGTCGATCGTGTCGAATTTGATCAGCGGCGCCACCGGTCCGAAGGTTTCCTCGGAAAGAACCTTCATGCCTTTCGTCACGCCGCTCAGCACGGTCGGCTGGAAGAAGGTGCCGCCGAGTTCCGAACGCTTGCCGCCGGTGACGACCTTCGCGCCCTTGCTGACGGCGTCCTTGACGTGATCCTCGACCTTTTCGATGCCGGCCTCGTCGATCAGCGGTCCGATCTGCACGCCGTCGTCCATGCCGTTGCCGACCTTGAGCTTGGAGGTCGCCGCGGCGAGCTTCTCGGCGAAGGCATCGGCGATGCCGCTCTGCACGTAGATGCGGTTGGCGCACACGCAGGTCTGGCCCGAATTGCGATACTTGGCGATCATCGCGCCTTCGACCGCCTTGTCGAGATCAGCATCATCGAAGACGAGGAACGGCGCGTTGCCGCCGAGTTCGAGCGACAGCTTCTTGATGTCGTGGGCGCACTGCTTCATCAGAATGCGGCCGACTTCGGTGGAACCGGTGAAGGTCAGCTTGCGGACCTTGGGGTTGCCGCAGAGTTCCTGGCCGATGCCCTTGGAATCGGAACCGGTGACGATCGACAGAACGCCCTTCGGGATACCCGCGCGCTCACCGAGCACCGCCATTGCGAGCGCGGAAAGCGGGGTCTTTTCCGCGGGGCGGCCGACGAAGGTGCAGCCCGAGGCGAGAGCGGGCGCGACCTTGCGGGCGATCATCGCGTTCGGGAAGTTCCACGGCGTGATCGAGCCCACGACGCCGATCGGCTGCTTGATGACGACGATCCGCTTGTCAGGCTGATGGCCCGGGATGACGTCGCCATAGACCCGGCGGCCTTCCTCGGCGAACCACTGGATGAAGGAGGCGCCATAGGCGATCTCGCCCTTGGCCTCGGCCAGCGGCTTGCCCATCTCGGCGGTCAGGATCTTGCCCAGATCCTCCTGGTTCTCGAGCAGAAGGTCGTTCCACTTGAGAAGGATGGTGCAGCGCTCCTTGGCCGTCTTGGCGCGCCATTCCTTCTGCGCCTCGTAGGCAATGTCGATCGCCTTCTTCGTGTCCTCGGCGGTCAGATCGGCCACGTCGGCGATCTTCTCGCCGGTCGCAGGGTTCTTCACCTCGAAGGTTTTCGATCCCTTGACCCACTCCCCGCCAAGGAAGCCGCGGGTTTCGAGCAGGGTCGGATCGGAGAGGGAGAGCGTCATGGTGGGTCCTTTCTTTCACATGCCCTCAATAGGCAGCGCGATAGATCGCCAATGCGTCGGCTTCGGTCACGGGGCGAGGGTTGTTCACCAGAAGGCGAGTCTGGTTCATCGCGTCCGAAGCGAGTTTGGGGAGGATATCCTCGGAGATGTTCATCGCCCTGAGATTGGGCTGAAGGCCGCAATCGCGCGAAAGTTCCGCGAGCCGGTCGCAGAAGGCCGCCGCACGCTCCTGACCCTCGTATTTTGATAGCTCGGGGAAGGCGTAGGGCGCAAGCTCCGCATAGGGCTGCGGCGATGTGACCACGTTGAATCTGAGCACATGCGGCAGCACCAACGCGTTGGAAAGACCGTGCGGAATGTGGAAATGCCCGCCGAGCGGATAGGCGAGCGCATGGACCGCCGCCACCGGCGAATTGGCAAAGGCCTGGCCCGCGAGCATCGACCCGAGAAGCATGTCCGACCGCGCTTGCGTATCCGAGCCTTCATGCACCGCCGTGAGGATCGAGCGGCCCATCAGCGTAAGCGCCTGGGTGGCAAGCATCCGCGACAGCGGATTGTTGTTGGCGCTCGCCGAGGCAAAGGCCTCGATGGCGTGCACCATCGCATCGATCCCGGTGGCCGCCGTCACATGCGCCGGCAGGCCGTAGGTCAGTTCGGGATCGAGGAGCGCCACATCCGGCAGGATCACCGGCGAGACGACCCCCATCTTCTCGTTGGTGCCCGTGGTCACGATCGAGATCGGCGTGACCTCGGACCCGGTGCCCGACGTCGTCGGCACGAGGATCAGCGGCAGGCGCGGCCCCTTGGCGTTTCCGACACCATAGGCGTCCTTGAGGCTTTCCTTGCCGAGCGCCAGCAACGACACCAGCTTGGCGACATCGAGCGACGAACCGCCGCCGAGACCGACAACCCCGGCGATATCCGCCGCCTTGGCCTGCTCGGCCGCCTTCAGGATCACGCCTTCCGGCGGATCGGCTTCCACGTCCTTGAACAGTTCAACCGTGACCCCCGCCGCCGCAAGGATCTGCAGCGCCCTGTCGACGATGCCGGTCGACATCATGCCGGGGTCGGTCACCAGCATCACCCGCTCGCCGATCTGCGCCCTGACGAGATCGCCGAGGCGGTTGAGGGCGCCGACACCGAACTGGATCGACTTCGAGGTGTTGAACGTGAATGGGTTCATCGTTTTCTCCACATTTTCCCGGCCCGTCAGCCGCCGAAACTGAATGCGATCAGAACCGCCAGCGCGAAACCGGCCGCCCCCGTCAGGACGAGTATCCGCAGCCGCTCCTGCTCGAGGGCCGCCTTGTCTTTCTTCAGCCGCGGCGGCGGCTCGTAGGGCGGGATGGCGACATGGACGGGGCTCGCCATTTCCATCTTGTAGGAAAGAAACCAAATCAGCCCTAGTCCGCTGACCCAGGCGCCGAGCCCCCAGGCCCAGATCGAGGGCATGCCAAGCAGCCAGACCGGTCCGTCCTCGCCCGCGGCAATGAAGGCCCAATTGCCGAAGATCAGTCCTGGACCGACGGCCAGGAAGAACCAGGCGAGCACCACCGACCATGCCGTCGAGCGCAGCGTCCGCGCCTTGGCCGAGGTGGCCAGTAGGCCGGAGAAGAGCTTGCGGATTTCCTTCGCCTCGGAACCGCAGGCATCGCGGTTCGTAATCGCCGAGATGATTAGCACCGCCGCGACATTCGCCGCCATCCCCCAGAGCGCCGAATGGATGGTCCACGGCCAGCGCCCCCAGGGCAGTTCGAGACCGAAGAAGGAGAGAACCTGATAGCCGAAAGGCTCGGTCAGGATCACGCCGGCAATCCCGAAGCCGACGCCGGTGACCGCCGCTGAGCGTGTGATCCAGGGCAGCCATGTGATGCCCAGAAGCGGAGTCCAGAGCTGGAAGGCCAACGGCAGGGAGAGAGCGGCGAGCGCAGACAGGGTAACCGGTGTGAGGTTCTCCATCAGCATGGCGAGAACGGCAAGCACAGCGATCGCGATCCGGGTCAGCGTGACCGCGCGTTCCTTGCTCAGCCGCGAATGGAAATAGGGCCGGTAGATATGGCGGATCAGCCCCTCGCCCGCCACGAAGAGCGCGAGCCCGGCGAGAAGCTGAACGCCGGCGGCGATCCCGATGAAGATCCAGGCCGCAAACCACGGCGAGCCCGCCTGAAGTGCACCGAGGAGACCGGTCAGCGCCAGGTCGCGATTGGCGAGCCCCGCCGCCCCGGTCAGCGCGATGCAGAACGCGATGATGGCGCCGAAAAATCCGGCCGTCACCCAGGTCTGCCCGGCGGCAATACCGTTGGGGCTGCGTGTGGACAAGACCAGCTTCATCACCAGCGGGCTCGCCTGGAAGCCCATCAGCGCGAAGGCAAAGCTGAGATTGGCGAGCGCGGTGTTCGCCTCGGCCAGTTCCCCGCCCCGGCCGAGACCGGAGGTAAACCGGATCACCCGATCGACGGTGAACAGTCCGGCCGACCCTTCCGTGGCCGAGAGCTGCAACAGCCCGGCATTGAGCGCGGCGAACCCACCGCTCCAGATCAGCGCGAAACCGGAAAGAACCACGATCCCGGTAAAGGCGAGAACAGTCTGGATGACGCCGAAATAGCCGATGGCGCGCATCCCGCCGATGCCCGCCCCCGCAAAGAGGATGAAGCCGAGCACCACGCTTGCGGTCAGCCGCGTCACGACACCGCCGGTCAACAGCTCGACAAAATCCGCGATCGCCCGGATTTGCAATCCGGCGAAACCGAGCGCGAACAGAAGCGCCACCAGTACCGAGACAACGACGAGAAACGGGCTGTGATAGTAGACGCGGAAAATCTCGGCCTGCGACGATACCCGCATCCGCTCCGCCACGAACCAGAGCCGCTTGAAGAACAGCGTTCCCGGCAATGCCAGAAGGACGCCGCCGACGATCAGCGCCGGCATCTGGAAGCCCTGCACCGCGATTTGCTGGCTGCCGCCGAGCACAAACCAGCCGCTCATGCTCGCGCCGGCGATGAAGAGCGCCGAAATCCATGGCGACAACGCGTGGCCGGCGGAGAAGAACCCGTCACCTGCAGACGCCTCGTTGGTCGCAACCCGCACCCAATAGAGCATCACCGCGACATAGAAGAGCGCGAAAAGCGGGAGCCAGACCGAATACGCCATGCCTGTCATGCCACGGGCTTCCCGTCGTCTGCGTGCCGGACATGGAAGCGCGAGAAGGCGCCCCGTAGTCCGTAGCGGGTGGAAAGATAGGCCGGCAGCCCGAAGGCGAGAACCGCGAAAAGCGTCAATCCGGACCAGTAATCGGTGGGTGACAAACCGCCGACCGCCCAGCCGCCGATGAAGGCGAGCGCCAGCGCCCCGAAGGCGGAGATGCCGAGCGCGGCCTCACCCGGACGGAAGCCGGTGTCGAAGAGGGCGTTGACCACGATATGGGCGACGAAGCCCGTAACGATCGCTGCCGTTCCCGCCAGCGAGACGAAATAGGAATCCCGCGAAAAGCCTTCGAGAATGAGCGCGAGCCCTCCGAAACCGAGCACGGCCCATATCGAGAAGACAAGCAGATCGCGCTCGACCATTGCCGGCTTGGACATTCAACGCTCTCCGGTTGGAGACGGCGGGACCGTCACGAACCCCGCCATCCGGTTCCTGTTACGCGGCCGGTGTCTTGCCCGCCGACTTGCCCTTGCTGCCGGACGGTCCCTTGGGAGCCTTGGGCTCGGGCGCGTTCGGCTCGGAATAGACGACCTTGGAGAGATCCTGGAGCGTGTGCGTGCGGTGGATATTGTCCGCGCTCAGCCCGATCTCGCCCAGAAGCTGGTCGACGAAGGGAGCCTGCGAGCGGTAGCGCAGCGCCGAGGAGACCACCTGTTCGGCAAGGTTGCCGTCCCGCGGGCCCGAGCCGTCTCCATCCGATCCGCCGGAACCGCCCGAACCGGAAGGCCCGGTCGAGAAGCCGCCGCCGGAGAAGCCCGGCATGCCGTCGACATGCAGGATCTTGATGCCGTCGATCTTCTCCATCGGCTTGACGCTTTCGCGGATGATCGCCGGCAGGTTTTCCACGAGCGCCTTGTGCAGCCCGCTGCGACGGCTGGCGTCGGAGCGGATGTTTTCGGCCTCGTTGAGCTTCTGCTTGCCCTCCGCCTCGACCTTGTAGCGTTCGGCAAGTGCTGCCACCGCAATCCGGTCGGCATCCGCGCGATCCTTGGCCGCGGCCTTTTCGGCCTCGGCGAGGATGCGGGTGCGCGCGCCTTCCGCTTCCGCCACCTTCTGCGCCTCGAGAAGCTCGATCGCCTTCTGGCGGTTGGCGATCTCGGTATCGCGCAGCGTCTGGACCTTCTCCTGCGCCTCGATCATCTTGGCGCGCGCGGCCTCGGCGATCGCCTGGGCTTCCGAACGCTCCTTCGACTTGCCGGCGAGCGCGATCTCGCGGGCCTGGTCCTCGAGTTGCAGGGCCTCGCGGCGCTTGATGTCGATGCGCTCGATCTCCTGCTCCATCTCGATGCGGGCGCGTTCGACCGCTTCGCGTTCCTTGAGCTTGATCGCTTCCATCTCGCGTTCGCGCGCCGCGTTCTCGTTGGATATCTCGGCCTTGCGCTGGGCGCGCTGGATGGAGACTTCGGCCTCGTGCGACAGCCGCGCATATTCGGTATCGCGCTGGATTTCGAGCGACCGCTTCTCCGCCTCGAGGTTCTTGGCGCGAACCGCGATCATCGTGTCCTTCTCGATGTCGTTGCGCTTCTTCTTGCGGCTTTCGATCTGCTCGGTGAGGATCGTCAGGCCTTCGGCGTCGAAGGTGTTGGACGGATTGAACAGCGAGATGTCCGTCTGGTCGAGCGAGGTCAGCGACACCGATTCCAGTTCCAGACCGTCGAACGCCAAGCTCTCGGCGACTTCCTTGCGGACTTCCTTGACGAAGTCCTGCCGGTGTTCGTGGATCTGCTCGAGCGTCATCTTGGCCGCCGCTCCACCCATGGCGTCGACGAACCGGCCCTGGATGAGATCCTTGAGCTGTTCGGCATGCATGGTGCGGTTACCGAGCGAACGGGCAGCGGTCGCCACCGCTTCGTCCTCGGGCTGGACGCGGACGTAGAATTCCACGGTCAGCTCGACACGCATGCGATCCTTGGTGATCAGGGACTTCTCCCGCGCCCGGAGGATTTCCAGCCGCAGCGTGTTCATGTTCACTTCGGTGATGTCGTGCAGGATGGGCAACACGAAGGCACCGCCCCCCATGACCACCTTCTCGCCCCCGAAGCCGGTTCTTACGAAGGAAATATCCTTCGTCGAGCGGCGATAGAGCCAGTGCAGCAGATAGGCGCAGACCGCGATGACGATCGCCGCCAGGATGATGATTGCAATGAAATCTGCACCCTTCATTGGAATGTCCCTTCACGTTTGAATGCGGTGGTCCGGATTGCCGGCAGTCCCGATGGGTTTCGAGGCGCGTCAGACATGGCGCTCTCCTTCGCTGTCGAGCATGGCTGTCGCGAGCACCGCGACGCCGAATGCCATCCGGTTGAGAAAGTCGGCGATGTTGTAGGCAACGGACAGGGAACCGTCGTCGACGTAACCGCCAAAAGAGGTGATGAAGTTGCCGAGCGGGTAGATCGCCCAGCCGACGGTAACGATCAGCCGGAGCCAGAAATAGCCGCGCTGCACCGGCTCGTTGAGCGAACCGCGCACCGCCTCGTCCATCCGCCCGAAGAAGAGTTCGCCCAGGATGTAGAGCCAGAAGACAAGCCCGATTAGGAAGGCGAGCGTCGCGTGCATGAAGCCAGCCTCGCCGAGATAGCGCACGAACACCATCAGGATCGAGACGACCACGAGCCGCCAGAACAAGCCCATGCCGAGCTTGCCGAACAGGCTCGCGAAGAAGAACAGCGCCAGCACCTGCAAGGGCATTGAGATCGCCCAGCCGACATAGTGATAGACGACCGGGACCGATTGGTTCGCCGCCCAGGCCTCGCGCGCCTCGTAGACCGCGCCGACACCGACGAGGGCGGCGAGCGCGCAGAGCGCCACGGGCAGTTTCCAGCCGCGCTTCACCCAGCCGGTGCCCAGAAGCAGGAACACGCTCGTCGCCGCAAGGCCCAGCAGCGCCGTCGAATAGCTCGCGGCCGTCAGGTCCGCCGTTTCGAACACAGCCATGTCACGCCCTCCCGCCGTCGATTTTGAAATACGCCAACCCGTTCATGTCTGACCTTTCTAGATTTGCGTCCTGATGTGCGGCGAGCGCGCATAGAGCGCCACCATCGGCAGGATCAGCAGACCGAAGATGAATTGTTGCCACTCGAAATCGAGGCCGATGCCGATGAGGAAGGAGGAGAGCACCTGCAGCACCAGCACGCCGATGACGGTGAAGCCGTAACCGCCCTGGCCGCCGAGCAGCGAGGTGCCGCCGACCACCACGGCCGCCAGCGTGAGGAAGAGATACTGGTCGCCCACCCCGATGAAGCCGCCACCCGACCAGCCGAGCAGCAGGCTGCCGGTCAGGGCCGCGAAGAAGCCGGAGATCGCGTACATCATCACCCAGTAGGTGAGCTCCGAGATCATGACCCGGCTCGCCGAGGTGCGATTGACGCCGAGGGCATAGAGATAGCGCCCGTAGACAGTCAGCCGCATGCCGGCGATCAGCACGATGACGATCAGCGCCCAGATGACGATCACCGGGGGAACGGGAAGCCCGAAGGTCGAGCCATTCATCGCCGCGAGGTTGGAGAGCCATCCCGGCACGGTGCCGAACACGTTGCCGCCATAGGCCGTACCGATCGAGGTGACGATCTGCACACCGCCGGAGATCGCGAAACCCGTTCCGAGCGTGACGATCAGCGCCTGGCCTTGCAGCCGGTAACTCAGAAGCCCGTTGATGACCCCCAGCGTCGCCCCGATGACGAGAACGATCAGGGTCGCGAGCCAAGGCGGCACGCCGAGACCGATGAGATAGAGAAGCCCCACATTGGCCGCCCCGATGATAAACGGGATCGAAAGGTCGAGCCCGCCCAGAAGCGCCACCAGCGTCTGCCCCACCGAGGCGATTCCGAGGAAGGAGGCGAACAAGAGCATCGACTTGATGTTGTTGGCCGAGGCGAATCCCTCGATATTCATCGAGCCGATCGAGAACAGCCCCGACAGGACCATGATGCCGATGAAGGCCGAGCGGTTTTCCTGGAAATGACGTCCAAGCGTCCGGGTGAGCACGATGATCGTCAGGATGATCAGCAGCGATACGACGTTCCAGACGTTGAAGAAGCCGTCGATGGTCACCGACAGGATCAGGAACAGTGCCAGGATCGCGATCAGCCCGTAGATCGCCGGACGGAACTGCAGCCAGACCTTCCGGCCCTCGCTGATTTCCCCTTCCGCCGGCACCGGCCCCTCGCTGACGAACTGGCCGAGCACGAAGCGCCAACCCCATACGAAGGCCGCCAGCGTGGCAATCGCCGAGAGAATGATGAGCTGGACCGAGATCCCCTGCAGGAAGCCGAAGACCACGCCGATGGCGGTCAGGATGACGCCGACCGCAAGGCCGATGATGGTGGCCGGCAGGCCGAGCTTCGGCGTCTGGGCGAGCGTCGTCATCGGCTCTCCTCCGTTCCGCTCGCGTCACCGCCACCGGGCGCGAAGGGCCCTTCGCCGCGCATCAGATAAGCGCCGAACAAGACGAGTGCGGCCACCACGACGGCCACGACGGGGGCGATGTTCCTGCGATCCGACTGGCTGAGGGCGACCCGGACGAACACCGCGACGACGATCAGCAGGAGCGCCGACAGAACCAGCGGCCCGGCTTCCTTGCGCAGGTCCGTATCCGTCGCGGTGGGGGACGCGACCTCGAGCGGACCGACATAGAGCTGCTCGGTCGCGATCTTCTGAAGCGGCGCGACGATTGCCGCCTCCTCGGCGGGCGCCCGCCGGGCGCGCGGATCGCGGTCGTTGGTCGCGTGCAGGATCACGCCCATCGCGACAACGCCGAGGCCGACGAAATAGAGGACCGGGGAGAAATTGTGGATGTGGCGCTGGATGAAGGGAATGATCAGCGTCAGCAGGAGCGAGATCACCAGGATCGAGCCATAGGCCAGATTGGTCACGAAGCTCTGCACCGCGCCAAAGTTGAATGTCGCCAGCACGAAGGTGATCAGATAGAGGTTGCTCGCGCCGAGGAAGGAACCGAACACCCCGCCGCGGCCGCCAGCGAGCGAAGCCCCGCCGAGCACCAGCGCGGTCACCGCGATCAGCGTGTAGGTGGTGCCCTGCGACGGGTCGCCCGACGAGATCAGCGCGGTGAAGGTGATGGCGGCAAGCCCGGCGAAGGCGCCGGATATCAGGTGCGCGCCAATGCGCACGACGTAGATCGGCACGCCGCTCGTATAGGCGGCGCGTTCATCCGACCCCATCAGCCGCAGGTGGGTGTAGAAGGCCGTGCGGGTGAACAGCAGCCAGGCGATCGAGGCGACCACCAGGATCGCGAATACCGGCGAGAAGATCGAGGTGCCCAGCCCCCAGTCAGCCATGAATTGCGGCGCCACGCCGCCCGGCCGTGGCAGGATGACGAGGTTCATCCCCGACAGCGCCAGGTAGCCCGACAGCGAGACGATGATCGGCTGCACGCGGACATAGATGACGATGAGCGAGAACAGGAACTGGTAGAGCGCGCCGATGAAGATCGCATAGGCAAAGATGGCGATCGGATTGGACAGGATTCCCGCGCCATAGAGCTGGATCAGCGTCACATTGATGAAGCCGATCAGCGGCCCGATCGAAAGATCGACTGTGCCGCGGCCGGAGATCACCGAAGCCATCAGCGCATAGGTGGCGAGAATGAGCGGTGTGGCGACGATGATCGCGCTGCCTATGCCGTAACTCGACATCAGGCTCGGCGAGCGGAGAACCGCGAAACCGAGCAACAGGAAGAACAGCGTGATCGGCACCAACAGGAACGGATTGGCCCGGCCGCCCTGCGCCGGACGGGCGGTCTCGAGATGCGTGTCGACGGTGGCGTCGCTCATCGTCCGCTGCCTCCCCTGCCGATCTCGTGTGCCTCACCCTTTTCCCGGTCGAATTCGACGATGCGGATCGATTTCGGCATCTCCGGCTTTGCCGGCCGTGAGGCCTCGCGCCGGATCGGCTCGACCGGCCGCCCGGCTTCGGCACGCGCTGAAGCGCTGGCCACAAGGGTTTCACGGTTGCGGCGCCGCATCGCCTCTCGGATAGCTTGGGGAACGGCGACCTCAATCTTCACACCGTCGTTGGACACGGCTTTCGCAGGACGCCCGGTCTCTTCCGCGATACCCGCATTAGCTCCGGTCACGGGCCGCAAGCCCCAGGAGGCGCCAAGCCCGCTCCCGTCGGTCTGGCCGAACATCGCCTCGAGAACCTTCTTGGGATCGAGCGTCCGGCCGTCGAAGGCGTCGAACGGCTTGCCGTCGCGGAAGACGATCACCCGCGTCGCGAACCCGATGACCTCCTCGAGCTCCGACGACATGTAAATGACCGACTTTCCCTCGCCGGCGAAGTTGCGCAGATGCTTGTAGAGTTCGGACTTGGCGCCGACGTCGATACCGCGCGCCGGATCGTTGAGGACGATCACGTCGGGGCGCATGGCGAAACCGCGGCCGATCAGCACCTTCTGCTGGTTGCCGCCCGACAGCGAGGTTATGCGGTCCTCGCGCATGCCGAACTTGATGAGAAGATTGTCGGCCTCGCGCTTGAAAATGGTTCCGAGCGTCGGCCAGTCGATGAAGGAGAGGATGCCGCCGCGCTTCTTCTCGCGATAGAGCGGCATCACCATGTTCTCGAAAATCGACATCGAGGCGAAAATGCCTTCGCGCTTGCGGTCGCCCGACACGTAGGAGATCTTCGCCGCCACCGCCTCGGCGAGGTTGCGCACCGCATGATATTCGCCATGCCGGTCGGTGACCTGGATGAGGCCGGACTTCACCGGTTCGACGCCGGCCAGAGCCCGGACGAAGGCATCCTGTCCCTGGCCGTCGAGACCGGCGACGCCGACGATCTCGCCACGGCGGATTTCGAAATCGAAGGGCGCGGTATCGGGCCACACCGTCACCCGCTCGCCACGCATGGCGATCGCGCCGTCGCGCGGCTGCGGTGCTTCATGAGCGTGGGCGCTTCCGGCATTCTCGTCGCCGGTCATCAGCGCCAGGAGGTTCTTCTCGGTAATCTGTTCCTTCTCCAGCACGCCCACGTCGCGGCCGTCACGAAGCACGGTGGCGCGGTCGGAAATGCGGATGAGCTCGGCGATACGGTGGGTGACGATGAGGATCGTCGTCCCCTCGTCGCGCAAGGCGCGCATCTTTGCGAACAGCCGTTCGGTGGAATCGAAATCGAGCGCGGCGGAGCTTTCGTCGAGGATCAGGATGCGCGGCTCGCTGACCAGCGCCCGGGCGATGGTGATCCACTGCTTGAGGCCGAGCGGCAGCGTACCGACGATGGCGAAGGGATCGACCGGCTCGCCGGCGAGTTCTTCCATCAGCTCGGCGGCGCGGGCGACCTTGCGTTCCTGCGACATGGATTTCGAGAACAGGGCGTCGGAGCCCATGAAGATATTGTCGACCACGGTGCTCTCGTCGGCGACGAGAACTTCCTGATAGACGGTCGAGATGCCGGTGGCCTTGCTTTCGGCGGGCGTCGAGGGCGTTTCACCCAGGATCGACACGGTTCCGCCGTCGACCGGCAGAATGCCCGAGACCACCTTGGCCATCGTGCTCTTGCCGCAACCGTTTCCGCCGACGACCGCGTGGATTTCACCTGCACGGGCCGAAAAATTCACCCGGTCGAGCGCGCGGGTCGGCCCGAAGAACTTCTTCACATTGCGCACCAGGATCGTCTCGCGACCCTGCGCCTGCTGTGAGATTTCTGCGGTTTCGGTCGACATGCTCGGCTCGGTTCCTGGCGATTCCGGATGCAAAAGGGGAGTGCTCCGGGCCGCCGGATGAAGGCGGCCCGGACCGGGTTTGTCACGATTACGGCTTGTACTTTGTGGGGTCGGCCGGGTTGACGAAGAACTGGTCGAGATACTCGGTGGAGCCCCACTTGTCCTGGCCCACATTGTACCAGTTCTGCGCGTTCTCATCGCAGTCCTCGGGCACGATGTCCTTCAGGTCCTCATAGGTGATGACCACCGGATCGACGAGAACGGACTGGATCTTCGGGCCCTGCCCCTGAAGCGTGCGCATCATGATGCGCCAGATCAGGTTGATATCGTCGGCGGGCGGCCAGGTCTGGACGGCTGCCGAGATCAGGTCGGGGTTCTTGCGCCATGTGCAAAGCGCGCCGAGCTCGCCGCCCACAGCGACCTTCACGCCTTCGCGGCCGGACTGCTTGAGCGCACGCAGCACACCCATTTCGGCGGCCGACTGCACCACGATGCCGTCGAGCTTGCCGGGGTGGGTGGCGAGCCACTTCTGCACTTCGCCCTGCGCCACCTGGTCGGTCCACATGCCGGCGATCGAGCCGACGATGTTGATGCCTGGCGCGGTCGAAAGTCCGGCCTTCACGCCACGGTCCTGGCTGTCGGAACCGGAGGTACCGGGAATGCCCTCGACGACGAGCACATTGCCCTCGCCGCCGAGTTCCTCGGCCATGCGCTTGCCGATCTCGAAGCCCGCGACCTGATAGTTCACCGAGGAGTTCACGGCGGTCGGAGCGGTCAGGTAGCCGGTGAACGAGAACACCGGAACGCCCTGGTCATAGGCGTACTGGACGGTCTGGTTCAGCGCGGTCGGGTTAGAGCAGCACACGAAGATCGCGTCGACGCCCTGGTCGATGAGCTGGCGCATCTGCTGGATCTGCGTGGAGTCGTTGAGGTTCGACTGGGTGACGATCACCTCGTCGATCAGGCCGAGTTCCTTCCACTTGGGAATGATCTCGTTCTGCAGCGGGTCCATGGCGTTGGCGCGCCAGGTGTTGCCTGCATAGGACGAGGCGTAGCCGATCTTCCACGGCGGCGGGTTCTTCGCCTTGAAGTCGCGCAACGGGCTCGCTTCGACCGGCTGCGACGGGTCGAGCATTTCAGGGTTGTAAAGTCGCTTTGCGACCTCGGGGTTGATCTCGTCGACCCCCTCGGCCTGCGCGGCGATCGCGCCGAAGGCGATGAAGCCCGCGGCCAATGCCAGTGATTTCAGATACTTCATTTCCTGTCTCCTCCTGATGGAAATTCAAGCATTAAGCGGCGTTGCGCCGCGGGGCGCGCGTTCACATCCGTGGCGCCCGATCCTTCCTCATTCCTTGTTCCTCCCCTGTTTCGCGGCTCTTGCAGGCCGCCTCGTCAGTCGTAGAAATCGTGCGGCGCCTTGCGGAACGTCTCCCAGTTGACCGGGTCATGGCCGGTGACGACCATGGCGCCCGTATCGCTGGCGATGCGCCTCAATTTCGCGACCGAATTTGCAGCGTCCGCCGACGAGACCACGAGACCCGGCAGTGCCTTGTTCTCCCAATGGTCGAGCGTGTAGGCGGCGTCGATTGTCAGAAGCACCGGGCCGGTGCGCGGCAGCGTGATCAGGAAAGACTGGTGGCCGGGCGCATGGCCCGGGGTGAAGATCATCCGGATGACGCCGTCGCCGAAAAGATCGTAATTGTCGGTGAATTCGCCGCCGAGAAACTTCCAGTTCAGCCCCGGCCGGTCGAAGTCGGCGCGGATATAGGCGCCGGCGGAAAACCAGTGCGGCTTGAACGCGTAGTCGTATTCCGCCCGCTGGCAGACGATCTGCGCCTTGGGAAAATGGCCGATCGCGCCGGTATGGTCGAGATGGAGATGCGACTGCAGGACGTAGCGCACCGAGTGCGGATCGACGCCGACGGCCTTCAACTGGTCGACGCAGTTTTCGGAAACTTCCATCACCGGATCGTAGGCATCGACCACCGCACCCCAGTGGCCGCGCTTGTCGATCGCCGCCTCCACCGCATTGCCGCCGTCAATGACGACGTTACCGGCCGGATGCTTGATGAGGAACCACGGAACCGGGATCTCGAAGTCGCTCTCGCCCTGGTTCATCTTGATGTATTTGAGCTTGGTCTTCAGGGTTCCGGTCTGGAACATGTGAAGCTCGATGCCCGAGGAATTGCCGCGCTTGCGCCGAACGGGCTCTTCCTTCGCGGTCGAGAAGCGGGGCCGCGGCGCCAGGCTGCTCGCGCCGGAATCCGAGCGGACCGATCTGGAGTCCGATTCAACGCGCTGGCCCTTGTCGTCGAATTCGATGATCTTCATTCAAATATCCCCGGTTCCCTGGTCCCGTTTGTCCGCGGCAAGGCTCACGTCCGCTCGTCGATGAGACGCAGCGCTTCCTTCAGATAGACGGCGAAGAGCGGATAGTTTTCGGACATCGGGAAGTGGCCGATATCCTCCATCTCGATGTAGATGCCGCCCGGGATCTGCCGGGCCGTGGCCTCGGTCGCCTCCGGCGGCGTCAGGTAGTCGTAGGTGCCGGTCATCATGATCACCGGGCAGCGGCTGGTATCGATATTGCCGAGCTTGCCGCGCAGATCGTGATCGACCGAGTAGAAGTAGAGGTCGCCTTTGAAGACTTCCGAGCCTTGCGTGTAGTAGTGCCAGGTCAGCCAGCGATCCATTTCCGGGCTCTGGGGCGCCATCAGGTCCCACACGCCCGAACCGCAGACCTGGGCGGCGTTGGCATGCGGATGACGCCACCAGTCGAGATAGAAACCCGGCGCGTGCTCGGCGGCCTCCACCGGGATCACCGCACGGTAGCGCTCCGGGTAGTTGAGCGCGAGCTGCAGCGCGACGTTGCCGCCGAAGGACGAGCCCATGAAGATCGGATCCTCGAGCTCGAGCGCGTCGCAGAAGGTGTTGATGAAGTTCATGTAGTGCTCGGCCGTTAGCCGGTACTCCTCCTTCCACCATTCCTTGTTGAGCGGCGGATCGGACTTGCCGTGGCGGGCGAGATCATAGGCGATCACGTCGTAATTGGCGGTGACCTCCGGATCCTCGAGCAGGTCGCGCCACTGGTGGTTATGACAGCCGGCCGTATGCTGGCAGACCAGCGGAATACCCTCGCCATTGCGGAGGTAGAAAACCTTGTACTCGTAGCCATCGACTTCGATGGTGACATAGCGCCCGATTACCGGCGAATGCTTGGCCATGGGGAACTCCGTGACATTTTCGGAGGCGCCTCAGCGGCGCCGGACATGCAAACGCGCCGGATCAGACCGGCACGCCGACCTTGCGAAGCAGTTCGAACTGGACCGTGAAATTGCGGAGGTTCTGCATGAGCACGAGGTGATTGCCCTCGAGCTTGAGGTCGCGGCGGAAGCTCGCCGACCAGATGCCGTGATACATCGGCTCGGGAATGGGACGGGCGAACTCGCGCCATGTCTCGGGGCTGGCCCGGAGCGCGAAGTCGTAGGAATCCATCGGGCCCGGATCGATGTTGATCTCGTGAACCTTGCCGTCGACCATGCGGACGATGACTTTCGCCAGCCCCATGTCCCACAGATATGTACAGGTGAAATAGCGCGCCATGGCGCCGATCGTCGGGTCACGATCCGAGGCTTCACTGAACCTGACGGCCCAGTCCCTCACGCTCATTACCATGCGTCCCTCCCAAGCCACATGTTGTTATGGAGAACTGCGCTTCATCCAGATCACAACCTTGAAAACGATTCAGTTTTCTGGCAGTTGTTCAATATACTGAACGCAATTCAGTGGATAAAACGGTATCTATGTGAGCTCCAGACTGTCAAGGTGATTTTTGAAAAAGCAGTCCGATTTCGATTCCGAAACGATCCAGTCAGATTCGAAGCTTGTACCTGCGGTTGAAAGGGCGACACGCATCCTCGACCACGTCGCGCGGACCAGGTCCTACCCCAGCCTCTCCGATCTCTCGCGGGAACTGAACATTGCCAAGAGCACGGTCCACATCTTGTGCCGCACGCTTGTCGAGCTCGATTTGCTGATCCGGAGATCCGATCAGACCTATCAGTTGGGACCCCATCTGATGCGCTGGTCGAACGCCTTCAATCAGCAATCGGACGTTGCAACAGAGTTCGCGTCTTTGTGGGACAAGGAAACCGGCATGCCGGGCGCCACGATCACGCTGACCGTGCTCGAAGGCAACGAGGTGATCTACATCGCCGCCCGAAATTCCGAGGTCAGCCATTCGCTGATCGATTTCCGCGCCGGCATGCGGCTGCCCGCGGCCTTCACCGCCACGGGCAAGGCCTTCCTCAGCTACATGAGCGATTTCGAGGTCAAGCGGCTCTACTCCGAAGGCCTCCCGGAGCAGCGGACGCCCCATTCGGTCCAGTCGGTCGACGCGCTTCTGCAGCAGTTGAGGGACACCCGCCAGCGCGGCTATTCGATCGACAACCAGGAAGTCGCCGACGGCATCATCTGCTTCGGAGCCTCGGTTCTGGATTCGCGCAACATGCCGATCGCCGGCGTCGCCGTCAGTCTTCTGGCCGAGGACGTGAGCGAGAAGGACCGCGAGCGGATAATCGCCAATATCCGGCGCATCGCCACCCGGCTCTCCGCCCGTATGGGCGCCGATCTCGAACGCGCCCGGCTTCCCTGAGCGCGCCGCTCAGCCGGCAGGCCCGCTGACCTCGATATCGAGCAGCGTCTGGATCATCGCGTCGGGTGTGATGCCGTCGACGGGCCGCGCGGGCACGCCGGTCGTCAGCAGGAATGACCGCAGCCCGGCGCTCTGGCCGGCCATGATGTCGGTCACGACCTGGTCGCCGACCATGATCGTGTGCTCCGGCGAGGAGCCGAGGCGGGCGAGCGCCTCTCGGATCATCACCGGCGACGGCTTGCCAGCCACCACCGGCTCGACTTCCGGTACGCTCGCCTTCAGCAGGGCCAGCGTGGCGCCCACGCATGGCTCGTAGCCGTCCGACGTCAGTGTCAGCACGTCGGGATTGGTCACCACCAGCTTTGCGCCATTGAGCAGCGCCTGGACCGCGACCGTCAGCTTGGCGTAGTTGAGCCCGTAATCGAAGCCGAGCAGCACCACCTCGACATCCGCCGCGTCGGCAACCGTAAGCCCCTCACGCTCTGCCGCCTCGAACAGCACCTTTTCGCCGATCACGAAAGTCCGGGTTCCGCGGCCGAACTGGTGGCCGATATGGCTGGCCGCGGCATCTCCGGCGGTCAGCACGCCCTCGGGGCCGATATCGACCCCCATGCCGTTGAGTTTGGCGGCGAACTGTTCGGAGGATTTCGAGGCATTGTTGGTGACGAAGAGATAGGGCACGCCGCGCGTCTTCCAGGCCGCGATCGCTTCGACGGCACCCGGCATCGGGATCTCGCCGCGATAGACGACACCGTCGAGATCGCTCACCACCGCTTTGATCGGAGCACTCATGCGAGGGCCGCCTTCTTCTCAACGCCCGCTGCGCAGTGGGCGAGCCAGTTGGATATCTCCGTCATCCGCGCCTCCCGGGAAATCACCTCGGGCGCGATCCCGAGCCGCCAGGCGACCGACTGGAGGGATGGCTCGGCTTCCAGCCGCCGTATGTCGGCGACATAGGCCTCGAGCTGGGCGAGATCGTCGAAATTGCCCTCGTCGACCAGTGTCTGGCCGTAGCGCGCGATGATGTCGGCGATATCGCCGATCGAGAATTCCGGATGGTACTGTGTCCCCCAGAACGTGCCGCCCACGTGTCGGATCTCCGCAGCCTGCACCTCGCTCACGGCATTGGTGGCGGTCACAATCGCATCGGCCGGCAAACCGGTGACGTGGTCACCGTGAATCGCCGGCGCGTCGAAGGCCGGCGCCCGACCCGCATGCATGGAATGGGATCGACCCGCATCCGTAAGCCATAGGTTACGCGCATAGGCGACTTCGCGGCCGCGCGCGTTGCGTTCCACCGTGCCGCCGGCTGCCATCACCGCCATCTGCAGACCCCAGCAGGACCCGAAGAAGTTCACGCCGCTGTCGAATACAGAACGGGCGAACTCCACCTGGCGGCGGACCACCGGCGTATCGTGATAGGCATTGAGCGCCGAACCGGTGATCGCCACCCCATCATAATCGCCAAGAGTGGCAATCGTCCGTTCATCGTCGGCGGGAGCCACGAGGTCGACAACAGCGCCGGGAAAGGCGATCCGGATTTCCTCGGCATAGCGCTCGCCGGGCGTGGCGCCGAAGCGGGCCTTGGTGCGTGCCCGCATCGCGCTCTCGTTTCCCTCGGCGACGAGGATGCGCAGGCTAGCCATCGGCCGGAATCTCGAAAGACAGATCGCCCTCGATCGCGGCCCGGGTCAGCACCGCGAACTGTTCCGTGGAGAAGCCGCGCGGATTGGCGGCCGCGGTCGGATCCTTCACCGCATCGGCAGCGATGCTGTCCACATCCTCGGCCTTCACGCCAAGGTCGGCGAGCGTATGCGGAACCTTTGTCTTGGTCCGCAGATCGAGAATCCACTCGAGAACGGCATCGAAGCCCCCGCCCAGACCGAGCGTGGCGGCGACGCGTGGCATCTTCGCCTCTATCGCCGGACGGTTGGCAATCATGACATAGGGGAACAGGACCCCATTGGTCATGCCGTGATGGGTGTTGTAGCGCGCGCCTACCGGATGGGAGACCGAATGAATGGCGCCCAGCCCCTTCTGGAAGGCGGTCGCCCCCATCGAGGCAGCGGCCAGCATATAGGCGCGTGCCTCGATATCCGCTCCGTTGTCGACCGCCTTGGGCAGATAGGTATTGATGAGATGAATGCCCTCCAGCGCCACGCCGTCGGCCATCGGATGGAAGGAATTGACGCAATAGGCCTCGAAGCAATGGGCCAGCGCATCCATGCCAGCGCCCGCCGTCAGGACAGGCGGCAAACCGACCGAAAGTTCGGGGTCCTCGATCGCCACTTTCGGCATGATCGCCGGGTGGAAGATGATCTTCTTCTCGTGGGTGGCGAGATTGGTGATCACGCCCGCGCGACCGACTTCCGAACCCGTTCCGGCCGTCGTCGGCACCGCGATGAAGGGCGAGATCTTCGAGGCGTCGGCGCGGGTCCACCAGTCGCCGACATCCTCGAAGTCCCAAACCGGGCGGCTCTGCCCGTGCATCAGCGCCACCACCTTGCCGACATCGAGCGCCGAACCGCCGCCGATGGCGATCACCCCGTCATGACCGCCCGCCGTGAAGGCCTTTACCCCGGCATCGAGGTTGGCTTCCGTCGGGTTGCCCTGCACGTCGTGGAAGAAGCCCGCTTCGAGCCCCGCTGCCTTCATCATGGCGCGGGTCTCCGCGATGAAGGCCATGTCCTTCAGCCCCTCGTCGGTGACGAGGAGCGGTTTGGCGATCCCGTATTCGCGCGCCAGATCCGGCAACTTCCGGATCGATCCGGCACCGGTCACGACGCGAGTGGGAAAATTCCAGTTTGCGGTCAGGAAATCGCTCATTGGCGTGTCTCTCTATGTGGTCCTGCGGCTGTCAGATGATCTCGAAATAACGGGCGAGTTCCCAGTCGGTGATCGCCCGGCGGAATTCGCGCTCCTCCCAGCGGCGGCTGAGCGCGTAATGATCGACGAAGATGTCGCCGAACAGTGCGCGCGCGGCACTGCTGGCCTCCAGACGTCCCGCCGCCTCGGTGAGGCTGCGCGGCAACTGCCGTTCGCTCGCATGCTCGACCGCATAGGCGTTGCCCGCAATCGGCGCGTCCGGTTCGATCCTGTTCTCGATGCCCCAGAGCCCGGAGCCGAGCGCGGCGGCAATCGCCAGATAGGGATTGATATCGGCCGCGGCCACCCGATACTCGACCCGCTGACTCTTCGGCGAACCGGGAATGACGCGCAGAGCGCAGGTGCGGTTCTCGATGCCCCAGGTCGCATCCGTCGGCGCCCAGAAGCCCGGCACCAGACGCGAATAGCTGTTGACCGTGGAAGCGACCATGGCGAGCAGTTCCGGCATCAACGCCTGCTGACCGCCGACGAACCAGCGCATCTCATCGGACATCGATCCCGGTTTTCCCTCCTCGTGGAAGACGGAGCGGCCGTCCTTGCCCTTGAGCGAGACATGGAGATGGCCCGACTGACCCGGCCAGTCGTTCGACCACTTGGCCATGAAGGTCAGCATCTTGCCCTGCCGTTCGGCGAGCACCTTGGAGAAGGTCTTGAAGATCGCCGCCCGGTCGGCAGCAACCATCGCGTCGCTGTGCTCGATCGCCGCTTCCAGAACGCCAGGGCCGGTTTCCGTATGGAGCCCCTCGATCGGCACGTCCATGGCCGCCGTCATCTCCAGGAGGTCGTGGTAGAAATCCGATTCCACCGAGGATCGCAGCATCGAATAGCCGTAGAAGCCCGGTGTCAGGTTCTCGAGATTCTTGTAGCGCTTCTCGCGCACCGAATGCGGCGTCTCGTTGAAGACGAAAAACTCGAACTCGGCGGCGACCGTGGCGAGATATCCCATGGCTTCGCCGCGCCCGATCACACGGTTGAGAAGCCCGCGCGGGCAGACGTCCTTCGCATGGCCGGCAAACTCGCCCATGAAGAAGACCATGTTGCCCTCGTCCGGCACGTCGCGGCAGGTTTCGGGCACGATATGGACAAGCGCGTCGGGAAAGGCCGTGTGCCAGCCGGTGAAGGTGGCGTTCTCGTAAAGCTGATCGTTGGAATCCCAACCGAAGATCACGTCGCAGAAATTGAAGCCGCTCTCCAGCGACGAGAAGAACTTCTCCTTCGCCATGTATTTGCCGCGCATCACTCCGTCGAGATCGACGATCGCGACCTTCACATGGCTGAGCCCGCGTTCGTTGACGAGCGCCCGCGCATCATCGGCGGTTTTCACGTCCCGCGCATTCATCGATGTCCCTTTCCCTGCATTCAGTCGAGGCCCAGCTCGGAGAGCACGGTCTCCAGCCTGTCGGCGAAGGCTTCGGCCTCCGCTTCGCCCGCGGCAAGCGGCGGCCTGATCTTGAGAACGTCTGCGCCGAGGCCGGCCACGCCGATCAGCACGCCCTTTTCCTTCATCGCGTTGACGATCCGGCTGGTCGGGTCGGCATTTGCGCCCGACCCGGCCTTGGTATCGGCGATCGTCACGCCGAGATAGAGACCGGCACCGCGCACGTCGGCGATCGTTGCGTATTTCCCGCCAAGCGCCGTCAGCCGTTCCTTGAGCAGGGCGCCCGTGTTCACGGCTCGTGCCATCAGTTCTTCCTCGGCGATCACGTCGAGCACTGCCAGTCCCGCGGCCGCCGCCGCCGGCGTGCCACCGAACGTATTGAAGTAGCCGAAATTCTCCTGAAGGCCCTCAAGCAGACCGGGCTTCGAAAACACGCCGCCGAGCGGAAATCCGTTGCCCATCGGCTTGCCGGGGGTAGCAAGATCCGGCGCCACGCCATGGCGGTCGAATCCCCACATATGCGTACCCGTCCGCCCGAATCCCGGCTGGACCTCGTCGGCGACGAACAGCCCGCCCTCGCGGTGCACGGTGTCGATCGTTGGTTTGAGAAAGCCGGCCGGATCGGTGAACACCCCGTCGCTCGAAAAGATCGTGTCGGCGACGAAGGCCGCGAAACCGTGCCCCTCGGCCTTCAGTTCGGCGACGGCGGCGGCGACCGCGCGCTCGAAGCCCGTGGCGATATCCTTGCCGTAGGCGGCCTCGCTCGGCGGCTCGACGAGCTTGACGAAGGCCGGCGGCCCGCCCCGCTTGTAGGAGGACGGCGAAATCTCCGTCACTGCGGTCGTGTTGCCGTGATAGGCCCCGCGGGTGACGACGATGCCGTGCGCGCCCGTCGCCATCCGCGCCATCCTGAGCGCGAGATCGTTGGCCTCGCTGCCGGTGCAGGTGAACGTCACATGAGCGATCGGTTCCGGCATCGTGGCAAGCAGCCGCTCGGCATAGGTCTCGACGATGTCGTAGAGATAGCGCGAATGGCTGTTGGCCTCTTTCATCTGCCTGTAGACGGCTTCCGCCACCTTCGGATGACAATGCCCGACCGATGGCACGTTGTTGTAGAAATCGAGATATTCCCGCCCGTCGGTGGCGGTGATCCGGGCGCCCGTCGCCGAGGCCACATGGATCGGCGAACGGTAGAAGAGGATCGAGGATGGGCCGAAGCTCTTCTTCCGCCGCTCGACCATCGCCTTGAGATCGTCCGGCAGCCCCTCGGCATCGCCGGGCGCGAAGGCGTTCAGGCTCAGGATCGAGGTCTGCCGGTCTGTGCTCACAGCGCCTGTCCTCTGGGCTCGGCCGAGCCGATCATCGCAAGGGTCTCGTCGAGAAGTTCGCGGGTGGCGGCGGCCACGACCCGGCCGTCCGAGGCGGGATTGAGTTCGCGCCCCTCCCAGTCGGTGATGAACCCGCCCGCCGCCTCGATCACCGGCATCAGCGCCATGAAGTCGAAGGTCTTCAGCGAGGTTTCCACCACCAGATCGCAATGGCCGGAGGCGAGCAGTCCGTAGATATAGCAGTCCCCGCCGAAACGGCGGAACTTCGCCGCGCGGCTGACTTTCTCGTAAACCGCCCAATCGGCGTCGGGAAAGATATCGGGCGAGGTGCAGTAGATCTGCGCGTCCGCAAGCCGCGTGCATTTGGAAGCCCGGGTCGGCTTGCCGTTGAACAGGGCCGTCGTCCCGTCGCTAACCCAACGTTCGTCGAGCGAGGGCATGTCGATCATTCCGTAGAGCGTCTTGCCTTCCTTCGTGTCGCGTAGCGCGGCCAGCGTGCCGAAAAGCGGCATGCCGGAGATGAAGCTCTTGGTCCCGTCGATCGGGTCGATATACCAGGTGTAGCGCTCGCCCTCCTCGGCCTCCATCTCCTCGCCGACGATTCCGTGATCCGGGAAGGCCGCGCGGATGCGCTCACGCATGTACCTCTCGATCGACTCGTCGGCGATCGTCACCGGAGTGAGATCCTCCTTCTGCGCATAGTCCATCGGGTAGCGGAAATATTTCAGCGAGATTTCGCGGCAGCCGGACGCCAGCTCGGAGCTGAATTCGGCGATGGCCTTGAGATCGATATCTGACACTCGGGAACCCTTTTGTATTTTTCCGGCCGGTGCGAAACGTCCCCGCCCGGCTCTTCGAAGCGATCTTGGTCAAAGCGCCCGGAGGCGTCCATCGGCAAAGCGACCGGCAGGATTGCGAGCAAAGATTTGCTGGAGGGAGGGCATGCCCGGCCCGGCAGGAGGGAGCCAAAAACGTAAGTGCAGGGTTTCACAAATGTGGAACCTTGCAACTTACGCTGACTTTCAAGGGAGAATCAGACGGCCGCTTCGCGGATTCGCCCGGCCAGACCGGACTGGCGCGCATCGCGCGGGGCGATGCGGAAATGCCGGCTGAAGGTACGGGAGAAATGCGAGGCGTTCTTGAAGCCGACCTGATAGGCGATCTCGGAGACCGTGAGCGCCCCGTTGGCATCTGCCACCAGCATTTCGTAGGCCTTCTGAAGCCGCCGCGCCTGGATGAACTGGCTCACCGTCGTGTTGTTGTCGGCAAACAGCGAATAGAGATAGCTCGGCGAGATCCGGTTGGCCCGGGCGATCTTCTTCGGCGACAGTTCGACATCGTCGAGATTGATCTCGATGAAATCGAAGATCCGCTGCTTGAGCCGGTAGCGGCTGTTACGCCAGTTCGCCGCTTCCTTGCGGTTCTCGGCCGCCAGCGCCAGCATCACGAAGCTGATGACTTCGGTCGCGAGCGCTTCCGGGTTGGGCGGGCTCTCCTCGACGAAGGTCTTGGCGATCATCGACACGAAGCCGCGCAGCAGGCAGGCCATACGGACATTCTGCTCGAAGCGCTTGCCGACGTGATCGTCGACGGAGGACAGCCGTCCCTTGAGATCGGCCGCCGGCAGCGTGATGCGCCAGTGCCTGAGATCGGAGGGCGAGGACAACTCGTAGAACTGGCTGCGGTTCAAAAGCACGTATTCGCCGGGCTCCACCTCGCCGCGCCGGTCGCGCTGGCAGAACGACATCGTCCCGTCGCAGGGAATAATGACGTCGTAATGGTCCTGGATCTCGGAGGATTCCCGCTGGCCTTCATTGACCACACGAGTTTCGCCGATACCGCCCTTGGCGATCGTTACCCGACCAATGGCATAGTCGAAATTGGATGCGAATGCGGGCGCGTCAACCACATCCCCGTAGAATGAGACTGTTTCGAGAAGGGTCTGAACCGTCATTTCGGCCTCCATTGCTAAATACGAGTAGAGGTGGTCACCAGTTCGACACCCGCCGCCCTGACCGCCTTTTCGAGCGCGGTTGGCGGAGTCGTGTCGGTGAAGAAAAAGTCGAGTTCCTCCCAGTGCGCGTAACAGACCAGTGAGGCGAGCTGGAACTTGGTGGAATCCGCGACGAGCACGGATTGCGACGCGCGAAGCACCATGGCGCGATAGACAGCACCCGCCTCGTCATCGGCGTCGTAGACGCCTTCCACATCGATCCCGGAGGCGCCGACGATGGCCCAGTTGGCCTGGAAGCCGTTGATGCCGGCGACCGTCTGGTTGCCGTAGACGTAACCCTCCGACGGATGCGCCCTCCCCGGCAGGAACAGCACCTTGATCATCGGATTGTGGCAAAGCACCTGCACAACCGAGAAGTCGTGGGTGATGACCGTGTTGCGCCGCTGCATGGATGCCATGCGCCGCGCCACATGATTGGTGGTGGCGCCCGCGCCCATCAGCACGACCTCGTTTTCCGAGATTAGATCGCAGACGGCGGCTGCCATCCGCTCGCGCTCGGCAACCTTGTACTGGCTGCGTTCGCGCAGCGGCGCCTCGAAGGCGAAGGGTCGGGCGGCACCGCCATAGGTGCGGTTGATGAGCCCGCGATTGTCGAGCTCCATCAGGTCGCGCCGAATGGTCTCGTGGGAGACGCCCAAAGTGGAAGCGAGTTCGGAGGCCCTGAGCGTCGGCGAAGCCGAAAGCTCGAAGATGATCCGCTCGTGACGATCGCTCTTGGAAATCCTATGCGCCGTCAGGCTCTGCACATCTTCCGTCTTGGCCATCGATCCCCCGATCGCTTGATTCCAGACAAAGACTTCGTTTTAGGCAAACGCCTCCGAAGCTCAATTGATAAGCACGATGACACGAAAATTTGGAAGTGTCCACATTTTTTGTGGATACTTCCAATACTTGCACGAAACATGGCAACACACGTTTCGGGGAGTCCGCCGCTGGGGTGCGCGGCAAACGAAAAGGGCGGCCCCGGGGCCGCCCTCCATCGGTCGCATTTGATCTCAGATGGGGTCAGATCTGGCGTAGCCAGCCATCCCAACGCGCATCGAGAAACAGGTCACGGGCGCGCATGTACTTCCACACGCCGTATTTCTGGAAATCGAAATCCCAGTCGTTGAGCTTGCGCGACACCACGGCCCAGGAGGCCCATTTGATGTCGGCGAGCGCGCGGCAGACATAGACGCGGGCGACGAGCTCAGGTCTCAGTTCGCCGTAATACATCTCGATAAGCTCCAGCGTCTTCGGCTCGTCGAAGAACATCTCGCCGAACAGGACGCCCAATTCATAGGCGCGCTCATTGGTGGAGGCGAACTCGTAGTCGATCAGCTTCATCGGCTTGCCGTCGCTCACCAGGAAATTGCCGGGCATCGGATCGTTGAAGCAGGATACGAGATCGAGACCCGAAGCGGTGAACGCGGCGCGGGCCTGCTCGTAATAGTGCAGCATCCACTCCATGTCCTCGTTGAGGTGCGAGCCGAGGGATCGCGCCTGCTCGAGATGCTCGTCGATGAGATCGAAGATCGTCTTCGTCATCGACAATTTCGGCCCGCCATGGAAGGTCTTGTAGAGGCCCATTACCGCTTCCTGGATTTCCGGCTTGAAGAAATCCGTGGTGGTGCAGGCCTGATAGCCGTCGAGGAACTCGTGGACCTCCATGCCGTCGGAAGAATCGAAATAGACGACCTCCGGCGCGATGCCCAGCTTGTGGGCGTTCACCGCCGCCTCGTTCGAGGATACCCGGTCGATGAACATTTCCGTCCCCTCACCGGGGATCTTGAGGAAGTAATCGCGCGGATCGCCTTCGATCTGCACACGCCAGTTGCGGTTGTTCAGCCCGCCTACCAGCATGCCGTAAAAGATCTCCTTGCCCTGCCATTGCGGCACCCGGCGGATCGCGGCTTCCACGTCGCGCTCATACTGGCTGCGGGCCTCGCCCAGCTTTCTGCGAATGATCATGCGGCCCTCCTGATGCGCTCGCCGAAGCGGGGATCGCGCGCGGCCATGCGGGCACGCAGGAAGCGCCAGTTCGAGTATTTGTAGAATTCATGCACGCGACGCGGCGACGTGCTCGCCTGGATCGCGCCGATCAGTCCCCAGCGCAGGTCATCGGCGAAGCCGTAGAACCTCAGCCGGTTGAAGCCTGTTTCGCTCGCATCGGGGAACAGCCGGAAATAGGCTTCCCGCGCTTCGGGTTCGAAGGCGAAGGCCTCGACAAAGAACGAGCCAGCGTCCTCCAGAGGATCGCCGTTGCCGGCGCGGTCGAAATCGACCAGCCGGACCTCTCCGTCCTTGTTCCACATGATGTTCGAGCAATTGCCGTCGCCGTGGATCGGCACGGAGGCCGCGGCCCCGCCCGTCATCGCCTCGGCGGCGAAGCGGGCCATGTCGACCATCCACGCGGTCTCGGAAGGCACGGTGACAGCCTTCTCATTCACCACCGCCCAGAATGTTTCGATATCGGCGAACACATCAGCCTTGCGGGTGAGCGCGGTGACATCCGCGAACCTCTTCCGGGCGGCGACCACGGCCTCGATGAAATCCGGCTCGTAGCACTTCTCCAGACCCGCGACCCGCCATCCGGCGGCGGCCGAGAGGTCCTCCATGATCAGGAGGCCCGCCTCGGCATCGGAATAAAGGACCTTCGGTCCCACGCCGATTTCGCCCGCCTTGATCGCCGCGTCAAACGATGCCGGCACGTCGACATAGACGCCCGTATCCTCATGAATCTTCTTGATGAATATCGTCGCCTCGGTCTCGGTGTCGCGCGCCACGGATGGCTCCCCGTCGACGCCGCGCCAGCTCGGAGACGCGAGGACCGGAATGGCCGGCTCGATGACAACGGGGCGGTCTTCCCACCCCTTCACCTTCCGGACGGCGGCTTCCAGCATTTGTTGATCGTCCATGTACCCCTCATACGGATATCGTTGCTTTTCTTGTTGCCGGCATCTTGCAATGGGCCGGGTGGCCTGTCACCGGCGCAGCTTGTCTCTGTGTCCACGAAAGCTTGATTGCGCCCCGAAAGCCGTCCCCCGGGCACGGTTTCCGCGGCTATGACAGGCTGCCGCATGAGAAAATCATCCTGGGAGAAATCGATGACGCCCACCGAAATGGCCACCACAAGCGTGAGGGAACTGACCGACGGATTCCGCAAGGGTTCGTTGTCCCCGGTGGAAGCATTGTCCTCGACGCTCAGCCATGTGGAGGCGACCAACGGCTCGCTCAACGCGCTCTTTTCGATCCGGCCCGACGAGGCGATGGAAAATGCGAAGGCTTCGGAAAAGCGCTGGAAGGACGGCGCGCCGCTTGGCCCGCTCGACGGCGTGCCGATGACGATCAAGGATTCGGTCGCCATGAAAGGCTGGCCCTTCTACCACGGCATCGCCGCCAACAAGTCGCTGCCGCCGTCGAACTGGGATTCCCCGCCCGCCGCGCGGCTGAAGGAAACGGGTGCGACAATCTTCGCCAAGACCACCATGCCCGATTGCGGACTTCTGGCTGCCGGCGTTTCCACCATGTTCGGCGTCGTTCGCAATCCCTGGAACCGCGCCTACAATACCGGCGGCTCCTCGGCAGGCGCCGGCGCCTCGCTAGCCTCCGGGATGGGTTTTCTATCCGTCGGCTCGGACATTGCCGGCTCGGTGCGCTGCCCCGCCGGTCATTGCGGTCTCGTTTCGCTGAAGCCCACCCAGGGCCGCATCCCGCATCTGATGCCGGAATTCATGCGCTCTGCCGGCCCGATGGGCCGCACCACCGAGGATATCGCCTTCCTCATGTCGATCCTTTCGGGTTTCGACGAGCGCGACCCGTGGAGCTTCCCCGCCGACGATACCGTCTATCAGGACAATCTCGGACGCGACTTGAAAGGCCTGAAGATCGGCATCCTCACCGACATGGGCTTCGGACCAAAGCCGGAAGCCATCGTCGCTGCCACCGTCGAGGCCGCGGGCAAAGCGCTGGAAGCACAGGGCGCGATCGTTTCGCCCTTCGTCTCGCCGCTCGCTACCGACTGCTACGAGCCGATCGACAAGTGGCTGATGATCCGCGGCTATGCTGAGTGGAAGGCGTTGCCCGAGCACGAGGACCACGAATTCCTCCACTATGTCCGCGACTGGTGCCAGCCGGCCAAGGACATGGGTGCGCTCGAGGCCTGGGCCATCCTCGGCGAGATCACCCGCATGCGGGCGAAGCTCTACGACGCTTTCGCGGATTACGACTATGTGCTCGCACCCACCCTGCCGGTCGTCAACTTCCCGGCCGAGGAGCCCGGCATGTTCCGCGACAAGCCGCTCGCCCACACCGTCTTCACCGCGATGTTCAACCAGACCGGCCAGCCGGCTTCCTCGGTGAATTTCGCCTTTGACGAGCGCCATCTGCCGATCGGCGTGCAAGTGGTCGGGCACCGCTGCGACGATCTCGGCGTGCTCCAGATCACCAAGGCGCTCGAGGAATTGCGTGGCATCGAGATGGACTGGCCGACCGTGCCGCGCGACTGAACCCCGAGACTGGAGAAACGATCATGACCGCCACCTATGCCTGCCCGCCGGGTTTCAAGGCCCGCTTCGAGGCCTTCTCCGAAATCGGCTCGACCGGCGACGGCGGGGTCCACCGCATGGAAGCAACCGCCGCCAACGGCAAGGCCCGCGAACAACTCGTCGCCTGGCTCAAGGAAGAGGGTTTCGAGGTCCGCATCGACGAGGTCGGCAACATCTTCGGCCTTCTCGAATTGGCCGGGCCCGACGCGCCCTGGATCTTGAGCGGTTCGCATATCGACAGCCAGCCGCAGGGCGGCCGCTTCGACGGCGCTTATGGGGTGATCGCGGCCCTGGACGCGGCCATTGCCGTGCGCGACAAGCTGGCGAGCGAGGGCTCGGCAAAGGCCAATCTCGCCGTGGTCGCCTTCTCCGGCGAGGAAGGCGCGCGCTTCAACACGTTCATGGGCTCGAAAGTCTATATGGGCGGCGCAACCGCCGAGGAGACGCTGAACCAGAAGGACGCAGAGGGCATCGTCGCCCGTGATGCGCTGGAACAGATCGGCTTCCTCGGTACCGACACCCCACCCCCCTATCCGAACGCCTTCGTCGAACTCCATGTCGAGTGCGGCTCGTCGCTCGAGGAGATCAATGCGCGGCTCGGCATCTTCGAGCGCTGGTGGGGTGCCCACAAGCTCGATATCCGCTTCATCGGCGAGACCTCCCATACCGGCCCGACCCCGATGGCCAAGCGCAAGGATGCGCTCTATGCGGCAGCCATGATGATCACGGGGGTGCGAGGCCTGGCAGATGCCGCACAGGTTGGCTCCCTGCACACGTCCGTCGCCAAGCTTCTCGTTTCTCCCAATTCCCGCAACGTGGTGCCGGATTCGGCCACCGGCTTCGTCGAGATCCGCTCGCCGGACCCCGACGTCATGGCCGACAACATCGCCAGGGTGACGCCGATCGTTGAGAACGCCGCGAAAACCGCGGGCGTCGGCTACGAGATCGTCCGTGACGACCTGCGCCGACCCGGTGTCTTCGACGTGGAACTCGGCGACCTGGCACGGTCCATCGCCCGCGATCTCGGCGAGGAGCCGGCGGGCGTCACGACGCTCCCCGGCCATGACGCGATCATGATGAGCGAGGTCTCTCGCTGCCTGATGCTGACGGTCCCGAGCCGCGCCGGCCTCTGCCACCACCCCGACGAGTTCACCGACATGGAAGATCTCGAACTCGGTGTCGCCTGGCTCGCCACCATCCTCGACCGCCTCGTCACCGCCCCGCCGGCTGCGAAGGGGTAGACGCAAGAACGGCAAAGCCGGAATTCGTCGCCGTTTCCCTGCCCGCAAGGGGGAGAGGAGCGCGGCTACTCCTTGAGTTCGGTAACGGTCAGCTTGCCGTTGACGCGGTCCGCGACGAATTCGATGACTTCGCCGACCTTCATCTGTTCGAGCATGGCCTCGTCCTTGGGATAGAAGACCATCGTCATGGCCGGCATGTCGAGGTTCTTCAGTTCCTCGTGGATGATGGTGACCTTCTTCGCCTTCATGTCCACTTTCTTGACCGTGCCCTTGGTGTAATCGGTGGCGAAGGCGGCGGAGGCCGTGAGGCTGAGAGCGGCAGCCAGAATCGTGACGAGAGATGTCTTCATGGGGTCGGTTCCTTTCGTGCGGGAATGGCGGATTACTGGGCGGCGACGGTGATCGAGCCCTTCATGCCGGCTTCGTAGTGGCCGGGGATCAGGCAGCCGAACTCGAAGTCGCCTGCCTGGGTAAATGTCCAGACGACGTCGCCGTCCTCTTTTTGCTGGAGCCTGATCGCGTTCGGATCGTCATGTTCCATTTCCGGGAACTTCTCCATAAGCGCCTTGTGCTCCATCATCTTCTCGTGGTGGTCGAGAACGAATTCGTGCTCGAGCTCACCCTTGTTGACGACATGAAAGCGGATGGTCTCGCCGGCTCTGACAGACAGCGAGTTCGGCTCGAAGAGCATGTCGCCATCGTCGGTCTCGCGCATCGTCACTTTGATCGTGCGGTCGACGTTCGCGGCATCGCCGGGCTCGCCCACCATCATCTCGGCATGCATGTCGCCATGACCGTGACCGCCGGCGTGGCTGCCTGCGGCAAGCGCGACAGAAGGTGCGAGCGCCATGAGTGCGGCTGCAAGGACTAGTCTCATAGTGATTTCCTCTTTCGATGTTCGGGCATGCGTTCAGCCCTTGGTGGTGGTGTTCGTGTGACTGCCGTGGCCTCCTGATGGAGCGGATGGCGTCTGGGTGGCGGGACTGGTCCGGGCGTGGAAGTCCGGAAGTTCTCCGGTCCATTCATAGGCCTCGGTGCCGGGCGGGTTTTCGTACCAGCCGGGATCGGCATAATCGCCGGCAGAGATGCCTTCGCGCACCTTGACCACCGAGAACATGCCGCCCATCTCGAGCGGTCCGTAGGGGCCCCAGCCGGTCATCATCGGAACGGTGTTGTCCGGCAGTTCCATGGACATCTCACCCATGTCGGCCATGCCCGCGGTGCCCATCGGCATGTATTCGGGCTGCAGAAGCCGGATCTTCCGGCTTACGCGCGCTTTGTCGACGCCGATGAAGGTGGGCACGTCGTGACCCATCGCGTTCATCGTGTGGTGCGACTTGTGGCAATGGATCGCCCAGTCGCCGAGGTGGTCGGCAGTAAACTCGTAGGCCCGCATCCCGCCGACGGGAATGTCGACGGTGACTTCCGGCCAGCGCGCCTCCGGGCGCACCCAGCCGCCATCCGTGCAGGTCACCTCGAAATCGTAGCCGTGCATGTGCAGCGGGTGATTGGTCATGGTCAGGTTGCCGGCACGCACCCGCACCCGGTCGCCTTTCGAGACGACGAGCGGATCGATATTGGGAAACAGGCGGCTGTTCCAGCACCACAGGTTGAAATCCGTCATCGTCATGATCTTCGGGACGTAGGAGCCGGGATCGATGTCGAAGGCGTTGAACATGATCAGGAAGTCGCGATCCACCGGCATGAAGGCGGGGTCTTTCGGATGAACGATGAAGAAGCCCATCATGCCCATCGCCATCTGCACCATCTCGTCGGCGTGCGGGTGGTACATGAAGGTGCCCGATTTCACGAGATCGAACTCGTAGATATAGGTCTTGCCCGGCGGGATGGCCGGATGGGACAGTCCACCCACACCGTCCATGCCGGACGGCAGGATCAGCCCATGCCAGTGCACCGAGGTATGTTCGGGCAGCTTGTTGGTGACGTAGATCCGCACCCGGTCACCTTCCACAGCCTCGATCGTCGGGCCGGTCGACTGGCCGTTGTAACCCCACAGATAGGCGGTCATGCCCTCGGCGAGTTCGCGCTCCACCGGCTCGGCGACGAGGTGGAATTCCTTCACGCCGTTGTTCATCCGGAAGGGCAGCGTCCAGCCGTTGAGCGTGACAACCGGATTATAGTCCCGGCCCGTCGCCGGCATGGCCGGCGGCTGGGTGAGCGGACTGTCCATCACAGCAGCTTCCGGCAGGCCCATATTCGTCGTCTTGCCCCAGGCCTGAGCGGAAACCAGCGCGGCACCGGTGGCGCCCATCCCGAGCATCTGACGTCTGTTCATCATGTCCGTTCCCTCTCCTGTCAGTGACCGCCGCCGGCATCGGCGACCGCCGGAGCGCTGTCGCCGCCTCCGCCGCCATTGAAGCCGGGGCCGTAGATCGCCGCGTTCAGATCCGCCTCCGCGAGCCAGAACTCGCGCTTGGCGTCGACCGACATCACCAGCGTGTTGATCTTGGCGCGGGTATCGGCGAGCAGCTCGAACGTGTTGGTGATCATGCCGTTATAGGTGAGCAGGCTTTCCTCCTCGATCTTCTGTCGAAGAGGCAGCACGCTGCGGCGGTAGTGCCGACCGATCTCGTGTCGGGCCTTGTAGTTGATGTAGGCCGAGCGCGCTTCAGAGCGGATGTTGACCGCTTTTTCCGCAAGCAGGTTCGCGCCCTTCAGATAGGTGAGTTCGGCCTTGCGCAGGCGCGGCTTGCCGGTGTCGTAGATCGGAATGGCGAATTCGAATTCGATCTGCGGCGACACCACCACCTTGCGCGATTTATCCCCCTCGAGATCGCCGGCGACGATTTCGTATTCGGTCTCGACCTCCTGCTCGGCCTCGAAACCGGTGACCAGCTCGAGGTCCGTCACATAGCGGGTGGCTTCCGTCAGGCCGTAGGATTTCGCCGCCAGTTCGAGCTCGAGCCTGGCGATCTGCAGGTCGACCCTCTTGCGCAGCGCTTCGGCCTCGATGGACCGGCCGCTCTTGAGCGCCTTCGGCAGTTGCGGCAGCCTGTCGGGCACGAAGTAGCTGACCTCGCTGCCCCACAGGCCCATTAGGCGCGTGAGTTCTTCCTTGGCAAGCGCGGCGTTCAGCCGGGCTTCGGCGAGTTGCCCGGTCAGCTCGGCATAGAAGGCGTGCTCGCGGGCCTGGCCGGCCTTGGCGAGCGCGCCGGAGCGACCGAGTTCGGCGGCGAGCTCCGACGCGGCATCGGCGGCCACCTGCCCCTGCTGGAGATAGGCGACGGCCTCGAACGCCGAGACAGCCCGTATCCAGGCGCGGCGCGTATCGGCGGCCAGCCGCAGCGTCTCGTTGACCGCCTTGAGCTGGGTCTGTTCGAAGCGGGTCTTGGCGATGTCGACCCGCCGCTCGCGCGTCGTCATCGCCTGCAGATTGGTGGCGATCATCGCTTCGAGCGCCCTGAACAGCACCACTTCCGGGGCGGCAATGCCGAGAATGCCGACTGAGACGACCGGGTTCTCGGGCAGGATCTGCTGCCAGACATCCGCCGCGTCTATGCCGATATCCGCATAGGCAGCCTGCAGCCCCCTATTGTTGAGAAGCGCGACCTGCACCGCGGTATCGGCGCTGATGGTCTTCCGGTGAATCATCGCGTGGACCTGCCGCGAGGCGTGCCGTGTCGCCTCGGCATTCCGCAGCCAGACGGTCTGGCGTCCGGTCGCCTCGGCGGTCTTTTCCGAGACGGTCCGGAAGCCTGCCGTCCTGTCCTCATAAAGAGCGGTCTGCATCGGCAGGTCACCCCCGGGTACGCACCCAGCCAGGGCCGCAAGCGGAAGCAGTGAAAGCACCGTCGTCCGACGCGGGTTCATGATCCGCCACCCCGCGAAGGCGCCTGACTGTCATTGAGCTGCCGCCATCCGCCCGGATCGACCGGTTCCCGGTGGGTGTATCCGGTCACGACCCGAGGCGCAGCCACGGGTGCCGCATATCTATCCGGATCAGCCGGAGCGAGAAGGGGCGCGGCGTCCGCGAGCCCTTCGGGCGGCGTTGCCTGGCACGCGCCAAGAACCAGTGGCAGAGCCACCGGCAGGATTGTCCTGAACATGAAAGGAAGACTCCGAAAGCACAGACAGCATCGGGCCGGGCAGAGGCCCGGCCGGCGATACAGATCAGGCTTCGGGAGGTCTTTGTAGAAGCTCCGGCTGGAAGCTGTCGGCCGAAGTCGCCGGCCAATGAAAACGGGCTGAAAGCTCTACCGGGAAACTGTCTGACGCTGCGGCGACGGCAAAATGCAGCGCGCTGCATCCGGCAGCACAGCAGTCGGTGTCGTCCATATCGGGTGACACGGTCCGGTGGTCACCGGTGCATCCTTCACCATGCTGGACGGCCCCGGCATGATGTCCGGAGGCTTCGCTGTGGCTGCCGTGATGATGATGCGGCTCTGCCTCGGAACCCATGACCGGTCCCTGGCCCGATCGCACGTGACCGGCATGTCCGCCCGCAATCGCGGCCAGAAGGAAACCGATGACGAGTATGAGCCGTGTCGAGAATTGCACGCATGGTTCTCCATATGGTCCCGAGGTGTTAGCCAACGGCGCACGAACCGGCAAATCACAAATATGTTGGCCGTGGGACACGTCGCTCTCCGGTTCGCATTCACCGCTTCACGAAGGGCAGCATTCTGGAGAAGACGCGGTCGCCGCGTATCAGGTGATAAAGCGCGGCGCTCACATGCAGTGCGATCAGGACGAGAAGCACCGTCCACAGTGCTGAATGGAGAGAGCCGGCACCGCCCCAGAGGTAGCTCGTGACAAAGCCGGTCCCCGCCTGCATGAGAATGAGCACATAAAACAGAAGGTGAAGCCCGTTCGCCGCTCGTTCCATCAGAGAGACAGGGCGAACACGATGAGACGTTCCGTACCGCAGGCGCAGCCCGAGCCGCAGCAGCATGATCGCGCCGATCGTCATCCCTCCGTAATTGTGCAGGGCGTGCAGGAGGAGATCGGTATCCGTCGGCGGCACCAATGGATTATGGGTTCGGTGGATGGCGCCCGACGTATACCACTGCGCGCCGACCATGGCCGCGATGAGCCAATGCAGCGAAATCTGAAGCGTCGAATAAGCTCTCATCACCTCGCCTCCCCTCACAGCCAGGTTTACCGATAGACCTGCACTCCGGTTAACATCGCGTTTCCTGACGTACGTCGCATGCCCCCATACAAGGGTCGACCGATAGTTCGGCCTTTTTGTTGAGGAAAGGCACGGTCCGCTGCGGTTGTGGAATTGAACGCGGAGGCTCGCTACCCTGCTTTGGTCATGCTCGGGTTCTGGATGTCGGCGGTCCGCACCGAGTGGGCGCAGCGGGGCACATTCGAAACCGCTCACCTCAAAAAAAGGGCCGGACGGCGTCGGTCCGGCCCTTGTCCAATGGGACAGTCCAGAGAGAGCTCTATTGAATGGGCTCGAAGCCGAGTTCGCCGGCGTCGAACGGCTTTTCGTCAAGCGTCGGGGCGGCGGAGAGGAGCGCCTTGGTGTAGTCGTGCTTGGGCTCGAAGAAGATCGACTTGTTGTCGCCGATCTCCACCATCTTGCCGAAATACATCGCCCCGATCCGGTTGCAGACCTTCCGCACCATGGCGAGGTCGTGAGAGATGAAGACATAGGTGAGGTCCTTCGTCTCCTGCAGTTTGGCGAACAGGTCGATGAGTTTCGACTGCTCGCCCTGGTCGAGCGCCGACAGCGTCTCGTCGAGAATCAGGAGTTTCGGATCGAGCACCAGCGCCCGGGCGATCGAGATGCGCTGACGTTCGCCGGTCGACAGCGCGTTCGGCAGATCGTCGTAGATCGATGTCGGAAGACCGACGGAGACCATCGCCTCCTTCACCTTCTCTCGCATCTCGGCCTTCGGCGTGCCGCGCAGCCGCAGGCCCTCCTCGATCATCCGCCCCACGGTGACGCGCGGCGGCAGCGAATTGTAGGGATCCTGCAGGAGAAGCTGGAACTCGCGGCGCTTGTCGAGAAGCTCGCGGCCGGAAAAATTCGCCAGCGACGTTCCCCCGAGACGGATGTCGCCGCTATCGGGCTTTTCGAGCCAGGTGAGCAACCGGGTAAGCGTGGACTTGCCGCATCCCGATTCTCCCACAATGCCGAAATTCTCGCGCGGCATGATATCGAAGGAAACGCCCTGCACCGCCTTGACGTGATTGAACTGTCCAAACGTGCCGCGCTTGCGCACCTTGTAGGTCCGGCTGACCTCGCGCACTTCCATCAGCGGCTTGTCGTCGGCCCGGCCCCGGTCCTCCGGGAACTCGTTCGACGACCAGATCCGCGGCACATGCGAGATCGCGGTCTTGGTGTATTCCGTCTTCGGCGCGGTCAGAAGCGTCTCCACCGGCTGCTCCTCGATCAGCCTGCCCTCGTGCATGACGCCGACCTTGCCGGCCACGAGCCTCAGCGCCAGCAGCGAGGAGGCGAGAAAGATCACCGCCATTTTCCGCTTGAGGCACAAATCCTTGAGGATAGAGACGATCTGCGCGGCGACCGTGACGTCGAGCGGGCGGATGATGTCGTCGGCGATCAGCACCGCCGGATCGGCGCAAAGCGCGTCGACGATCATCGCGCGCTGCATCATGCCGCCCGAATATTTCGTCGGGTAATCGTAGAAGCGCTCTTCGGGCGATGCGATGCGGACCTCGTGGAGAAGATCCATCACCCGCTGCTTCGCCTCGGTTCTGGTCAGGCCCGGCTGAACCATCAGGAGCTTCTCGACGATCTGCGGGCCGACCGGCACCGTTGGATCGAGTGCGCTCTGCGGCTTGGCCCCGATATAGGCGATGTCACGACCGATGGTGACGCGGTTCGCGCCGGTGGTCCTGAGATCGTGGCCGGCGAACAGCACCTTGCCGCCGGTCTGCTCGACGCCCGCCGGCAGCCAGTTGGCGAGCGCCCGCCCGAGCGTCGTCTTGCCCGCGCCGCTTTCCCCATAGATCCCGTAGATCTCGGAATTGCCGACTTCGAAGGAGACGCCGTCGATGATGCGGTTGTCGCCGGCCGCGACGGTGAGATTGTCGACCTTGAGAATGGGAGTGGACATCAGCGCGCCCCCGCATAGACGGTGTTGCGGGCCTTCTCGAGCGACGCGCCCATCAGGTTGATCGCCGTCAGCGCGACGGCCAGAAAGACCCCGGGACTGGTGGCGATCCACCAGGCATTGATGAGATATTTGCGCGCGTCCGCGATGATCGAGCCGAAGCTCGGGGTCGGCGGCTGGATGCCGAGACCCAGGAATCCGAGAATGGATTCGAAGATCATCATCCGGGCGATGTCGAGAACCGCGACGAAGGCGATCGGCGGAAGGATGTTGGGTGCCGCGTAGAGAAGCAGGATGCGCCAGTCGCCAGCCCCGACGACGCGCAGCCCGCGGACATATTCCTTCTCGCGCTCGGTGACGGCGGCCGACCGCGCCACGCGCGCGTAAAGCGGCCAGCCGGACAGGCCAAGCACCACGATGATGGAGGCGACCGAAGGCTTGGAAATGCCGAGGATTGTGATCGCCAGAATGATCATCGGCAGCGAGAGCTGGGCATCGGTGATGCGCATGATGATCGTGTCCCACCACTTGCCCTTGAAGCCGGCGAGCAGGCCCAGTCCGCAGCCGACGATGAACATCAGAACCACGGTGATGATGCCGATCATCAGCGAATAGCGCAGGCCGACCATGCAGCGCATCAGCATGTCGCGGCCGAGCTGGTCGGTGCCGAGCGGATGGATCCAGCTCCAGCCCTCGCCCATGAACAGCGGTGGCAGGAATTTCTCGCGGATCGCCATCTTGGTGGCGCTGACCGGGGAGACGAGCGGAAGGATCAGCGACGTGACGACGAGGATCACGAAGATCCAGAAACCGAACTGGAATGCCTTTGAACGCCAGGCCGTCTTGAGAATACGCATGGTGACGGTCGACTGGCCTTCATTTTCGGCGGCCACCGGCGCGGTGGGAGTGATCTGTGCGACGTCGGACATGGTTTACAGCTCCACGCGCGGGTCGATCATGTAGGCAACGAGATCGACGAGAATGTTGATGAAGACGAACACGGCGCTGATGGTGATCGCGATGCCCTGGATGACCGGGAAGTCGCGCCCCACCACGGAGACCACCGTCAGATGGCCGAGGCCCGGATAGTCGAAGATGTATTCGACCACGAGAACCCCACCGATCAGCGTCGAGAGCTGGATGCCGAGCAGGTTGATCAGCGGCACCGAGGCGTTGCGCAGCGCGTGCCCGAAGACGATCCGCCGCCGCGGCAGGCCGCGCACCTTCGCCTCGTCGATGAAATAGGACTGCATGACCTCCGCGAGCGACGTCGTCAGCGTGCGGATGATGAAGGGGGAGATTTCCACCGCCAGCACGATCGCCGGCAGGATGACATAGGCAAAACCCTTGTAGCCGAGCGCCGGGATGAGGTGCCATTTCACCGACAGGAACAGGATCAGGATGATCGCCAGCCAGAAATTCGGGATAGAGACGAACAGCGACTGAATGCCGAAGGCGATGCGCGCCGGCCACCCCTCGGATCTCAGCCCGCCGGCTATGCCGATGGGCAAGGAGACCAATAGCGCGAAGACGAGCGCTGTTGCCGCCAGTTGAAGCGTGAGCGGCACCCGCTCGAGAATGAGGTCCCACACCTCCGCCATGTCGGATTTCGTCGGATCGACATATTCGCCGCCGGTGGCGATCATGCCGCTCTTCGGCCTGAGATAGGACTGTCCCATGTCGCCGGTCACCAGGTTGCCCATGTAGCGACCGTACTGCACCAGAATCGGGTCTCTCAGACCCATCTTCGCGGCGACCTCCTCCACCACGTTGTCGGGCGCCATGCCGCCGACGATGAGCCGGACCGGATCGCCCGGGATCACCCGGAGCAGGGTGAAGATGACGAACGATGTGATCGCCACGATCACGAGCCCCTGAAGGATCCGCTTGATGAGAAATTCTACGAAGATCATGCCTTGTCCCTTTGACCCCGCAAGGGTCGGTCAGGCCGGCACCGGGATGCCGGACACCGAAAGAACGTGAATCCGGGGAGGAGGGCAAAAAGCCTCCTTCCCCGAATGTCGCTGTGGCGTTCGGAAATCAGCCGAGCGTCGCGTCGGTCACATCCTGCATCCCGTTGGGATAGATGTAGAGACCTTCCAGTTCCTTGGTGTAGGCGTGGATGAACACCGAGGTGAACAGCGCATGCGCCGGCACCTTGTCGGCGATCATCGGCAGGGTTTCCTCCTGCAGGATCTTGCGGCGCTCGTCGATCGTCTTGGCGTTGCGCTCCTTGTCGAGCACGGCGTCAATTTCCGGATCGACGATACCGGTGATGCGCTTGGACGAGGAGTGGAAGTGCGTGCGCAGGACGAGGTCCGGCTCGGGCGAACCGGTGCACCAGCCGCAGTCGATCATGTTGCCTTCGCCGCCGCCTTCCTTGTCGTAGAGAAGGTTGCCCCAGGCGGCCACTTCGAGCGTCTGCAGGTTGATCTTGAAACCCTGCTCCTGAAGCAGCGCCGCGATGTACTCGGCATATTCCTTGGTCTTCGGATAGAACCCGACCGAGGTGTAGTAGGTCAGCTCCGGAAGGCCCTCGCCACCGGGGAAGCCGGCTTCGGCGAGCAGTTCCTGACACTTTTCCGGATCGTATTCGCGGTAGTTCTCGACTTCCGTGTAGCCGAACTTGACCGGCGAGATGTGAGCCTTCGAGAACGCGCCCGAGACGCCGAGGATTTCGAGAATGCCTTCGCGGTCGATGGCGTGCGCAGCTGCCTGGCGGACCAGCGGGTTGTCGAAGGGCGCCTTCGAGCAGCGGAAGAAGAGATACTTGTTTTCGACCGAAAGCGCCTTGGAGATGGTGAAGCGGTCGTCGGCTGCGATCGTGTCCACCTGCTCGGCTTCCAGGCGCTCGATGATGTCGGCCTCCCCGTTCAGCAGCGACAGCGTGCGGGTCGTGGTGTCGCCGACGAAACGGTATTCGACTCCCGGGATCTTGGGCGCGCCGCCGAGGAAATCCGCATTGGCCTCGAGGAAGGTCGAATCGCCCTGCTGCTCGACGAATTTCATCGGGCCGGTGCCGTTCATGCGCGCCGAGAGCTGCGCCTTGTTCTCCACGTCCTTGGCGGCCATGATCGGCAGGAAGGACGACAGGTAGATATAGAGCGCCGCCGGATAGCCGAATTCCTCGGTCTTGATATGGCAGGTCAGGTCGTCGATGACCTCCACCTTCACCTGGCCCGGATACCACTGCGCCGGACGGTCCGGCTGACAGCCATATTCGTAGGTCGCCTTGACGTCGGCTGCGGTGAACGGCGTGCCGTCATGGAATTTGACGCCTTCGCGCAGCTTCACTTCCAGCGTGTACTCGTCGACCGAATTCATTTCGGTTGCAAGTTCGTAGATGAGTTCTTCCGGATTGTCCGGGCTCATCGGCGCGCGGGTGAGATAGCCGAAGACGAAGCCTTCAACGATGAGCTGGCCGAGATTGGTGTGGGTCGTCGGGTCCCAGTTGCCGGTCAGCGCCTCGGCGCCGAGGAAGCGCATGGTGCGGCCTTCCTGGGCATGGGCGGAGGTGAAGAAGAAATCGGGATTGATGCGGCCGACGGCAGCGCCGGCGGTTGCAAGCAGTGAGCCATGAAGGACATTGCGCCGTGTGATCATACTGGTTCCCCTGATGTATCGATCGTTGTCTGTTCCGATGTCCCCTGCGGCTTGGGCCGTTCTTGCGGGACGCCTTGAATCCGTGCCGGACCATGAAACCCTGAGGATTCCCAATGTGCCGGTCCGCTCGATGACAACTCTACTGGAACGGGGCATGACCAGAATTGCCTACAGTCCACTTTTCCGTTGCCCCCAGCCCCACATTCAGGCCGGGGCCGGATAATCGGCGTAGCGGCGACCTTGGCGAAAGAAGGGGTGTCGCACCCGGCGCATGGAGCCGGCTCCCCGTCGAAAGTGCCGCGGCTCCACTCGGGGCGGCAATGAACGCGGCCTCCCGACCGGTGGTCGCGCCGGAGTGCTGAGACCTCCGGTCGTCATCCCATCTTGCAATATTAGGTTATCGGAATTTTAACCCGGCGGAGTCCAGGAAGAAGTTGGCTGAGCCCCTGCGGCATCCGGAACGCATGATGCGTTTCATCGGACCCGCGGGAGGGCCATTTCACCGAAATTCTGCACAGTCCGGAGTGCCAAAATGCTGCTGAAGACGCGCATATTCCTTCTCGCGCCCATCGCGATCGCAGGAATGATCATCGTGGGTGTGATTTTCTACGCGGGCTCGCGCGTCGAACAGACCCATCGCACCAATCTCGACCATGCGCGTCTGATGAACGACCTCGATGCGGCGATCGAAATTCTGTTTCTCGAAGCCCGCCGCGCGGAAAAGGACTTCATCCTCCGAAGCGATGCAGAATACATCGACCGCCATAACGCCATCACGGCAAAAACGGACGCGACGATTGCAGAACTGCGTGCGGGCGCCGAAACCTATTTCCCCGGCCGGATGGATGCGCAGATTTCATCTCTGGAGGAGGGTTTCACCCTTTATCGGGCCGGCTTCGCAGATCTGGCCGCCACGAAGACGGCTCTCGGGCTCGACGAGAATTCCGGCATTCAGGGCGCGCTGCGCGAAGCGGTCCACAATGCCGAGGCGAGCCTGGAGACGCTGAACCAGCCGGAACTCATGGTGAAGATGCTGATGATGCGCCGCCATGAGAAGGATTTCATGATGAGGCTGGACGAGAAATATGTCGGCCGTCTCGATGAACGTGTGGCGGAGTTCAAGCAGTTTCCCGCCTCCTATTTCGGAGGCGAGGCGGCACGCAGCGACATCCTCGCCTTCATCGATGCCTATCAGGCGAAATTCCACGAATTCGCCGATGCGACCTTCAAGGAGCTGGAAACCGGCCGGAAGCTCTCGGCCGCGTTCGCCGTCGTCGAGCCCGCCTTCGAGCAAATCAAGGCGCAGGTCAGCGATATTCAGACGACTACCCGGCAGGCGCTCGACCAGTCGAGCCGGACCGTTTTCGCAACCGTCATCGGCGTCTGCGCCGTGGCCATGCTTCTCATCGGCTTCATCACCGTGATGGTGGCGCGCTCGGTGGGACGTCCGCTGACGTCTACGACACGCGCGCTGAACGCTCTTGCCGAGGGCGAGATCGACGTCACGCTCGAGGGCAAGAACAGGAAGGACGAGATCGGCGAGATCGCCCGGGCGTTCGAGGCCTATCAGGCCCTCGTCATCCGCAAGGCGCAACAGGAACAGGCGGACGCTCAGGCGCGCGACGCGGAGGAACGGGCCCGCAACGAGGAACAGGCCCGCCGCGATGCCGAACAGAAACACGATCTCGAGGTCGCGGTCGGCGAACTGGGCGGCGCCCTCGACCGGCTTGCCGGCGGTGATCTGACGGTTCGCATCGAGACCCGCTTCGTCGCCGCGCTCGACCAGTTGCGCCTGTCCTTCAACGGCTCGGTCGAACGACTGGCCGAAACGCTCGGTGAGGTGCGGTCCAACATCTCGACGGTGCATGACAATTCCAACGAGATCCGCTCGGCAGTCGACCAGCTTTCGAGCCGCACCGAGCAGCAGGCAGCCGCGCTCGAGGAAACCTCCGCCGCGCTCGAGGAAATCACCTCAACCGTCAAGAACTCGTCGACGCGCGCCCAGGAGGCGAGCGCCAAGGCGGCGGAAGCCCGCGGTTCCTGCGATTCCTCCACCAAGGTCGTCGGCAACGCCGTCGACGCAATGAGCCGGATCGAGAAGGCTTCCGCCGAAATCAACCAGATCATCGGCGTGATCGACGAGATCGCCTTCCAGACCAATCTCCTGGCGCTCAATGCCGGCGTCGAGGCGGCACGGGCCGGCGAGGCCGGAAAGGGTTTCGCCGTCGTCGCCCAGGAGGTGCGCGAACTCGCGCAGCGCTCGGCAAGTGCCGCCAAGGACATCAAGAACCTGATTGGCAAGTCGACCGGCGAGGTTGAAAACGGCGTGACGCTGGTGCGCGAGACCGGCGAGGCGCTCGAGCTGATCGCCGAACATGTGGCGGGCATCAACGACCACATCGACGCCATTGCGCTCGCCGCCCGCGAGCAGGCCACGGGTCTGGAGGAAATCAACTCCGCCGTCAGCCAGATGGATCAGGTAACCCAGCACAATGCCGCGATGGTGGAGGAAACCACCGCCGTCACGCACAGCCTCGCGGCGGAGGCGGAGGCGCTGTCGAAACTGGTCGCGCGGTTCGAACTCGGCCAGAGGAGGCCGGCTTCTGCGGCTCCCGCCGCCGTCGATCGGACCACGCGCGCCGCGCCTGTGGCATCCCCGGCCAAGGCGATCATCAACAAGGTCCGCAACGCCTTCTCCGGCAATACGGCCACGGCTGCCGCCGCGGAAACCTGGGAAGAATTCTAGGACCGGACCTTCCCGATGAGACGAACGCCCGGCACACCGTGCCGGGCGTTCTTGCATTCAAGAATCATGTCTCCCGTCAGAAACGGGCAAATAATCGAAAGCCCCGCCGCGGCAAAGCGGCGGGG
>PAPH01000046.1 GCA_002709005.1 Hyphomicrobiales bacterium | reverse complement strand
GACGTCATCGTCGGCGTCAACCGCTTCCGGCTCGAGGACGAACTCCCCGTCGACATCCTCAACATCGACACCGACAAGGTGCGCGCCGGCCAGATCGCGCGTCTGAAGAAGATGCGCGACACCCGCAACGCCGATCTCTGTGACAAGACGCTTGCCGACCTCGAAAACGTGGCGAAGACCGGCGAGGGCAACCTGCTCGCAGCCGCTGTCGAGGCCGCCAGGGCGCGGGCCTCGCTCGGCGAGATTTCCGACGCCATGGAGCGCGGCTTCGGTGGCCGCCACGTCGCCACCACCCGCGTCATCTCCGGCGTCTATGACGACGCCTATCGCGGCGATCCCGAATATGCGCTCATCCGCGAGAAGATCGAGAACTTCCGCAGCGAGAAGGGTCGCCAGCCGCACGTCCTCGTCGCCAAGATGGGCCAGGACGGCCACGACCGCGGCGCCAAGGTGATTGCCACCGCGTTTGCCGACATGGGCTTCAAGGTCGATCTCACCGACATGTTCCAGACGCCCGAGGAAACGGCCGCCAGGGCCGCAGAACTCGACGTCGACGTCGTCGGCGTCTCCTCACTCGCCGCCGGCCACAAGTCCCTCGTCCCCGACCTCATCGACCGCCTCAAGGACGCCGGCCGCGACGACATCGCCGTCGTCGTCGGCGGCGTCATCCCCGAACAGGACTACCAGTTCCTCAGAGACGCCGGCGTCGCCGAAATTTTTGGGCCGGGATCGAACGTGCTCGATGCGGCGAATGCGGTGCTGGCCCGGGTGGAGGGGTTGCGGCGGAATGTGTGAAACGGAGGCGGAATGCGTCAGTGGCGCAACGCTCCCCCGGTCGTCATCCTCGGGCTTGACCCGAGGATCCAGAATGGCGCGGCGCACGCAAGAGTGGGGTAAGGGCGCCAACCCCGCCTATCGTCATGCCCGGACTTGATCCAAGTCGAGCGAAGCGACGACGTTGATCCGCGCATCCATTCCGTGATGTCGAGGCCCGAAAGCAGAACCCCCGGGATATACGGCATGGCCGATTGCGGGAACGTCTACCGCCCCTCCACATGCAGCACGCGACTGTGCTTCTTCAACCCGCGCAGCGTCACATATATGACCGCGCCGGCGAGGAAGAACGCCGCCCAGGTGAGCCCCAGGAGGGTTTCGCCTTCGCCGAAGGCTTCGTGGGCGTAGTCGATCAGGGTGACGGCGGCGATGATGGCGAAGAAGCCTGAATATTCGCGCTTGAGCACGTTGCGGAGCGAGAAGGGCAGGGAGGCCGGCCGCCAGAGCGAGAAATCGGGCAGGAACACCGGCGTTCGTTCCGTCCACTCCCGGTAGGGCGTCCCGAATTTCTGCGCGAGGAATGCCTCTTCCGCGGCGATGATACGTTCGAGATAGATCACCAGGAACAGCCCCATCACCAGAACGAACAAGCCGCTCTGGGTGAATAGCGCGATCGCCATGTAGATGACGGCGTTGCCGAGATAGAGCGGATTGCGCGTCACCGAATAGAGCCCGGTGGTGTTGAGCACCTCGGCCACCTGGCCGTGGGTGTTGCGCCCCGAGGTGCCGGCCGGCGTCTGCCCCACCACCATGGCGCGGATCCCAAGGCCCATGAAGGCGATCAGGATGCAGCCAATCTCCCAGGCGTAGTCGGCCACATCACCGAACAGCGCTTCGATCGGTTCCGGATAGGAGATCGCGTAGATGCCGAGCGGGATAAAGCCGAGCAGCACATAACTGCGCCAGCGGAAGAGCCAGTTGCCCTGCCGGGCGATCGTGTCTGCGAGCATCATCATGCACCTTCTCAAGCGAGCGGCCGGGCGGTGGCCCGGGCGTTTTTCGTCGGCGTCCCCGATACCGCCTCCAACATGTCAAAAGCATGACAGCGGGTGTCCACACGCCGGAAATGCAGCAGTATCGTCCGGGGGACACGGCCCTCAAAAGAAAACCGCCGCCCCGGGATCCCGGGACGGCGGCCAAAGTCGTGTCTTCTTCCGCTTTCGCCTAAAGCATCCAGGTGGCGATCGGCGGGAAGAACAGAAGCAGCATCAACACGATCAACTGCAGCGCGATGAAGGGCAGCAGCGCCGTATAGATGTGCTTGAGCGTGATCTCGGGTGGCGCCACGCTCTTAAGATAGAACGCGGCCGGCCCGAAGGGCGGTGTCAGGTAGCTCACCTGCATGTTGACGGCGAACAAGACGCCGAACCAGATCGGGTCGTAGCCCAGTTCCTTCACGATCGGCACGAAGATCGGCAGCGTCAGCAGGGCGATGCCGATCCAGTCGAGGAACATGCCGAGCACCAGGAGGATCGCCATCATAACCATGACCAGCGCCCAGGGCGGGAAATCGAGCCCGAGGATCGCCGAGGAGACGAAGCGGTTGCCGCCCATCAGGTTGTAGACGCCCACCAGCACGGCCGCCGCGATGCCGATCCAGATGATCATGCCGCAGGTCTCGAGCGTGTGCGTCAGGCTCTCCTGCAGCATCTTCAGGTTCAGTTCGCGGCGCAGCAGCGAGATGATCAGCACCGAGGAGACGCCGAGTGCGGCGGCTTCGGTGATGGAGGCGACGCCCGTATAGATCGAGCCGAGCACGGCGACGACGATGAAGCCGGGCGCGATCAGCGCCTTGATGGCGCCTGTAAGTGATTCCTCGGCGTGCTCCTCCCTGCTCATCGGCGGCCCGAGCGAGGGATCGCGCAGGCACTTGATCAGCACATAGGCGATGTAGCAGCCGAGCAGCAGCATGGCCGGCGTGATCGCGGCCACGAACAGATCGGCGATCGAGACGCCGCCGACAAGGCCATAGATGATCAGCACGATCGAGGGCGGCATCATCGTGCCGAGCGAGCCGCCGGCGCAGACCACCCCGATCGAGAGGTTTCGGTCGTAGCCGAGCCTGAGCATCTGCGGCAGCGCGAGAATGCCCAGAAGCACGATCTCGCCGCCGATCACGCCGGACATGGCGGCCAGCAGAATGGCGACGATCAGCGTCTGGATGGCCACCCCGCCCGGCAATCGCCCGGCGAGCACCCGCATCCCGTTGAACAGGTCCTTGGCTATCCCCGACCGGTCGAGGAGGGCGGCCATGAGGATGAACATCGGAATGGCGACCAGCGAATATTCGGTGATGAAGCCGAAGATGCGGGCGGTGACCAGCGGCAGTGCGTTGTCGCCGAACCAGCCGAAGGTGAAGGCGAGCGCCACCAGCCCGGTGACCCAGGCGAGCGGCTGGCCGGAAAGAAGAAGGATGAAGATCGATGCGACCAGCAGGTAGGTGCCGGCTTCGATGCCAAGTGCGTTGAGCCCCATGACGATACTCTCCCGAGGCCTAGCGCTGTTCGGTCGTGTCGCGCCTGAGGACCTGGATCAGGTGCAGCGCGGTCTGGACGAACATGACGATGACGCAGAACAGGATGATGATTTTCAGGAGCGCCGGTGTCGGCGGGTTCCACGAGGTGCCGGTGCCTTCGAGGTGAATCTCGCCGGTCGGCGTGTGTGTGGCCTTCCATGACATGATCGCGCCGGCATAGCCCAGCCCCGCGAAGAACAGCATGGCGACCAGGCAGTTGAAGATGTCGAGCGCCTTGCGGCCCTTCGGTCCCACCATGTCGTAGATCAGCCGGACGCGGATGTGCTTGTTGCCTGCGAGTGCCACCGGTCCGCCGACGAGAAAGACTGCCGCGATCAGGAAGGTGGTGGATTCATGCGCCCAGTAGGTCGGCGCATTGAAGACGTAGCGCGAGATCACCTCGAAGACGCTGATGGCGAAGGCGACGAAGATCGCCCAGGCGAGCGCCTTGCCCGAGGCCTCGATCAGGCGGTCGAGCCGCGTCTTTTCGAAATCGGGGGCGGGCTCGATGAGCTCCCCGTCTGGATTGTTCGACATTGGTCCTCTCCCGCGACGATTTGAAAAAAACCCGGTCGCGGTTTCTGATCGCGGCCGGGCGAGGGTACCCGATTTGGCTATTGGAGGCCTAGAGCAGGTTGCGGCCTTCGAGATACTTGACGACCGTGTCGTAGTATTTCTGGGTCATGTCGCTCTTGGCGGCCCACACCTTCCATTCGTCCTGGGCGATGCGGCGGAACTTCGCGCGCTCCTCCGGCGACCAGTTGATGATCTCGATTTCCGGGTTCTCCTTGGCCTTTACCACCGCCTCGGCGTCGAGTTTGCGCACCGAATAGATGTGGTTGAGGATGAACTCGTCGACCGAGGCGTTGAGAATTTCCTTAAGGTCGTCCGGCAGTTCGTCCCAGATGCCCTTGTTGATCGAGATGTCGATCAGCGGCAGCGAGTGGAAGCCCGGATAGAGCGGATAGTGGGCGATGTCGTTCATTCCCAGCGCCTGGTTGGTGGCAAACACCGTGTTGTCGGCCGCTTCCACGACGCCCTTGTCGAGCGCGGTGAAGATTTCCGAACCCGGCAGCGCCACGGGCGATGCCCCGGCCTTCGAAAAGATCTCGTAGACCATGCCTTCCGGTGCGCGCAGCTTGACGCCCTTGAGGTCTTCCACGGTGCGGATCGGCACCGCCGAAACGAAGGCTTCCGGTTCGGTGGCTGCCGCGCCGATGAAGTGGACGCCGTAGGGCTCGACGAGCTCGGCATAGAGTTCGTGGCCGCCGCCGGTCTGCATGAAACCGAGCAGTTCGAACGGGTCGGACCATGCGCCGACCAGATTGCCCATCATCGCGAAGGCGGGATCCTTGCCTGCAAAATAGCTCGGGTCGGTCAGGTGGCCCTGCAGGATCCCGGAGCCGACGGCTTCCAGAGTGTCGGTGTGCGGAACGACCGAGCCGATCGGCAGAAGTTCGATCTCGATGCGGCCGCCGGACATCTTGTTGACGCTCTCGGCCCACTTCTGCTTGTTGACGAAGCCGGGCTCGCCGGCGGTTTCGGATGTCTGGAACGTCCAGTTGTAGTCGGCGGCATAGGCGGCGCCGGCAACGACGAGTGCGGACACCGAGACCAGTGCGGCCCCGAACAGTTTCGTAAGCATGGATACTCCTCCTCGAATAACTAATGCGCCCTTGAAGCGCGCTCCCGGTGACCCGGTTCCAGGTTCCGGATCTGATGGGGAGTTGTACATGATTGTTTCCGGCAATCAACACCGCGACGCTGCGAAAAGTCGAATTTGTCCTACCAGCATCGAGAAGACGGCGCGGCGGTGCAGATATCGTGAGTGCTCCATAGCTTTATGTTTTTGTTTGAAAATTATGGATTAGCTTTCATTTTTTCGGCTTCCGGTTGGTGGTGAAGGAAGCAAAAACTTCTGATTTTATTGCTATTGTCCTACCAGATGCGCGCATATGTAGTCTCGTGCATTCTGCGCTCGGAACGGGTCGGGAACGATGCGGCTGTCGAGTGGCGGCAGGGAAATTCACCAAAAGCTTAAGAGTGCTTTCAGCATTGGCTGCCAATATGGAACCGGACGAGAGACGGACGGTGATCCGCTCCGCCGGGATGGCATGCATGCGGGGGCGCAGGTGCGACACGGACAGGCTGACGAAACGGCGTTCTACCGCCGCGAAATTCACTCCCGCGTGGTCAATTTCCACAAGGTGACCTGGCTTCTGGCGCTGATGGTCGCCTGCGCGCTGGGTCTCATGCTGCTCGCCATGCCGATCGGCTACGGACTTCTGCCGCCGGCATGGCTCGAGCCCGCGGGGATCGCCACCGGACTTGCCGGCGCCTTCCTGCTGCTGAGCGCCGCCTATCTGAAGCGCCGCGTCGACGTCGACATGACCCGGCTGATGGGCGACTTCAAGATCGCCCATGCCCGCCAGGATACCGATGCCCTGACCGGCGCCTTCGTCCGCAACCGCTTTCTCGGGGACCTCTCCGAGGCGATCCTGCGGCGGCGGAGCGTCGGCGGCGAGGTCGCGCTGGTGGTTTTCGACGTCGATCATTTCAAGCAGATCAACGACGGCTTCGGTCATCCGGTGGGCGACGCGGTTCTTCAGTTCTGTGTGCGCGCGGCTCTCAAGACATTCCACGGTGCCACGGTCGGGCGCATGGGCGGTGACGAATTCGCGTTGTTCGTCGAGCACGATTCCCCCATCACGGCGAGCTATCTCGACAGAACCTGCAACGAGTTTCTGGCCAGCCTCCGGGAAGGGTTTCACATCAGCCATCGCCGTCAGTCGGTCTCGGCCTCCATCGGTATCGCGATCGCGCCGGTCGATGCGGCGCGTGCGGACATGCTCTTCGGCCACGCCGATATCGCGCTCTACGAATCCAAGCGCGCGGGCCGCGCCACGTGGCGCTTCTTCCGGCCCGAAATCCTCGCCGACAAACGTCACGAGCGCTTCGTCGAACGCGAATTGCGCGCCGCCATCCTGCTGCACGAGATCAAGGTCCTGTATCAGCCGATCGTCGATTGCGACGGCAATCTGGTCTCGCTGGAGGCATTGACGCGCTGGCAGCATTCCTCGCGCGGAAGCATCAATCCCGCCGAATTCATCCCCGTCGCCGAACGGTCCAATCTGATCCACGATCTCGGCCTCGCCGTCCTGCGCCAGGTCTGTATCGACATGGCCGAGCTTCCCGACGTGACGGTCAACGTCAATGTCTCGGCCCGGCAGCTCCAGCTCACCCATTTCCAGGAGGATTACCTCGCCATAGCAGCCAAGGCAGGCGTTCACCCGTCGCGGATCGTGCTGGAGATCACCGAAAGCTCGATGCTCGAGGCGTCGGGCAGTCTCAACAAGCGGATCGAGGGGCTGCGCCAGGCCGGCTTCCGGATCGCGCTTGATGATTTCGGCATGGGCTATTCGGAGTTCAACCAGCTCCGTACGCTGCCCTTCGACATCATCAAGATCGACAAGTCCTATATCCAGTCGCTCGGCTCCGACGAGGTGACTGATATATTTGTCTCGGCTGTCGTCGCCGTCGCCACCCATCTCGACCGGGCGGTGGTCGCCGAAGGGGTGGAGACAGACGCCGATATCGTCAAGGCCCGGCTGGCCGGGTGCGGCCTGTTCCAGGGCTTCCTGTTCGACAAGCCGCTGACGGTGGAGGGCCTTAAGGGCAAGTACATCGTTTCCCCGGATTACGCGGAAAGAAAGCCGCGCCTGACTGCCTGATATGCGGGCGCGGCGGCTGACCGGGTTGACCCGGAGGCCGGCGCGATGCACGGTTCATGCGGGGCGTGCGGCGTGATCTCGAAATCGCGCCGCCTATTGCAGGAAAAGGCGATCATGCGACCGGAAACACCCCGAATTCTTCTTGTTCTCTTGCCACTACTGACCGGCCCGGCGCTCGCCCAGGGCGGACTTCCCGGCAACGTTCCCGACGATATCGTCGGCGACTGGGATTGCGGCGCCACGCGCGCCTACATCACGGGGCTCGGAAGCCTGGAACTCCTTGGCGAGAACTACCGCGCCGGCAAGTTTGATGCGGACGCGGGCCGCATGCGTGTCGGATGGGACGATGGCGGCGAGGAAATCTGGACCTACGAGGTCGAAGAGGCGACGCGCCTTGTCCTGACAGCCGCCGGCGGAGAGCGGTTGGAATGCACCCCGCGCCCTCAGGCTGGATAGATCCGGCCTGGGTCAGTTCCGTCGGACAACGAAACCGCTGCGATCTGCGGGGTCAAAGAACCCGGATGGCCAACCAGCCCATCCGGCTGCCTTTGCTTGCCTCTCGTTGCGGCTTCAAAGCCATTGAGATCCTGTTTACCGGCGCCGCCGGTCTGGTCCTGTGCCCAGGGTTGAGTGACAAATCTCGCTCCTGACTGTAGTTCCACCGTAGACCCGAACGCATTATGATCGGGGGAAGAAAATGGTGTGCCGGACTGTTCGATCGGCGCCCGAGCAGGAGTAAACGTCATCATGTCCAGGGTCGTCATTCTCGGTGTCTTCAACGCCGACGTTGCCTTTCGCGCGGACCGTATGCCGAAGATGGGCGAAACAATCCATGGCAACAGCTTCCATCTCGGTCCGGGCGGCAAGGGGTCGAACCAGGCCGTCGCAGCTGCCCGCGCCGGCGCCGACACCCACATCATCACGCGTCTGGGCAAGGATACCTTCGCGGATATGGCGCTCGACATATGGCGTGAGGCCGGGGTTGCGCCGGCCATCACCCAGCACAAGGACAAGGCGACCGGCTCGGCCTTCATCTTCATCGAGGAGCATTCCGGCAACAACGCCATCATCATCTCGCCCGGAGTGGCGGCGACCATCTCCGAAGCCGATATCGAAGAGCGCTCCAGACTGATTTCGGAGGCCGACGTCTTCGTCACCCAGCTCGAGCAGCCGATGGCTCCGGCCCGGCGCGCGCTCGAAATCGCCCACAAGGGCCGCGCCATCACCGTGCTCAATCCGGCGCCCGCCGCCGATCTTCCGGCCGACATGCTGGCCCTGTGTGACTACGTTACCCCGAACGAGAGCGAGGCGGAGGCGCTGACCGGCATCAAGGTCATCTCGCTCGAGGATGCGCAGAAGGCCGCCATGGCGCTCGTCGCCCGCGGCGCGGGCGCGGCCGTTCTCACGCTCGGCGAGAAGGGTGCGCTTTTCCACAATGGGTCGGAGACCGTCCACGTGCCAGCCATCAATGCCGGCGGCGTGGTCGACACCACAGGCGCCGGAGACGCCTTCAACGGCGGATTGGCGGCGGCGCTCGCGCGGGGTGCGGCACCCGAGGACGCGGTGCGTTTCGCAGGCGCGACGGCGGCGATCTCGGTCACCCGACACGGCACCGCCCCGTCCATGCCGAGGGAAGAGGAAATCCGGGCGCTTCTCGCGCGAGGCTGATTGGGGATCGCCCGGTCGGCGCGAGATCAGTTCGCCGGTCTGATCCGGATCCCGAACAGGTCGATCGCCCGGCCCCGACCCTCTACGTCGCTGTTGATCGAGATGGTGCCGCCCGAACTAGGCGCCAGCGCCCGGGTGAAATCGACCTCGATCAGCGCATCGCTGGCCTGGGTTTCGGCGTTGAACCGGCGGCGGCCGCAATCGCCCATCGTTCCGAAATCGCACGTCACGTAGAAGGCGGTCGGCTCGTCGCCCGCCGCGCGGACCGTGATGGCGATCACCGAGGCACGGCCTGCGAGCTCGCGCAGGGCTGAGGTCTCGATCGGCAGCGCCACCTCGCCGTCCTCGCCGCCGCTCGTTGAGACGATCTTCAGCGCGCTGCCATTGTCGGCGGAGACCACCTCCGCGCTGGCGAGGCTGCCCGGCGAGATCGCATCGCTCTGCCGCGGCGCGTAGATCGTTGTCCAAGAGCCCGAAAAGCCGCTTTCGGGATTGAGCCGGCGTGGCCCGCTGCCGTCGCCGGTAAAGTCGTCGGAACTCACGCTCGGGGGCGGGTTGGGCACCGAGGTATCCCAGTCGGCATCGAACGCGCCGGTGTCGTAGAGCCACCAGACGCCGATGCCGAGGAAGGCGAGAAGCACGAGGCTCGAAAATCCCGAGGCGAAGACATGGCGTTCGCGGCGCCGTGGCGTCTTCTCCGCTTTTGGCTTCGCGTTTGTCTTGGAGAATATGCGCGAACGCCGCGCCTCGGTGCCTTGCGGCACGTCGCGGTGGGGCGGCGGCAGCGTCAGCCCGTCATCGGCTATCGGAGGTTCGTTGGCGCGCGCTTCGCGAGTGATTTCGGGCGCGTCGCCGGCGTGCCGGGAAGGCGGCGTTTCGATGAGTGGCGGCGCGGGCGCGACCGGGTCGCCGTCATCGCCGAGCGCGGGCTCGAACCGCCCGTCCTGTTCCGCCCGTTCATCGGCCGGGGAAAACCCGAAGACCGGTTCGGCGCGGTCGGCTGCGGGGCCGCTGTCCATGCGGACTTCCGGCGCCGGCTGCCGATGGTCCGTCGGCGCGCCGACGGGCGGTGCTGCGTCATATGTCCCGGGGGAAGGGAGCGGCGAAGCCGTCACGTCCGGTGCCGCGGGCGCTGCCATCGGCGCCTGACCGTGGTAATCGGCTTCGATCCGGGCGATCAGGTCCTTCAAGCGGCTGACCTGGGCATGCACCTGTTCCGGCTCGGTGATCCCGCGGCTTTCAAGGTTGCGGATCAGCGCCTCGCGGGCCGTCTGGTAGATCCGGGCCCGCTGCGTCTCGTCCGGGTTCTCGACCCGGCTGAGCGCATTGCGTATCGCCGCTTCCATTCCCTTCAAGACCGTTATCCTTTTTGCCGATTCCTCAGGGCGGGAAAGAACAAGTCTTCCCAGCCCGTTCCGGTTCCTTGCCGTGGGTATCGATTAACCTTTGAAAAGACAAGTCTGGCGCATTTGTTCGGACCTGCCCCAACAGCAGCGGAAATCCGTCGAACCTTGCATCGGAGATGATAGGGTCGCTCTCCGCCGCCAGGATCGACCGAGCTGACATCTTCTGCTCGGCGGCTTTCACCCGAAGCGAAGCTCTGCTATCAGTTTTGACGTTCGCGTAAAGGTAAGATCATTTCGCAGGGAGGAACATCATGACGCTGCCGGCCATTCTCAAGGACAATCTCCGCCTGCCCGTGGTGGCCTCGCCGCTCTTCATCATCTCCCATCCGCCGCTGGTGATGGCCCAGTGCAAGGCGGGCGTGGTTGGCTCCTTCCCGGCATTGAACGCCCGGCCCGAAAGCCAGGTGGATGAATGGCTAGCCGAAATCACCGAGGGCCTGGCCGACTACAACGCCCGGAACCCGGACAAGCCGGCCGCTCCCTTCGCGGTCAACCAGATCGTCCACAAGTCCAATGCCCGGCTCGAACACGATCTGACGATGTGCGTCAAATACAAGGTGCCGATCGTCATTTCCTCGCTCGGCGCCGTGCCCGAGGTCAACGCCGCCGTTCATTCCTATGGCGGGATCGTGCTCCACGACATCACCACCGTCCGCCACGCCCATTCGGCGATCAACAAGGGCGCCGACGGTCTGATCGCGGTGGCGGCCGGCGCCGGCGGTCATGCCGGCCCGCTATCGCCCTTCGCGCTCGTCTCCGAAATTCGCGAATGGTTCGACGGCCCGCTTTTGCTCGCGGGTTCCATCTCGACCGGCGGCGGTATCCTCGCAGCACAAGCAATGGGCGCCGACCTGGCCTATATCGGCTCGCCCTTCATCGCCACGCCCGAGGCGCGCGCTGTCGACGACTACAAGCGGATGATCGTCGAGTCCGCCGCCAAGGACATCGCCTATTCGAACTATTTCACCGGCATTCACGGCAACTATCTCAAGGGCTCCATCGCCAAGGCGGGCATGGACCCGGAAAACCTGCCGGAAGCCGACCCTACCAAGATGGATTTCGGCGCCGCCGCAACCGGCGCCAAGGCCTGGAAGGAAATCTGGGGCTCGGGCCAGGGCATCGGCGCGGTCAAGGAAATCCAGCCCGTGGCCAGCCTCGTCGACCGCCTGGAACGCGAATACAACGCCGCGCGCCAAAGGCTGGCGCTCTGACGATCCGGGCTCCCAGAGAAGCGGCCGCGTGTCCATCGATTGCCGCTTGAATTCCCCGCCCAATCACGGTATCTGCCCCGCAGTCCACGCGCCGGGTGATTTCCCGCTGCGGCAGGCGGGCCGCTGTAGCTCAGTTGGTAGAGCACGTCATTCGTAATGATGGGGTCGTAGGTTCGAGTCCTATCAGCGGCACCAGTTCTTCATCCCCACACGAAAAGTCGGTGCGCTACCCGGGGTAGTGCCGAGATGGCTCGATGATCGAGCATCGTACACCCGGGATCAAAACCGGCCGCTGGGGGTTACTCCTGTTCAACAGGAGCACCACCATGTCCAAAGACAACGAACGCGTCACCGGAGCCCGAAAGCTCGAACCGGCAACCGGACCCGATCCGCGCGACGACTTCTCCCAGAAGGCCGCCGAGAACAAGAAGCCTCCGAACGGCGATGGACTGGAGGAGAGCGTCGATGAAGGCAGGGAACCGGATCGTACAGGCCCGGTTAACGATGCACGCCCACAATTTGTCCGCACCCGAGAAGGCGCGGAGAACAACGGTGTCAGCAGCGCCGATCCCCGGGTAATTTCCGGCAAGGAGGACGGAGACGCGACATTCTCCGTCGACCCCGAAGACGAAAAGCCCGGACGGAAGTGACTGACTGAAGAGGCCGGTGATGAACCTGGCTTGAGTTTCCAGCCTCGCGACAGCTTACGCGCGTAGTCTCCGGCCTCATACGCCACAGGGATACGTGCGCCCGGCCATGAGCTCTTCGATCCGAACATCCTCCTCGCCCCTTCGGGCGCGTCGTAGCGCCATATCGGCGGCTGGACGGGTGCGCGGCCTCGAGCTTGACGGACCGGTCTGTGTGCACGCGCCGGCGCAGCGGTTTACGGACGGCATCGTCCGTGCGCGTGAGGAAAAATCTTGAAGGCGGTGATCCTCGCGGGCGGGCTCGGGTCGCGGCTCGCCGAGGAAACCCATATCAAGCCCAAGCCCATGGTGGAGATCGGCGGCCGGCCGATCCTCTGGCACATCATGAAGCTCTATCACGCCCACGGCATTCGAGATTTCGTGATCTGCTGCGGCTTCAAGGGCTATGTGATCAAGGAATATTTCGCCAACTACGCGCTGCACATGTCGGACATGACCTTCGACATGGCTGACAATACCGTCCATTTCCACAAGCAGAATGCCGAGGACTGGCGTGTGACGCTGGTCGATACCGGCGAGGCGACGCTGACCGGCGGTCGGCTGAAGCGCGTCGCCGCCTATCTGGAGGGTGAGCGGGATTTCCTCTTCACCTATGGCGACGGCGTAGCAGATCTCGACATTTCCGCGACCGTTGAATTCCACCGCAGTCACGGAAAGCTTGCCACCGTTACGGCCGTCCGCCCGCCCGCCAGATTTGGCGCCTTGCAGCTCGATGGTGACAGGGTGCAGGGTTTCATTGAAAAACCCGAGGGTGAGGGTGGCTTCATCAATGGCGGCTTCTTCGTTCTGTCCGCCGGCGTGCTCGACAGGATCGAGGGCGACCAGACGAGCTTCGAATCCACCCCGCTGATCGAACTCGCCGGCGAGGGTGAGTTGCGCGCCTATTTCCATCGCGGCTTCTGGCAGCCGATGGATACGCTGCGCGACAAGAACACGCTCGAAGCCCTGTGGGAAACCGGAAAGGCGCCCTGGAAATGCTGGTAAGACGACGCAACCCGATGAGGTCTTCGCGTCCGGAGGGCCTTCCCGATCCCGGCTTCTGGCAGGGCCGCCGCGTGCTGCTGACCGGCCATACCGGTTTCAAGGGAAGCTGGATGCTCGAATGGCTCGAAGCCATGGGTGCGGAAGTCACCGGCATGTCGCTGGCGCCCGAAGGCCCGGTCTCGCTCTTCGAGGGCCTGCACGGCCTGGCCCGGCTTGACGGCGAGATCATTGACATCCGCGATGCCGATGCGGTGCAGCGCAGGGTTGCCGAAGTGCAGCCCGAGATCGTCTTCCATCTCGCCGCGCAATCGCTCGTCCGCCGCGGCTATGCCGATCCGTCGATGACCTATGCGGTCAATATCGGCGGTACGCTGAATGTCCTGAAAGCCGTCGCCGAAATCGGTTCCGCCCGCGCGGTGGTGGTTACCACCACCGACAAGGTCTACCGCAACGATGGTTCCGGCCGGGCCTTTGTCGAGACCGATCTACTCGGCGGCGATGATCCCTATTCGAAATCAAAGGCGATCTGCGAAATGGTGGTCTCCGCCTATCGCGATCACCTCGAGGACCAAGGCTGCCATATCGCCGCCGCGCGCGCCGGCAACGTCATCGGCGGCGGCGACTGGGCGGCCGACCGGCTGATCCCGGACGCGGTACGGGCCTGGGAACGCTGCGAAAAGTTCCATGTTCGCCGGCCCGATGCCACGCGCCCGTTCCAGCATGTGCTCGAACCGCTCAGGGGCTACATGGTGCTCGCCGAGAAACTCGTCGGCATCGCGCGTTTCGCGCCGGCCTACAATTTCGGTCCCTTCGAGCCGGGCGCCAAGGTGCGCGACGTGCTCCATCTCGTGGCGCGTCATTTCGATCCTGCGCCTGTCGTCTATCCCGATCGCATCGAGGGGCCGCACGAGGCGGCGACGCTCTCGCTCGACCCGTCGCTGGCCGCGCGCGATCTCGGCGTGAGCCCGGTCTGGGGCCTCGAGGAAACCGTCGCCCGCACCGCCGGCTGGTACCGCGCTTTTGCCGATGGCGCCGATCCGCGCGATCTATGCCTCGCTGACCGCATGGCCTATTTCGCGGCGTTGTTGAAAGGCGCGACCGCCAAACCGGAGGACGCGCGGGACGGAAACGCGGAGGTCGCATGAGCCTCGAAATCGTCAGGCTCGGCGCCGGTGCCGGCCCGGCGCTCGTCCGCCGCACGTCCTTCACCGATGAGCGCGGCGCCTTCTCGCGCCTCTTCGCCCGAGAGGAACTGGCCGCCGCCAACCTTGCTTTCGAGGTCGTTCACGTCAATCACTCGGTAACGCGCGGAAGGGGGACCGTGCGCGGTTTCCACTACCAGCGTCCACCGCACGCGGAGACCAAGCTTGTCACCTGCATCCGTGGGGCGGTTCTCGATGTCGCCGTCGATATCCGCGCGGACAGCCCGGAGCGGTTCAAGCCGGTTTCGGCGGAACTCTCGGCGGAAAACGGCACCGCGATGCTGATCCCCGAAGGGTTCGCCCACGGCTTTCAGGCGCTTACCGACGAGGTGGAACTGATCTATCTCCACTCGGCCGCCTATGCACCGGAAGCCGCTGCCGGCTGCCGCCACGACGATCCGGCTATCGGTTTCGACTGGCCGCTGGAGCCGGCGAACCTTTCCGAGCGTGACCGGAACTGGCCGCTCGTGAGGGAGGGCGTGCGATGAATGCGCCGATGCGCTGCCGCCACTGCGGGGGCGGGGAATTCGTCCCCTTCCTCGATCTTGGCCGCGCGCCGCCGTCGAATTCCTATCTGGCCCACAAGGCCGCGATCGCAACCGAGAAAACCTATCCGCTGGTGATCCGCACCTGCACGCAGTGCTGGCTGACGCAGACCGAGGATTTCGCCGACCGCGAGGAATTCTTCTCCGCCGACTACGCCTATTTCAGTTCGTTCTCCGCCTCCTGGCTCGAACATGCGCGCATCTATGTCGAGACGATGCGCGAGCGCTTCGGGCTCGGGCCGGAGAACCTCGTTTGCGAGGTGGCCGCGAATGACGGCTACCTGTTGCGCCATGTGAAGGCGGCGGGCATTCCCTGCTACGGCATCGAACCGACCGCCTCGACAGCCAAGGCCGCCCGCGCGCTCGGCATCGACATCGTCGAGGAATTCTTCGGCGCGGAACTGGCCGGTGCCCTTTCGGGCAACGGGCGGCAGGCGGACCTGATCGCTGCCAACAACGTGCTGGCCCATGTGCCCGACATCAACGATTTCGCCCGGGGCTTCGCACTGCTCTTGAAGCCGGACGGCGTGGCGACCTTCGAGTTTCCGCATCTTCTCGAAATGGTTCGCGGCAGCCAGTTCGATACCGCCTACCACGAGCACTATTCCTATCTCTCGCTGATGGCGGTGGAGCGCGTTTTCCGGCTCGCCGGCTTGCGTGTTTTCGATGTTGAAACGACGCCCTGGCATGGCGGTAGTTTGCGCGTCTTCGCCTGCCGGGACGGCGCGGCGCATGTCGAAAGCCAGGCTGTCGCAGCCATGCGGGAGAGGGAAGGCGAGGCGGGCATGGATCGCCCCGGTTTCTACACCGGCTTCCAGGTCGAGGCGGAACGGGTGCGCGACGAGTTTCTCGCATTCCTCGCCGATGCCCGCCGTCATGGGCTGACGGTCGCTGCCTATGGCGCGGCCGCCAAGGGCAATACGCTCCTCAATTTCGCCGGCGTGACGGCGGACGACATCGCCTTCGTGGTCGATCTCAACCCGGCCAAGCAGGGACGCCTGCTGCCCGGGTCGCACATCCCGATCGTCGACGAGGCCCACCTGCATGCGGTAAGACCCGAGAGAGTGGTGATACTGCCATGGAACATCGAGACCGAAATCCGGACCCAGCTTTCCTCTATCGCCGACTGGGGTGGGCGGTTCGTGACCGCCGTGCCGAAACTGACGGTTCATCCGTAAGCGAAGGCGAACACAGCGATATCGTCCGTTTCGCGCCGAGCACGAAGCGCGAAGCCGCCGACAGGTGAGCTAGCGGTTGCGAAGCTTGGGGATAACGCCTGCGACGCGCGCCTGATCGTCCTCGCTCATGTCGTGATAGGAGGGCAGGTTGATCGCGCGGCCGGGAACGTCATAGGCATTCACATTTCCGGGATTGTCCGGAAACATCGGCAAGGACGAGAGCGGCCAGAAAAACACCCGCGCATCGATCGCCTCCGCCCTGAACGCCTCCATCAGTCTCTCGCGGGTGATGCCGGTCTCTGGTGAGAAGACCGCCGTCGGCATCCAGAACCCGTTCGTCGAGCCTTCCGGTTCCGCGTTCAGGCTCATCCCGTCGAGATCGCCCAGCAGCGCCTGGTAGCGCGCCATAATCCGGCGCTTGCCCGCAATCAGCTCATCGATCCGCTCCACCTGTGCGCAGCCGATAGCGGCCTGCACATTGGCGATCTTGAACTTGTAGCCGGTCACGGTCGGGAAGAACTGACGCGGCTCGTTCGGATCGCGACCGTGATTGGCGAGCTGGTCGACCTTGGCGGCGAGAGCAGCATCATGGGTCACGAACATCCCGCCTTCGCCTGTCGTCACAGTCTTGGTGCCGTGGAAGGAGAAGGTGCCGAACGTCCCCATCGCGCCCGCGCGCTTGTCGCCCCAGGCCGAACCGATGGCTTCCGCCGCGTCCTCGATGATGGCGATTCCGTGCCTTTCGCCGATCGCCAGAAGCGCATGCATGTCGCACATCGAACCATAGAGATGGGTGGCGATGATCGCCTTGGTGCGCGGGGTGATCGCGGCTTCGGCAAGCGCGGGGTCGATGCACCAGGTGTCGGGCAGGATGTCGACCAGGACAGGCGTCGCGCCCAAATGGACGATGGGGGCCGCAGTGGCGATCCAGTTGGTGTCGGCGAGGATCACCTCGTCGCCGGCGTCTATGCCGAGGGCCGAGAGCCCCAGATGCATCGCCCCGGTGCAGCTCGATGTGGCGATGGCACGGGAAACGCCCAGATGGGAAGCGAAGCCCTCTTCGAAGCGATGGATGTAGTCGTAGCAGCGCGGACCCCAGCCGTTGCGCGCGGCATCGGTCGCGTACTCGACCTCCAGATCGGTGATCGAAGGCCGCGTATAGGCGATCGGTAGTTTGCTGTCGGGAGCGGTCATTTCGTGGCCATCGGTTCGTGTCGTCGGGTACCCTAGTGCGTCGAACCTGCGCGGAGATTGCGGTCTATCGTTTCAGGCCCGCGTTTTTGCCTTGGCTCGCACTGCACAAATCTGGCAAGACAGTCGAACCACAACAGGAGAATGGTATGCGCACAGTCTATGTGAACGGCGAGTATGTGCCCGAGAACGACGCGAAGATTTCGGTGTTCGACCGGGGCTTCCTGATGGCCGACGCGATCTACGAGGTCGCCGCCGTGCTCGACGGAAAGCTTGCCGACTTCCCGGCCCACATCAAGCGGCTGCATCGCTCTGCCGGTGAGCTCGGCATGCGCGTCGACGTCTCCGACGACAAGCTCCTGACCATTCACAGGGAACTGGTGCGGCTCAACGAGGTCGACCAGGGCATGGTCTACCTGCAGATGACGCGTGGCGCGGCCGACCGCGACTTTGCCTTTGACACCGACAAGATGACCCCGTCTCTGGTCCTCTTCACCCAGAGTAAGGAACTGCTCGATACGCCCGTGGCGACGAAGGGGCTGAAGGTCATCACCCTCGAAGACAAGCGCTGGGGCCGCTGCGACATCAAGACCACCCAGCTTCTCTATCCCTCGCTCGCCAAGATGGAAGCCAAGAAGGCCGGCGCCGACGACGCCTGGCTCGTTCGCGACGGCGAGGTCACCGAGGGCAGCTCCAACAACGCCTATATCGTGACCAAGGAGGGTGCCATCGTCACCCGCCCGCTGTCGAACTCGATCCTTCCCGGCATCACCCGCGCCACGCTGATGGCCTATGCGGAGGAAACCGGGACCAAGATCGAGGAACGCACCTTTACTGTCGAGGAAGCGCGAAACGCTGCGGAAGCCTTCATCAGCTCCGCCTCCGTCTTCGTCGGTCCGGTGGTTGCGATCGACGGGGTCCAGTTGTCTGACGGCAAGCCCGGCCCGGTAGCCACCAAACTGCGCGAGCTCTATATCGCCGAAACCCGCAAGCGGCTCGTCTGATCCTCAGACGGACTTGATCGCCCCGCCGTCGCAGCGGATCTGCGAGCCGGTGATATAGCTCGCGCGTTCCGAGACGAGAAACGCACCGACGGAGCCGAATTCGTCGGTGCGGCCGTACCGCCCCGCGGGAATCTGCGTCATCGAGGAGGTCTCGATCTCCTCGACCGACTTGCCGGCCTTCTTCGCGTTGATGCTGTCAATCTGCCGCGTACGGTCGGTGGCGATCCGCCCCGGCAGCAGCATGTTGAAGGTCAGGCCTTCGCTGCTCAACTCGTTGGCCATCGATTTCGACCAGCCGACGAGCGAGGCGCGGATCGCGTTCGACAGCCCCAGATTGGGGATCGGCTGGATGACGCCCGAGGATGCGATGGTCAGAACCCGGCCCCAGCGCCGCTCGCGCATTTCCGGGATGACGAGGCCGGCGATTTCCATCACCCGGAGCACCATCACCTCGTATTGCCGGCGCACCACGTCGACATCCGCCTCGTGCATCATGCCGGCGGGCGGGCCGCCGGTATTGTTGACGAGGATATCGATGCCGCCCAGTTTCCCGCGGGTCTGCTCGACGAGCATCTTCGGCGTTGAAGAATCCGAGAGATCGGCGACGATCGCATGGGCCTTGCCTGCACCCTTGGCGTTGATCGCGTCGACTTCGGCCTGAAGGGTTTCGGCGTCTCGGCCGGTCATCACCACATCCGCGCCCTCGGCGGCAATCGCCTGCGCGACGCTCAATCCCAGTCCGCGGGTCGAGGAGAGCACCAGCGCGCGTTTCGATGTCAGTCCGAGATCCATGGGGTTCCTCTCCTTGTCCGTCTGGCAGCCTTGCACCATTCCGGTCTGGCGCTTAAAGCCTCGGACGACACAAACGGCATAGGGCTGCCGGGGTCAAGCACCCGACGGTAGTGGACTGCGAAAGACGAGGACGGCATGAAGACGATCGAGATCCCGCGCCCCGATGACTGGCACCTGCACTTGCGCGACGGCGCGATGCTGGAGGGCGTGGCGCCCGAGAGCGCGCGCCACTTCGCCCGCGCCATCATCATGCCCAACCTCGTGCCGCCGGTGGTCACCAAGGCCGATGCGGAAGCCTACCGGGGTCGTATTCTCGCCGCTCTTCCGCAAGGTTCGGACTTCACCCCGCTGATGACGCTCTACCTCACCGAGGGCACCGATGCCGCCGACGTGGCTGATGCCTTCACCTCCGGCGTGGCGACCGCGGTCAAACTCTATCCGGCGGGCGCCACCACCAATTCACATTCCGGCGTGCGCGATCTCGGCAAGGTGATGGGCGTGCTCGAAACCATGGCCGAGATCGGCATGACGCTCTGCATCCATGGCGAGGTGACCGACCCGGCCGTCGACATTTTCGACCGCGAGAAGGTTTTTATCGATACCGTGCTCGATCCGCTGCGCCAGCGGCTGCCGGAACTCCGTATCACCATGGAACACATCACCACCAAGGACGGCGCGGACTATGTGGCGGGCGCGGTGAAAAACCTCGCCGCCTCGATCACCACGCACCACCTGATGATCAACCGCAACGCCATCCTCGCCGGTGGCATCCGCCCGCATTACTACTGCTTGCCGGTCGCCAAGCGCGAACTCCATCGCCTGGCGCTCCGCAAGGCCGCCACATCCGGCGACGCGCGCTTCTTCCTCGGCACGGATTCGGCGCCCCATGTCGACCCGATGAAGGAATGCGGCTGCGGCTGCGCCGGTATCTTCACCGCCACCAACACGATGGCCTGCCTCGCCCAGGTCTTCGAGGAAGAGAACGCGCTCGAAAAGCTCGCGAACTTTGCCTCGCTCAACGGCCCGGCCTGGTATCGACTGCCGGTCAACGGGGAGAAACTCATGCTCACCCGGCACGACGAGCCGGTGGAATTTCCCTCCCATATTCAGACCGGCGCGGGCAGGGTGACGGTGTTTGACCCCATGACCCCTGTTTATTGGAGTGTGGAGGCGTAGGGGCGTTGCAAAAGCGGGCATGATCTTCCGGCCTCCTCATCCTTGAGCTTGTGCCGAGGATAGCGAATGTCGTCAGTCCACCCAAAATCCCGCGGATAGCCTCGTCTCCCTGTTCGCTCCGCGCTTCTCATCGCGCGCGACTGCTGCTAATCGGGAGGGCGAAAAAGAGGTGTCCATGTTCTCGAACAGCTTTCCCGACAAGGCCAGGATGGCCGAACTCTTCGCCAGCCAGCTTCTGGAGATCGGAGCGGTCCATTTCAACGCCGCCGAGCCCTACAAGCTTGCCTCCGGCATGGTCAGCCCCGTCTATATCGACTGCCGCAAGCTGATCTCCTATCCGCGCGTCCGCTCGGCGGTCATGGATTTCGCGGCTGCAACCATTCTGTCGGAAGCCGGCTTCGAGCAGTTCGACTGCGTCGCAGGCGGCGAGACGGCGGGCATTCCCTTCGCGGCGTTCCTCGCCGAGCGTCTCGGTCTTCCGATGATCTATGTGCGCAAGAAGCCCAAGGGGCACGGCCGCAACGCCCAGATCGAGGGTGAACTGAAGGAAGGCGCGCGCGTTCTGGTGATCGAGGACCTGACGACCGCCGGTGGTTCGATGTTCACCTTCATCGACGCGATCCGCGCTGCCGGCGCGACCGTCGATCACGGCATGGCGCTGTTCTACTACGGCATCTTCCCGGAGGCCGAGGAGCGCTTCGGGAACGGCAAAGTGAAATTGCACAATATCGCCACCTGGCGCGATGTGCTGGAAGTGGCCACCGAACGCTGGGCTTTCGACGCCGACACACTGGCCTCCGTCGGCCGGTTTCTCGATGCGCCGCTCGAATGGTCCGCTGCCCATGGCGGCGTCGGCGAACTGCCGAAGAGCTGAGACACCGGGCGCGCGAGGAGAACGACGATGATCATTTCATGTGGCGAGGCGCTCATCGACATGCTGCCGCGGAGGAGTGAGGCGGGCGAGGAGGCTTTCGCCCCCTATGCCGGCGGCGCGGTCTTCAACACGGCCATAGCGCTCGGGCGGCTCGGCGTCCCGTCGGGCTTCTTCACCGGCCTGTCGTCTGACATGTTCGGCGACGTGTTGCGCAGGTCGCTCGATGACAGCAAGGTCGATCATTCCTATTGCGCCACGCTCGATCTCCCCACCACGCTCGCCTTCGTCAAGCTTACGAACGGCCAGGCGAGCTACGCCTTCTTCGATGAGAATACGGCGGGACGGATGATCACCGAAGCCGACCTGCCCGAACTCGGCGATGACGTCAGCGCCATGCATTTCGGCGCGATCAGCCTGATTTCCGAGCCTTGCGGATCGACCTACGAGGCGCTGATGCAGCGCGAGCACAAAAAGCGTGTGATCTCGCTCGATCCCAATATCCGGCCCTCCTTCATCAAGGACGCCGACGCCCATCGCGCCCGCATCGACCGGATGATCGACATGTCGGACATCCTCAAGCTCTCCGACGAGGACCTCGAATGGTTCGGCATGTCCGGGATGGAGCAGGCGGCGGGCGTCTGGCTTGATCGCGGCGTGAAACTGGTGGTGATCACCCGAGGCCCCGAGGGTGCCATCGGGTTTGCCAGCGACCAGATGATCGATGTGCAGGGCGTGAAGGTCGAGGTTGCCGATACGGTCGGTGCCGGCGACACCTTCAATGCCGGCATCCTCGCGAGCCTGCATCGTGCCGGTCGGCTCGACAAGGATGCGATCGCAAATCTCTCCGGTGACGAGATTCACGATGCGCTTCTGTGGGGCGCGAAGGCTGCTGCCGTCACCGTCTCCCGGCCGGGCGCAAATCCGCCCTGGGCCGAAGAGATCAGTTTTTAGGGCGCCGCTAGACCAAAGCTTATCGTTTCAATAAGCCGGCGATTTTCATCGCAGTGTGATGATTGTGGGCTTCAATTATATCGAAATTGAATTTGAAAAACTTCGATATTTAGTTTGAAATGGAATCTTTTAATTGATTTGCGATTTCTAATTTAAATTAATATGACATCAAGCGTTGAGCTGTAGTGTTGTTTGTTTTATGGTTTCAGTTAGGAAGTTATTTTTGGTTATAATGGGAATTTGATGGTTATTTGTATACCTAACTGTGCAGTAGAGCCAGATTTTATCTCAATAATCGCAATGCTTGCCACGGTGGTGCTTGCATTCTCAGCGGTGATAGCCCTCTTGTACACAAGAGGCCAAGTCTCTGCGTTGGTTTCGGCTCACAAGCAGGCTTTGAAAACCGAAAAGGGTCGCTTTCTATTCGACCTAGATAGAATGTACGAGGACACGCATTTCGCCAACTCTCGCGTGGCGTTGTATGATCATATTGACAAAATTCGAGTGGATTTGCGGAAGAGGTTTCCTAACGCTAGTCATGAAGATCAAAATGAAATGATGAAAGAGGAGTCGTCAAAATTATTATTTAAGCTAATGCAGAGTAATGGCGAAGAATATACTCAAATAATGAAGATGTGTGGTTTCTTTGAGACTCTATCTTTTTTTATTAAGCGGGGATATATTGACTATCAAGATGTTATTGAGTTGTATGGGCCTGCTCTAATTTCGGTCGTAGATTCTTGTTCCTCGCATATTGCAAAAAGGCGCGAGATGAATCCGGTTGGCGATACGAGATTATATGAAAATATTGACGCCCTTATTGAAAGGGCGCGCAACAATAACGACCTAAATTAGGTCTTTTCCTTTGTGCATATGTTGGTTCTCCTTGATGCATAGGATGATGTGTAGATCAATCCGACCTATATTAGAAGTAGTCATCTACGTCTTTTTTTTGGTGAAAGAAGACCTTCTTAGCAGAATTGGTCAATTTTATGTTTAGGCCATCCTGCGGATGAGCTCGGCGAGTTCGACGGTCGAGGAATCGTGGCCCGAACCGTCGGCCTCGCCCTTGACCACCGGCAACAGGTCGGTGGCGAGCTCCTTGCCGAGTTCCACGCCCCACTGGTCGTAGGCGTTGATCCCGAAGATCTGCGCCTCGACGAACACCCGGTGCTCGTAGAGCGCGATCAGCCGGCCGAGCGCGTAAGGCGTAAGCGTCTCGTAGACCAGCGTCAGTGACGGCCGGTTGCCTGTGAACACGCGGTGGGGGGCTATCTTCTCGATCTGCGCCTCGTCCATGCCCTTGTCGCGAAGCTGGGCCGCGGCTTCCTCGTAGGTGCGGCCCTTCATGAAGGCCTCCGATTGCGCCAGACAGTTGGCGATCAGCAACTGGTGCTGGTGCCCGAGTTCCGGCTCGCGGCCCTTCGCCGCGATCATGAATTCGACCGGCACGACGTCGGTGCCCTGGTGAAGAAGCTGGAAGAAGGCGTGTTGCCCGTTGGTGCCCGGCTCTCCCCAGACGATGGGACCCGAGGCCGTTTCAAGCGGGGTGCCATCGATGGAGACGCGCTTGCCGTTCGATTCCATGTCGAGCTGCTGGAGATAGGCGGGGAAGCGGGCGAGGCGCTGGTCGTAGGGGATGATGGCGCGGCTCGGATAACCGCAGGCCAGACGGTGCCACGCGCCGACCAGGCCGAGCATCATCGGCAGGTTTTCGGCAACGGGCGCTTCGGCAAAATGGACATCCATGGCGCGGGCGCCATCGAGGAAGTCGCGGAAGTTCTCCGGTCCGATGGCGATCATCACCGGGAGGCCGATTGCCGACCAGACGGAATAGCGGCCGCCGACCCAGTCCCAGAAGCCGAATACCCGGTCCTCGGAGAGCTTGAATTCGCCGACCTTGTCGAGTGCTGTGGAAACGGCGGCGAAATGCGCGCCGACGGCGTCCTCGCCCAGCGCTTCGACGATCCAGTCGCGCGCGGTCCGCGCGTTCGTCATGGTCTCGATCGTGGTGAAGGTCTTCGACGCGATGATGATGAGCGTCGTCGCCGGATCGAGGCCGGCCAGCGTGTCGGCGATATGGGCGCCGTCGACATTGGAGACGAAATGCGCGTTCGGTCCGTCATGCCAGGGCGACAGCGCCAAGGTCGCCATCACCGGTCCGAGATCGGAGCCGCCGATGCCGATGTTGACGATGTCGGTGATCTTTTCGCCGGTCGAGCCCTTGATCGAGCCGCTGCGCAAACCCTCGGCGAACCTGCCCATGGCGTCGAGCACGGCATGCACGTCGGGGATGACGTTATGGCCGTCGACCTCGATTTCCGCGTCCTTGGGAGCGCGCAGCGCGGTGTGGAGGACGGCGCGGTTTTCGGTTGTGTTGATTGCCACGCCGGCCATCATCGCGTTGCGCCGGGATTCGATATTGGCGGCCTTGGCGAGATCGATCAGCAGATCGGCGACCGTCTCGTCGATCGCGCATTTGGAGAAATCCATCGTCAGATCGTCGAGGGCGATCCGGTAGCGCGATGCCCGGCCGGGATCGGCCCTGAACGCTTCGCGCATGTCGAGCGGCGCCTCGGCGCGGCGGGATTTCAGTTTTTCGATGACGGAAAGCGTTAATGGGGTCACGGCAAGTCCTTTCTGACGTGACCCGATTAATGGTGCGTGGCGCTGTCTAAATCAAGCGCTTGACCCGGTTCTTCGCAGCGCTATGGATCAGGTATCGCGCAATTCCCGGCGCAGAATCTTGCCGACGTTGGATTTCGGAAGCTCGTCGCGGAACTCGATATATTTCGGCCGTTTGTAGTTGGTCAGTTCCTTGGCGCAGAAGGCCTTGATGTCGGCTTCCGTGAGGTTCGGATCCTTGCGGACCACGAACAGCTTCACCACCTCGCCCGAATGCTCGTCGGGCGCTGCCACTGCGGCAGCCTCGACGACGCCGGGGTGCGAGGCGACCACCTCCTCGATCTCGTTGGGATAGACGTTGAAGCCGGAGACCAGGATCATGTCCTTCTTGCGGTCGACGATCTTGGTGTAGCCGTTTTCGTCCATGAACCCCATGTCGCCGGAGCGGAAATAGCCGTCTTCGGTCATTACCTTTGCGGTCTCGTCCGGGCGGTTCCAGTATCCAGCCATGACCTGCGGACCGCGGATACAGATTTCGCCGACCTCGCCGAGCGGCACCGACTTGCCGTCATCGTCGCGGATGTCGATCTCCGTCGAGGGGATCGGCAGGCCGATCGTGCCGGAGAATTCCTTCTTGTCGAACCGGTTGGCGGTGGCGACCGGAGAGGTTTCCGACAGACCATAACCCTCCGAGATCGGGCAGCCGGTCACTTCGAGCCAGCGTTCGGCGACCGGACGCTGCACGGCCATTCCGCCGCCGAGCGTCAGCTTCAGATGGCTGAAGTCGAGCTTTCGGAAATCCTCGTTGTTGAGAAGCCCGTTGAACAGCGTGTTGAGGCCGGGGAAGACGTTGAACTTGAACTTCTGGAGCGTTTTCACGAAAGCCGGCAGGTCGCGCGGATTGGGAATGAGTACGTTGAGTGCGCCCTTGTTGATGCCGACCACCGCGTTCACCGTCAGCGCGAAGATGTGATAGAGCGGCAGCGCGCAGATATAGATGAGATCGTCCGGCTGCTTTTCACCGATATAGGCGGTCTGCAGCCATAATTCGTTCTGCGCGGCGTTGGCGAGAATGTTGGAGTGGAGCAGGATAGCGCCCTTCGACACACCGGTGGTGCCGCCGGTATATTGCAGGAAGGCGATGTCGTCATGGCCCACCTCGTGGTCGACGAGCTTCTTGCCCGCCCCCGCCGAAAGCGCGGTCTTGAATGGCACGTGCCCCGGCAGCGACCAGGACGGCACCATCTTCTTGATGTGGCGGACAACGAAATTGACGATGTGGCCCTTCAGCCCCATCAGGTCCCCCATCGTGGCGACGGCGACATGTTTGACGTCGGTCTTCGCGATGACCTGTTCGAGGGTGGCGGCGAAGTTCTCGAGAATGATGATTGCCTTGGCGCCGGAATCGGTGAGCTGGTGCTGAAGCTCGCGCGGCGTGTAGAGCGGATTGACGTTGACCACCGTCATGCCGGCGCGGAGAATGGCGGCGATCGCCACCGGCGTCTGCAGGATGTTGGGCATCATCACCGCCACACGGTCACCCTTTTCCAGATCGAGACCCTGCAGCCAGGCCCCGAGCTCGCGTGAAAGCGTCTCGAATTCGCTGTAGTCGATGGTCTTGCCCATGCATTCGAAGGCGGGCTTGGATGCGAATTGCCGGCAGCTATCCTCGATCAGTGCACCCACCGACCGATATTTCAGTTCGCCGATCTCGGCCGGTGTGATGTCGGCATAGGATTTGAGCCAGATGCGCTCAGCGGCCGCCGTGGTTTTCTGATCCATGTCTCGCTCCCTGTGCGCCCGGCCATTGCCGGACGATCCGTTCTTCCGGGCACTCCTCTGCCCGCTTATGATGAGCAATTTAGTATGGGCGCGAGAAACGGGCAATGGTGACATTGACGTAAACGTAAGAAAATGGAAATTCCCCGGATCGGTTTCGATCCGGGGAATGTGCGGGCCGCGGATGGGCCGTGGTCGGATGGGAATGTCCGCCCGCTGCGCGACCTAGTTGTACGGCGAGTTGCAGTACTTCCGGTAACCCGAGTGGGACATGTAGGTGTCCGTCGGAATATCGTAGGACCGGTAGCGATCCAGGCACCACGCCACGTGAGCATTCGAGTTGCCACCGGCATAGACCGGCTGCTGCTGCTGCTGGTTGGCGATGGCGCTGCCGACGATCATGCCGCCGACGATGCCCAGCGCTGCGGCGGCTGCCGCGTCACCATGGCCGTGATGCTTGTGGTGCGGCTTCCACGGCTTCTTCGGGGTGGGCTTGAAACCGCCCGGCTTCCAGGGCTTGACGACGCCCGGCTTGAGGTACTTCGGGCCGGCGCTTGCGGCGACGGGCTGGAAGGTGACCGCCAGTGCGGCGGCAGCGATTGCGGTTGCGAGGGTCTTGCGAATGATGCTGGTCATGATCTGTCTCCTTTGGGTTGCGCCTGTCTCTCCGGCGTTGATTGGAGACTAGGAGACAGCTGTCCGCGGCGCTGTGTATTAACGCACACGACGGAATTACCACTTTAAATCAATGATCTATTCGCCGGTCCAGGCGTTGGTGAGGAGCCGGGAGAGGGTTTCGGGCGAAAGAAGAACCAGGCCGCCGCGGCTGGATTCGACGATGTGGTCGTTCTTCAGTCGCGCGATCTCGCGGGAAACGACCTCGCGTCGGCAGCCGATCCGCTCGGCGAGTTCCGACTGGTTCGGTGGCGGGCTGATGATGCGCTGCTCCGCCTTTCCCGAACGCGGCCGCGAGAGCCGGATCAATTCGTTGTAGAGCCGGAATTTCGCGTCGAGGAAGGAGTGTTCCGCCACCCGCCTGTTGAGCTGCCGGATGCGCTGGGTGAGCACCCGCATCACCGCCATCGCCACCTCGGGATAGTCCGCCAGCAGCTTGCGGAAGACCGAGGCGGGCATGGCGCAGATCCGGCTCTTGGCGGTCGTCGTCACGTTGGCCGAGCGGATATCGCCGTCGATCGCCGCGAGTTCGCCGAAGAACATGCCGTCGCCGATCTCGCCGAGAATCATCTCCTTGCCGCTCGGCGCGCGGAAGATCACCCGCACCCCGCCCGACAGGATGAAGCGGACGTCGGTGGTGGTGTCGGCATAGTCGACCACCAGTTCGTGGTCGTCGTAGCTCACCCAGCTGCACTGCCGCGAAATGGCCTGCAGCGCAGCGGCCGGGATGTCGGCGAGCAGGGGAATGCTGTCGAGTTTGTCCATGTCCGGTGGCCCCACCATCATTCGGGCCATATCCGGCATGGCCCGGTCCCATCCTTGCACAGGCGGCCGGTCCCGCCAATCATCCGAATGTCATGAAATGTCAGTCGGGCAGGCGAAGCGCGAAGCCGGCAATGCGTTCGGCAAATCCGGACAGCTCGAAATCGCCCGCCGGCTCGACCTCGCCCGGAACGCGTTTTGCCAGGGCGGGACCGCAGAGAACCGTTGCCGCGCTGAGCTTGGTTGCCGTTTCGAGCCGTGAGGCGAGATTGGCGGCGTGCCCTATGACGGTGTAGTTATAGCGGATATCGGAACCGAAATTACCGACCGAGCAGATGCCGGTCTCGAGCCCCGCGCCCAGCCGGATCGGTTCGAGCCCGCGCTGCCTGAGATGGGCGTTCTCCCTGTCGAGCCGCCTGTAAATGGCGCGCACGGCCCGGATTGCCCGTTCCGGGTGGTCGGGCTGGTCGAGCGGCGCGTTCCAGAACGCCATCACCGCGTCACCCATGAATTTGTCGATTGTCCCCTCGGTACGGAAGATCTCCTCGCTCGACAATGTGAGGAAGCGGTTGACGTTGGCGACGATCTCGTCCGGTGCGAGCCTTTCGGACGCCGAGGTGAAGCCGCGCATGTCCATGAACAGGACGGTCACCTCGCGGCGTTCCGCCGACCGACCCACGTCTTCCTCCGAACGGATAAGCCGCTCGACGACTTCCGGCGAGAGGTAGCGTGCGAACTGCCCGCTGATCTGCCGGCGCCGCATCTCGGCTGCGCGATAGAGGAAATATCCGCCGCCCGCGGCGAGGATCGCAAGCCCGATCGTCGGCCTCAGGGCGTCGAAGAGCTCGCCTTCCATGCGCCAGGCAAGCAATCCGGTGACAAACGGCGCGCAGAAGATCAGCGGCAGCGCCAGAAGAACCGGCAGTGGATGGGCGGGAAAAAATGCCACCGCGAGGATCAGCAGCGCCGCGAGCAGCGCGAAACCGGTCCTTTCGACGGTCTTGGCACCGGCCCGCTCGTAGGGGAAATGGCCGGAAAGGATCTGCGCTGTCAGAAGCGCGTGCACCTCGACGCCGGGCCGGGTGGCGACCAGCGGCGTGGTGTGGAAGCTGTCGAAGCCGGTGGCCGATACCGATAGGATGACGATCTTGTCGCGCAAAGCCTCTCCCGATTGCCCGTCGAGCAGGGAGATCGCGCTCACCCGGGCGGGGTCGGCTTTCGTATCGGTGAGCCACACGGCCCCGCCCGCCGTCAGCCGGACGATCCGGTCGCCGAGCTTGACCGCGTCGTAGCCTTCCGGGCCGAGCCGCACTGTGTAGCTCGTCTCGCCGAGCGCCTGCCGTGCGAGATCGAGCGAAAGCGAGGGCCAGAGAGTGAGCCCGTCCGCGCCGGCGACGGCCCAGAGCATGGGGACGGAGCGGGTGACGCCGTCGTCGTCCGGCACCGAGCGCACCATGCCCAGTCCGCCCGCCCCGGCGGTAAATTCCGGCAGGGATGCGAGCAGGCCGGGAAAGGTGGCAAGGGCGTCGGGGGCTTCGCCCACCAGTGACCAGCCGGCAACCGGCGTCGGTTCGGTACTTCCCGGCTGATCGGTGAGGCTCATTGCGAGCACGGGACGGGTGGTCGCGATGGCGCGGGCGAGCGCCTCGTCGCCGGCCGGCGTGCCCGTATCGGGAAACAGCATGTCGATCGCGAAGGCGCGCGGGCTTTGCGCGCCGATCACCTCCACAAGACGCGCGATCGCCTCTCGGGGCCACGGCCATCGCCCTTGTCTGGAGAGTGAGGCGTCATCGATCTCGACGAGTACGATATCGTCGAGCGGTATCGTGACTGGAGCGATCTGCTGGTAGAGATCATAGCTCTTGCCGCGAAACCCGTCGAAGACCGGGGAGAGAAGAAAATCGCAGCAGAGCAGCAACAGGGAGAGAACCGCCATCCTGATGGCCGGGCGGCGGAACAAGCCACCCCACTTTCGCTTCATCAGGGGCCGCCCGTGATGGGCGTTGTGAAGTTGCCGGTGTCGCCGCCGCCGGTGCCGGGAACCCTCAGGCCGGTTCCGCCGCGCTCGACGCCGCCGGGGAGCTGGCCATTGCGGCTCTGGCAGCGGTCGGTGAGGAAGGCCGCTGCACCTGAACATGGCGCCTTGGCGTCGACCTGCGGTCCCCTTGTGCCCGGTTCGCTCGTTCCCGCCACGCGATTGGTGGAATCGAGAATCGAGAAGTTGAACGCGCTTCTGACGGTCGACAGCCCGTTGCCGTCCGCCACGCAGGAAAAGCCCGGCTTGGTGATGACCTTGGTCGTGCCGTTGGCCTTGCAGGTCAATTTGCCCGCGCGCAGTGTGGCCACCGTCTGGCTGCCGACGGCGAGATCGATGATCCCGCCACGCACGGCCAGCACCACGTGCGGCGTGGTGATCTGCATGCGGCCCTTCTTGGAAATCTGGCCGCCGAAGAACCGGGTGATGCCGCGGTCCATGCGGATGCCGGTCGAGCCGCCGCCCGAGCCGTAGACGAAATCGTCGATGGTGAGCGCGGAGTTCGGGCCGATCTTGGCGCTCGACTGATCCTTGAACAGGACAACGCCGAGCCCGGTCGCGTTGCTTCTCAGACGGTCGCCGAGGGAAATACCCGCGCCTTCCAAGAGCGATTGCCCGCCGCGCGAGACGCTGGTCTGCAGCGCCGTGACGCGGCCAACGGTTTCGGCTCGGGCCTTGGTGGCAAAAGCGGCGTGCCCCAAGGCGAGAGCGCAAATGAGGAGGGCGGAGCGCTTGAACATCGAGGTCTCCCTAGAACCTGTGCGTATAGCCGAGGCTGAACGCGTGGATTATGGAGCCCCTGTCTGAAATGCCCGGCTGGTCGAAATCCGTGTTGGTCATCGCCCAGGAGGCCTCGATGCGATTGTGGCCGTCGAGCTGGAAGCGGTGGGTCCATTCCGTCCGCCAGTGGTCGCCGGTGAACCGTTCCGGGAGGCTGGGCGGCAGGGCGACAGTATAGAAGGTTCCGGCCGCGAGCACCACATCCTGCGTCCAGATGGTGCCGAAGGGCATGTAGGGCAGGCGCCCGGAATAGCTGACCTCGACCTCTTCGATGCGTCCCGTCTTGAAGTCGTTGACGGCATATTCGTAACGCCCGCGCGCGGCGGCGCCGATCGAGTGAGCCTGCGTCAGCCTCAGGCTGCCGCCGACTTCCCATCCTTCGGCATGGTCGGCATAGATGCCCCTCGACGACGACAGGTCCTCGTAGGAATATTCGGCGTAGAGGCGCGTATCGACCGTCGGCATGACGACACCGCGCACCACGCCGCCGAAGGAACGGAGCCTGATGTCCGGGTGAAGCGTTGCATAATCGGTGAAGACGCCAAACTGCAGTCGCGCCGCGTCGAAGCTCTCGACGGGCAGACCCATGTCGAAGGTGGCGGATGCGCGCCCGTCGATGGCGTTGACGACCTTGCCATCCGGCAATCCGTACCATGAGGCGTAGCCCATGAAGGCGTCCTGGAATTCGCGTGTCACGCCGAAGCGGCCGGCAAGAACGACGGCATTTCCCAGCGCGGTGCCGAGATCGTAGCGCAGTGCCCCGGACAACTCGCCATAGGCGCCGGTAACGGTACGGTCGTGCCAGGAGGGAACCGGCACATCGACGTCGAAATGCGTCACGCGGACGCCGGCGGTGGCGTCGAGATACCATTCGACGCCGGCAATGGCCTGGCCTGCGCGCCGCGAAATCTCGGTGGCTTCCGCCGCTTCGGAGGCCGAGAGCTGACCTGAAGCGAGCGCCTCGTCGGCCTGGCTCTTCGCCAGTTCCCAGGAGCCGACATTGGCATAGAGACGGGCGGCAGCGAGGCGGGCCCTGCCGTCGTCGGCGAAGCGGACGAGATGTTCCTCGATGGAGGAGATCGCCTGGTCGTACTGGCCTTCGGAGGTTGCGGTGCGGATATACTCGCCGAGCACGAAGACGTCCTCGGGGTTTTCGTAGCGCATGGCGAATGCGCCATCGAGCCGTTCGGCATGTGACGCGCCGATGGGCAGGACCGACGTCGTAACGAATACGGTGGCGAAGAGATATTTCACAGATCGTCTTCCGGTAACGGTGCCAGGCTCAACCTCTAATAGCGTGTCGCGGCGCGGTTGAAAAGCGCGCAAAGTTCCGTTGCGGCATCCTTACGCCAGATCCCAGTTCAGGAGCGCCGAATACCCTTCTCCGAGAACTTTGCCGTCAATGTCGCCGATCGCCTTCTCGTCCTTGCCCGAATAGGGAAGCTCCGTGAGGATGCGCCGGATGATGTTGATCCGCGCCCGCCGCTTGTCGTTGGCCCGCACCACCGTCCAGGGGGCCTGTGGCGTGTGGGTGGACTGAAGCATGAGGTCGCGCTTCTGCGTGTAGTCATCCCACTTGTTGAGGCTGGCAATATCCATTGGCGAGAGCTTCCACACTTTCAGCGGATCGTGCCGACGATCATGGAAACGCTTCAGCTGCATCTCGCGGCCGATATTGAGCCAGAACTTGAAGAGGTGGATTCCGGCATTGACCGGCATGCGCTCGAAATTCGGTGTTTCCTCCAGAAAATGCTCATGCTCCTCGGGTGTGCAGAATCCCATCACAGGCTCGACGCCGGCGCGGTTGTACCAGGAGCGGTCGAACAGGACGAACTCGCCTGCGGTCGGAAAGTGATCGACATAGCGCTGGTAATACCACTGGCCGCGCTCTTTTTCGGTGGGTTTCGGCAAGGCCACCACCCGCGCCGAGCGGGGGTTCATGTAGGCCCGGGTGGCATGGATCGACCCGCCTTTGCCAGCGGCATCGCGTCCCTCGAAGACGGCGATCACGCGTTTTCCCGTATCGCCCAGCCAGTACTGCACCTTGACCAGTTCGATCTGCAGCTGCTCGAGCGTTTCCTCGTACTCCTTGCGGTCAAGCTTGTCCTCGTAGGGATAGCCGCCCGATTCCATGGCCTTGTCACTGACCCAGTCGGGGAGCTTCGGGTCGTCGACGTCGAACACGCGCCCCTTGCCGTTGACGTCAATCTTGATGCCCGTATCCGTTGCGGGCTTCTCCTTGTCAGACTTGCTCATCCG
>PAPH01000045.1 GCA_002709005.1 Hyphomicrobiales bacterium | reverse complement strand
TGTGCCGGCGACAGGGTGCCGGAAGCCGCAAGGCGGGCTTCCACCTGCTGCTCCTGCAGCTTGCGAAGCTTCTTGTAGGTGTCGGCGATCAGGTCGAGCGTTTCCATCACCTGCGGACGCAGTTCGGCTTCCATGGCCGCCAGCGACAGGTTGGATTCGTCTTCGTCGTCCTCGTCGTCCTCGACAGAGACACCCTCGCCGCCGACATTGGTCACGTCATCGCTTGACGAGCGCTCGCGGCGCGCCTTTTCCTTTTCCTCGGCAGCCTTGCGGTCGGCCTCGATCTTCTCGGGGCTCTGGAACTGCGGCGCGGCCTTGGCTTCCGGCCCGGAATAGGTGGTCTCGAGATCGATGATCTCGCGCAGCAGCGTGGCGCCTTCGTTGAGCTCGTCGCGCCAGATGATGATGGCCTGGAAGGTCAGCGGGCTCTCGCACAGGCCCGCGATCATCGTCTCGCGACCGGCCTCGATGCGCTTGGCGATCGCGATCTCGCCCTCGCGGGAAAGAAGCTCGACCGAACCCATCTCGCGCAGGTACATCCGCACCGGATCGTCGGTCCGGTCGGTCGGCTCCTTCTTCTTGGCGGCCGCCAGTGCGGTGCCGGCCGAGGGAGCGATCTCGTTGCCGGAATCGTCGTCGTCGCTGTCGTTGTCGGCGTTGTTCTGTTCTTCGCCGGCCTCGTCATCCTCGACGACATTGATGCCCATGTCCGAAAGCATGGCGAGGATATCCTCGATCTGCTCGGAGGTGACTTCTTCGGAAGGCAGGACGGAGTTCAACTCGTCCATCGTGACGTAACCTCGTTTCTTCGAGGTCTTGATCATCTTCTTGACAGCGTCGTCCGAAAGATCGAGCAGCGGGCTATCCGCACCGCCTTCGCGTTCGGTTTCGTTGTCTTCCGCTGCTTCCTTAACTTTGCTTGCCATGGGCAGTAACTTCCCGATATGTCTAGCCAGGCCGTCGGCCGATGCTGGCGTCATTTTCGCGATTTTTACGGTCGGCCCGCGCGCTGTCCCGAGCCTCGAACACGGCCGACCGAATCGCTGCGATCTCTTATTGTCCCGCCGATCCCTAATTCCCTGTTAACCCTGCCATCTGCGAACAGAACCCGACCGGCACGACCGACGCCGTGCCGCGGGCAACAAGCAGTGAAACCGGAACAGACGCATTTCCCACCCGAAAGGTGATTCCCACAAAAAGGCCATCCGTCAAGTTCTATCGGCCATTGAGCCCGAGATTCAGGGCTATTTGACCATTTCGGGCGCTCTGAGGCGGTATTCGTCTGCGGTGAAATGTAGGACGTGTTGGCGCAACTGCAAGAGGGGCGCATGAAAGCCGGCGTGATTCCAGCGCGAAATGCCGGCGAACATGCTCTATTTGCTGCCGCGCACGCGCCCCGACAGTACCCCGAAACCGTCGATGATAGCTTCCTGGTTTTCGAGCCGGGCAAGCTCCATCTGCACTTCGGACAACGCGCGCAGAAGCGGGGTGATCGCGTCGCCGTCATCGCCTTCGATCGCCTCGGCGATATCACGCTCAAGCTCCACCTTCTGCCATTTGAGCGTCCGGGTGCGAAGATGCAGCGCCAGGGCCTGCCGGAAGGCTTCGCGCGCGTCCTCGGGCGCAGCCTCCTCCGTCGCGGTCCAGAGCCGCGCATTGCGGATCTGCGAGGCGAGCCGGCCGATCTGGTCGTCCAGCCCCGCCTCGGTAAAGGCCTCGAGCAGCCTGTCGCGCTGAGGCGCAGTCCCTTCCGCCGTCAGGTCGAGTAGAATGCGCCAGATGCGGGTAAGCACCTTGTCGTCGAATTCGAGCGGCGCCAGTTCGTCGAAATCGGCGATCAGCATCGACGGGTGATTGAAAACCGTCATTACCAGCACGGTTTCCCGCAAAGACGGCAGTTCCGCTGTGCCGCGCACCAGCGTTGAACGGGTCAGTTTTTCGGAGGCGCCCAGAAAGCGGCCTTGCTGGTTGCGGTCGAACCGGGGCGGGCCACCCTCCCCGCGCCGGAAATCGCGCCCGCCGCCACCGCGCCCCTGCTGGCGACCGCCGCTGCCGCCGCGCGATCCGCCAAAAAAGGCGTTCAGCCGCTCGCGCATGTCCTGCTGGTAGTGCCGCTTCACACTTTCGTCTGCGATGGCGCCGGTGATCTGCTTTAGCCGCGCCTCCAGGTCTGCGCGCGCTTCCGGAGTCTCGTAGACGCCGGCACCTGCCTCGCGCGACCAGAGCATGTCGGCCAGCGGACGCGCAGCCTCCACCAGTCCGTCGAAAGCCGAGCGGCCCTCGGCGCGCACCAGATCGTCGGGATCCTTGCCCTCGGGGAGAACTGCGAAACGGATGGTCCTTCCTGGCCCGATCAGCGGCAGCGCCAGATCGGCGGCGCGGCTCGCGGCCCGTTGCCCCGCTTCGTCGCCATCGAAACACAGGACCGGGCTCTGGGTGATGCGCCACATCAATTTCAACTGATTTTCGGTCAGCGCTGTCCCGAGCGGCGCGACCGCGGTCTCGATGCCCGCTTGGTGCAGCGCTATGACGTCCATATACCCTTCGGCTGCGATCAACGTGCCTGAGGTTCCGAGCGCCCGGCGCGCACGCGCATAGTTGAAGAGCACGTTCGACTTGTGAAAGAGCTCCGTCTCGTTGGAATTGAGATATTTTGCCGGGACGCCGCGTGAAAGCGCCCGCCCGCCGAATGCGATCACCCGCTCGCGCGACGACAGGATCGGGAACATGATCCGGTCGCGGAAACGGTCGTAGGAGACAGCGATGTCGGGGCCGTGGACGACGAGCCCGCAAGCCTCGATCTGCGCCTTGTCGACGCCCTTGCCGGCGAGATGCTCCTTCAACGCATTACGGCTGTCGGGCGAATAGCCGAGCCGGAAGGCCGAGATCGTCTTTCCGGAAAGGCCCCGGTCGCGCAGATAGGCGCGCGCCTTGGCGCCGGCGGCGGATTGGAGCTGGTCCTCGAAGAACTGCGCGGCCATCTCCATCACGTCCTCGAGGGTGGCGCGCTGGCGCTGACGCTTCTCGGCCTCGGGATCGGGCGCGGGCATCTGCACACCGCCCATGTCGGCCAGGCGTTCCACCGCTTCCGGAAAGCTCAGGCTTTCATATTCGGTGAGGAAGCGGAAATGGTCTCCGGTCACGCCGCAGCCGAAACAGTGGTAGCGGCCCTTGCGGTCCTCGCAGTGAAAACTCGGAGTCTTTTCGCCATGAAAGGGGCAGCAGGCCCAATAGTCGCCGCGCGCCGCATTGGTCTTCTTGCGGTCCCAGGTCACGTGGCGGCCGATCACGTCCGAAATGGGAACGCGATCCCTGACCTCGTCCAGAAATGAGGGCGAAAACCGCAACGGCGGGCCTTTCCTAGACCGTTTCACCGTCAGGGGAAACGGATAGCTTCAACAGGCTATTGAATTCATTTAAGCCGCAACCGGGCTGGAACCTCCCCGGCCACGTGCGCAAGGCTTCATATAGGACCTTTGAGATCGCCGCACCAAGATGAAATTGCGTCGTCCACGCCTCATCTGCCCGCCAACAGGGCATATCTTCGTTAGCTAAAATTGTCCCATTAATGGAAATTCGCCCTTTATTTCCACCTGTTAGGAAAGAGGGTGAGGAAGGTGTCCAACGGCACCGGCATGATGCCAAATTCCCGTATCCGGGTGGACCGGAATGAAATCGCGCTGAAAGCTAACCCGGAACCAACCGAGGAGCCGCCGATGACGTCAGCAGGCAGAACGATAAAGAACCAGAGTGCAAGCGTGAAGCTGAGGACGCTCGCATTCGCCGCCGCTGCCGCAGTCTCGGTTCTCGCGCTGGCCGAACTTGCCTTTCTGGCAACCGGAGAAGCGGACGCATTTCCTGTCTGGGCCATGATCCTCGCAGCCGGCTCCGTGCTGACCGCCGTCGGACTGTGGATAGGCCTGAACAGGATGGGTCAACGGATCGACCAACTCGCTGATGCCGTCGAGACCGTTATCCAGGGGCGATATGACATCGAAGTTCCCCGCGTCCGCTTCCCCTTGCTCGGCCCCCTCGCCGACCGTATCGGCGCTCTGGCCCAGAAACTCGCCGCGACCTCCCGCAGGGACCGCCGCTACCTCGAGATCAATCCCGTCACGGACCTGCCGCGCCGCGCCGTTCTGAAGGACCGGGTGGAAAAGGACATGGCGGTGACCGGGGCCCAGGGCGGCCTCATTCATATCGAGATCGTCAACCGCAAGCAGATTTGCGCGCGATACGGCCCTTCCATCGCCGAGCCGCTTCTCGGCGCCATCGCCAGAACTTTGGCTGCCGCCACTCCTGTAGGCTCGATCGAGAACAACGCCTTCCCCCCTCAGTCCGGTGAGATGGTCGACGCCCTGCCCTTGCTCGGTCACGCCGAAAGCGCCGCATTCGTTGTCCATTTGCCGGGTTTCTCGAGCGCCGACGCGCTCGAGCGGCAAGCCACGCAGATACTCGCCGCCTTCGCCGAACCGCTGGCGATCGGCGAACGCCGGGTTTCCGTCGAAATCGCCATCGGCATAGCGCGCTACACCGAAGACGGCGGCAATTTCGAAGAGGTGGCCAACAAGGCAGCCCTCGCCGCCGCTCACGCAGCCTCGCCCTCCTCACCCGATTGCATGATTCTCTACGACAAGCGCCTCATGGCCGCGATTTCCGAACGCGACGGGCTGGAGCAGGAACTGCGTCAGGCGATATCCGACAAGCAGATCGACGTCTGCTACCAGCCCAAGGTGCATGCCGCGGACTGGTCCAGCGCCGGAGTGGAGGCACTCGTTCGCTGGAACCATCCCACCCGCGGCATGGTGGACCCTTGCGAGTTCATTCCGCTTGCCGAAGCCTCCGGCCTGATCGTCGAACTGGGCATGTTCGTGATCTCGAAGGCCACCGCCCAGTGCGCCGAGTGGTCGAGAAAGGGTCGCCTGATCGGTATCTCGGTCAATGTCGCGGCCGGCCAGGTCGCCCGCCCCGACTTTGCCGAAAAGGTGCTCGAAATCGTTTCGCTCAACGACTGTCCGCCGACGCTCCTGACCATCGAGATCACCGAAACGATGGCGCATACCCACAATGAGCGTTTCGTCGAGCAGCTCGACCGGCTGCGCGCCGCGGGTCTGCAGCTTGCGATCGACGATTTCGGTATCGGCTATTCCAACCTTGCCCATCTGGCCGAGCTGCAGTTCGACGCGCTGAAGATCGACCGCTCGCTCGTCAACGGACTGGAGACCAGTTCGCGGATGGTCGAAGTCTGCCGGGCGATCGTCAATCTGGGAAAGGCGCTGGGCTGCAAGATCGTCGCCGAAGGCGTCGAGACGCCCGGGCAGGTCGCCGCGGCGAGCGCGCTCGGCTGCGACGAGGTGCAGGGCTATTACATTTCCGCCGCTCTCAACGCCGATGAATTCATCGAGTGGCACGAACGGCTCCACGCCCGCAATCTGGCCAACATCGTCCGCGACGTATTCGGCGAAGAATACGCCCCGGCAGACAGCGGCGCGGGGCGACCCGGAGATCCTGAACCGCCGGAAGTGGGTTTGCTAAAACTGTTTTCGGGGATTTCGACCGAGAAACCGGGGCCGAAAAAGCGAGCCTCCGGCTGAGAGGCCGATCGAGGGGTAGACGACGGGGCGTGCGATCAGGCCGCCCCGTTCCAATAGCTACTGCAGAAGGCCCTTGACCACGCAGGACGCCTTGCCGAAGTCCATCTGGCCCGGATAACGCTCCTTGAGCGTGGACATGCACTTTCCCATGTCGCGCAGGCCGTTGGCGCCGGTCTCGCTGACCACGGTCGCGCAGAGTTCGCGCATCTTGTCTTCTGTCAGCTGGGCGGGGAGGAACTCCTGAATGACGGAGATTTCCTCGCGCTCCTGCTGCGCCAGTTCCAGCCGGGCGTTCTCTTCGTAGATCTTCGCCGACTCTTCGCGCTGCTTGATCATCTTGGTCAGGATGCCGAGAATCTCCTCGTCGCTGACCGGGTCCTTGCCCTGGCCGCGATTGGCGATATCGCGATCCTTCACCGCGGCCTGGATCAGGCGCAGTGTTGCCATTCTGAGGGTATCCTTGCTCCGAATCGCATTTTTCAGCATTTCGGAAAACTGCTCACGCAACATGAATTCGCTCCGGATGTTGGAGTGTGGAGGACCAGCCATTCCCGCCGGTCCGGTCGCGGCCCGAATTTGCATGACGAATGACAAAATAGGCTCTGGTTCGTCGTGTTCGGCTCATTGACCGCGCATATCGCATTGATTATGTCTCAGGCCTGCAAGACGAAGTCGAACGGACTGCGCCATCTGGCCCGGGTTCCCCTTTTGGTGTCCGGGACCATTTTGGCACCCGTTCCCGAACCCGCCAATAGATGGCACGCGGCCTGACGCAATTCAAGGCCCCTGAATTTCAGGGCTGCCGAGCGATGGCTGAGGCCCAGCGGAAGACGAAAAGGCTGAAGACGATGACCGAACCCTGGAGCCGGACGAAACCGACCGCCGTGCTGGTGCTCGCCGACGGGACCGTGATCGAAGGCACCGGCGCGGGTGCCGCTGGCGCGGTCGAAGCCGAGGTCTGCTTCAACACTGCGCTGACCGGATATCAGGAGATTCTCACCGATCCGTCCTATCTCGGACAGATCGTGACGTTTACCTTCCCCCATATCGGCAATATCGGCGCCAATGACGAAGACATCGAGGATCTCACGCCCGCCGCCCGCCGCGGCGCGGTCGGCGCGATCTTCAAGGCCGATATCACCAATCCGTCGAATTACCGCTCGGCCAAGCACTTTGACGAATGGCTGAAGGGACGCGGCATCATCGCCATGACCGGGATCGACACCCGCGCGCTGACCGCGTGGATCCGCGACAACGGAATGCCCAACGCGGTGATCGCCCACGATCCCGACGGCAAGTTCGACATCGATGCGCTGAAAGCCCGCGCCAAGGCCTGGAGCGGCCTGGAAGGTCTCGACCTCGCCATCGAGGCAACCTCCGGCCAGTCCTCGGCCTGGACCGAGAAGCCTTGGGTCTGGAACGACGGCTACGCCAACGGTTCGACCGACAAGGCGCATGTCGTCGCCATCGACTTCGGCGTGAAGCGCAACATCCTGCGCCTCTTCTCCGGTCTCGACTGCAAGGTGACCGTGGTGCCGGCAAAGACGTCGGCCGAAGACATTCTGGCGCTCAAGCCCGACGGCATCTTCCTGTCGAACGGCCCCGGCGACCCCGCGGAAACAGGCAAATACGCCGTTGCCGAAATCAGGAAGCTGATCGACACCGGCATTCCGATCTTCGGCATCTGCCTGGGACACCAGATCCTGGCGCTGGCGCTCGGCGGCACCACCGAAAAGATGCATCAGGGCCATCACGGCGCCAATCATCCGGTCAAGGACCACACCACCGGCAAGGTGGAGATCGTGTCGATGAATCACGGCTTCGCGGTCGCCGGCCAGAGCCTGCCCGAAGGTGTCGAGGAAACCCACGTATCCCTTTTCGACGGCACCAATTGCGGCCTGCGCCTCGTCGGCAAGCCGGTCTTCTCCGTCCAGCATCACCCGGAAGCCTCGCCCGGCCCGCAGGACAGCCACTACCTGTTCCGCCGCTTCATGAACATGGTCAACGAACGCAACGGCGAGGCCGCACTTCCCGAACGGTAACATTCGGCAGTCCTCACCCCGCGAATACAGACGCCGGTGCCCGCAAGCGCCGGCGTTTTCTTTTTTGCTTCCGCGCGCTATTTCATCACCATGGGAGAAATCGACCTCGACAACGCTCTTGTGGAAAGCCAGCAGGCCGCACAATCGCTTTGGCAATATCTCTCCCAGCCCTGGACCCTCTATCAGCTCATCATCATTGTCGGCTGCTTTCTGGTCGGCTGGCTCCTGTCGCTCAGGATCGAGCCGGCGCTCGAGGAACGCGCCCGGCGGATCAAGGGGAATCCCGGGCTTCTCCGCGTTATCATCGCCTTCATGCGCCGCACCGAATGGGCGATGTTCATCCTCTTCGTCGGTTTCGCGCGCGAAATCCTCCTGCGCAGCACCTGGCCGAGCCGAAGCTACCTCTTGTCGCTCGCGCTGGTTCTGGCGGTCACCTGGCTCGCGACTTCCGTTCTGACAAGAGTGTTGCGCAACCGCTTTTTCGCCCGGATCATATCGCTCTGCCTGTTCGTCTATGTCGCGGCCGGCGTGCTGGGCATCCGCGACGAACTCCAGGCCGCACTCAACGATCTGGCGATCAATCTCGGGGAATTCCGCCTCTCCGTCCTGTTCGTGCTCAAGGCAATCGCCATATCGGTGCTTCTGCTCTGGATCGCCCATCTGGCCGGACGCTTCGTCGAGAGCCGTCTGTCGGTTTCGACCGACCTGTCACCCTCGTTCAAGGCGCTGGCCGGAAAGGTCGTCCACATCACGTTGACGGTGGCGGCCGGCCTGATCGCCCTCAACCTTGTCGGGGTGGATCTCACCACACTGACCGTCCTTTCCGGGGCGGTCGGTGTCGGCCTCGGCTTCGGCCTGCAGAAGGTGGTGTCGAATTTCATTTCCGGCGTCATCATTCTCGCCGACCGCTCGATCAAGCCCGGCGACACGATCGAACTCGGCGACACCTTCGGATGGATTCGCGAACTGCGGGCGCGCTTCGTCTCGGTGATCACGCGGGACGGCCGCGAATATCTTATCCCGAACGAGGATTTCATCACCCAGCAGGTGGTCAACTGGTCCTTCTCTGACAAGAACATCCGCCTCGACGTGGATTTCGGGGTCTCCTACGACAGCGACCCGCACGATGTCATACGCATTGCCATCGAAGCCACAGCGGCAGTCGACCGCGTGCTCGAAACCCCGAAGCCCGTCTGCTGGATGACCGCCTTCGGCTCGTCCTCGCTGGACTTCAAGCTGCGCTTCTGGATTCAGGATCCACAGGGGGGGCTGACCAATATCCGCGGCAAGGTACTCATCGCGCTGTGGGATGCCTTCAAGGACGCCGGGATCAATATCCCCTTCCCGCACCGCGAGGTGCTCATGCGCACACCGGTCGAGATCATCCAGAAACACAAGGCCGGTGACGAATAGTGCCTCAGGTGAACGCCAGGCGCTTCGCCAACACGTAATAGCGGCCGTTCAGCAGGATCGCCGCGCCGGCCAGACCGATGGCGAGCCCCATCCACACGCCCGGCCCGTTCCATCCCGCGACGATGCCGAGCAGATATCCGGTCGGAAGGCCCAGACACCAGTAGCTGACCACAGCCATGATCATCGGCGTGCGGGTGTCCTTCAGGCCTCTGAGCAGACCGACGCCCGTGACCTGCATGCCGTCGAAGAACTGGAAGGCCGCACCGACGAGCAAAAGCGGCACCGCCGTTTCCAGCACCAGTTTCGCGTTCGGATTGTCGCGATCGAGGAACAGCCCGACCAGCGTCTCCGGGATCGTCCAGAACAGGACGGCCGCGCTCAGCGCGATAGCCGCCGCGATTCCGAGCGAGGCGATTGCCGCGCGCCGCATGCCCTCGCCATCCGCCCGCGCATAGGTCTGGCCCACGCGCACGGTGACCGCGGTCGACAGCCCCAGCGGGATCATGAAGGACAGCGAGATGATCTGCATGGCGATGCCGTGTGCGGCAAGCGGGACGACGCCGATCCAGCCCATCATGATCGAGGCGGCGACGAACAGGCCGACCTCCGCGATGATGGTAAGGGCGATCGGGAAACCCAACCGCACGATCTCGAAGAAATCCGGCCAGTCGGGACGCCAGAAGCGCTGGAACAACGTGTAGTCCGAGAACATCGGGCGTACGAGAATCGAGACCAGCATGACGAGGAAGATAGCTGTCGACGAGATCAGCGAGGCAATGGCCGCGCCCTCGAGCCCCATTTCCGACGCGCCAAGATTGCCGAAGATGAAGACGTAGTTGAGAAACGCGTTGGAGAGCGTGCCGGCGATGGTGGCCCAGAGAATGATCTGCGTACGCGACACCGCCGAAAAGAACGACCGCAAGGCCAGCGCCCACAAGGCGGGAAACATCCCCCACTGGGTAATGTGCATGTATTGGCCGGTCATGCGCGCGATTTTCGGCTCCTGGCCAAGCAGGACGAGGATCGGCTCGATGGTCCACAGAAGCGGCATGACGAGCGCGCTGTAGAATGTCACGATCCAGAGCCCCATGCGCACCGAACGCCGTACTTGCCGCGCGTCGCCCCTGCCATCGGCCTGCGAGGCGATAGGCACCACGGCATGGGCGAACCCGCCGCCGAACATGAAGATGACGAAGAAGACCTGGGTGGCGAGAACGCCTGCGGCCAGTTCCTCCGTGCCGTACCAGCCGAGCATGACCACATCGGTGGTGTTGATCAGCATCTGCGCAAGCTGCGCGCCGACCAGAGGCAGGCCGAGCACCAGCGTCGCCCGGACATGGCCGAGCCAGCTCATTGGAACGTGAGCGCCTGTCTTGATGCTGTCCATCGTCTCGTTGGTCATCGTTTCCCAAACAGCCGGGTTTTCCAAAAAGCCGAGGCGCCCGCCCCTGTCCGGGGAGAAGCGCCATCGTTCCTGACTAACCGACCGAACGAAGGGATGCCAGTTCTGAAGCGAACCGATCAGAAACTTTGATGCGCGCATCACCGATGACGCCAGGGTGGCTGCTCACTCTTGACGGACCGCCGCCTCTCCCTTCGGCGTCAACCGGTAGATGCCACGCTCCACCCGCTCGAACCAGCCATAGTGATCGTCGGCCATGATGGCGCGTGCCCGGTCGATCCTGGTGTCCGCGGCGACGTGGGCGGCTTTGCACGGACCGCTCTCGAGCAGATGAAGCGCTATGCGCGTCGCATCCTGTCGATAGGCAGTGATGATCGTCGTGCGGTTGGTGCCGCCGAGATTGGGATCGCCCTCGCGGCGGGCAAACTCCTTGAGCATCCGCCCGGTGCGCGCCTTCGATTTGCGCGGCTCATAGGGGCCGGGATCGAGATGGATCTCGGCGAAACCATCTTCCATCCTGACCGTGATCAGACCCAGGCCCAACCTGCGGCAGAGCTTGGTGTTCGATCTCAAGGCTGAAAGAAACGGACGGCCCTTGCCGCGCGGTACGGCGACGTAGACCGCGTCGGTGATCGACAGGCGCTCGATCGCCTGATGAAACAGGGAAAGCGAAAAGGCGGCCTTGAGTTCGACGATGACCGGCGGCTCCTCGCCGCGCACGGCGAAGACGTCCGCCGCGCCGATCTCGGATTTCACCTCGTAGCCCTGTCCTTCGAGCAAGGCTTTCACCGGGCCGTAAAGCTCGGTTTCCTTCGGTCTGGCAATGCGCGTCACGATCCCGGAGGAACCTAGACCGGGTTGTTGAATGTGTCGCAGGACGACAGCCGGCCGGAATCGAAGCCGCGCTTGAACCAGGTCATCCGCTGCTCGGATGTACCGTGGTTGAAGGCGTCCGGCACGACATAGCCCTGGGTCCGCTTCTGCAGTGTGTCGTCGCCGATCTGCCGGGCGGCGTTGAGCGCCTCCTCGAGATCGCCCTGCTCAAGAAGACCCTTCTGCGCGGTGAAGTGCCCCCAGATACCGGCGAAGCAATCGGCCTGGAGTTCGACGCGCACCGACATGCGATTGGCCTCGACCTGGCTCATCTGCTCGCGCATCTGGTTGAACTTCGGCAGCACGCCGATGATGTTCTGGACGTGATGGCCGACTTCGTGGGCGAGCACATAGGCCTGCGCGAAATCGCCCGATGCGCCGAAGCGGCGCGCTAGTTCGTCGTAGAAATCGAGATCGATGTAGAGCTTCTGGTCGCCGGGGCAGTAGAACGGGCCGGTTGCCGAGCTCGCCTGGCCGCAGGCCGACCGCACCGCGCCCGAGAAGAGCACCAGCGTGGGTTCCGGGTAGTCTTCGCCCTGGCTCTCCATGATGCCGTTCCAGACATCCTCGGTCTCGGCGAGCACGGTTGCGACGAACTGGGTCATCTCGTCATTGCGCTGGGTCGTTACCTGCCCCGAACCGCCGGACGGCATCGTGCCACCGCCGCCGTCGATGAGCGTCAGCGGATTGATGCCGAGCATCCACAGGATCACGCCCGCAATAATGAGGAAGATGATGCCTCCGCCGCCACCGCGTCCGACGCGGATGCCGCGGGAGGGAAGCCGCATGCCACCACGCCCGAAAGGGTTGCCGCGCCCCTGGCCGCGGCGATCCTCGATATTGCGGCTCTGGCGCCGACCTCTCCATTCCATCGCATCTGCTCCCGCTGCCGATTCCGGTTATCCGCCGGCACCATATCCGCAGGGATCAGAGCCGTCAGCAAGAAGATTGAGCGGCAAATCGGAAGTTCAAGTTCGATGCGGGCATCAGGCCACGCTCGGCGAGGCGGCAACGCCGCCCGGGCGCTCCGAGAGGACCATGAGGAGCGAGCCGGCGGCAAGAAGGCCGGCCGCGGGCCCGAGCGCATAAACGGGAGCCAGTTCCAACACCCGGCCGCCGATGAACGTTCCGGCGGCAATGCCCAAATAGATGGCCGAGGCATGGAGCGCCAGCGACAGGTGCGCGGCACCCGGTGCCTGCGCCACCAACCGGCTGATCTGCGCGGGCGGATAGATCCACCCGACGACAGCCCAGAGGAACAGGGTCAGCATCAATGCCGGCTCGGCGATTTCCGTCGGCAGCCAGAGCAGGATTGCGGCCAGCACGAGCGAGCAGACGACGCTGGTGATCTGGGAGGCGATGACCATGCGCCGCGCGCCGATCCGGTCCGTCAGCCGGCCGCTGAAATAGTTCCCGAAAATGGCGCCGATACCGTAGACGACGAGAACGACCGGCAGCATGTCGGGCGCCATGCCGGCGCCGTCGATGACGATCGGACCGAAATAGCCGACCACCATGAAAGCAGCTGCCATATAGATAAAGGTGACGACGATCAGCCGCGCTACGCCCGGCTGACGAATGACGGACAGGCGCTCGACCAGGCTCAGCCGCGCGCCGGGAAGCTGGCGGGGCAGCAGCGCCCAGAGAGCAAAAAGACAGAGGAGCGCCACAGCCCCGACCGAGCCGAAACCCGCCCGCCAACCGGCGAAGTGGGCGAGAAACGAACCGAGGGGGGCGCCCAGGGCGACGGCGAAAGTTGTGCCGCTCACCACCATGGAGATGGCTTTCGCGCGGTTCTCCGAATCCGAAAGCGTCACGGCGATTCCCTGCCCGGTCGCCGCGAAGAGGCCGGCCGCCGCACCCGTCAGGATCTGCGCCAGCGCGAGCGAGGCAATCGACTGGCCGAATGCCGTCACCATGGTGCCGGCAATGAAGGCGACAAGCGCGCCGACGACGACGTGGCGGCGGTTGAAACGCCCGGTGATCGCCGCCAGAACCGGCGTGAAGACCGCATAGGACATCGAATAGGCGGTGACGAGGTAGCCGGCCTGCGCCACGGTGACCCCGATATCCTCGGCAATCAGCGGCAGCAGCCCGGAAAACAGGAATGCGACGGTGCTTACGGCGAAGGCGCCGAGCCCGAGAAGATAAATGCGGCGATCCAAGGAAGCGTCCTTAAAGTTCAAAGCTTATTGAACTTATAAGGTAGCGAGGCGGCGCTGTCAATGTTGCAGCGCAAATTCGCACCGCAACGAACTGGCGTTCCGCTGCGTCATCATGGCGCGTCCACAAACCGCGGGGTTTTGAACCCTACACGGGCGTTACGACTTGAAACTGCCTCAAAGAAACGTAAATTCAAGGCATGTCATATCACCCGTCGACAGAAGAGATAGATCTCGCAGCCGTCATGGCAACCTTGGGCGATTCCACGCGCCTGGCAATTCTCGGCCATCTCGACAAACGCGAGGGGGCTCCGATGATGTGCTCCGATTTCACGCCGCTGGCCTCAAAGTCGAACTTGACCTACCATCTTGGCCGGATGCGCGAAGCGGGCATCATCCGCGTGGAAAAGAGCGGGACGGCTAAGATGATCACCATCCGCCGCGCCGATCTCGACGCCCGTTTTCCGGGCTTTCTCGACACCGTGCTGAAGGCCGCCGAACACATGTCCCTGCCCTCGCTCGATGCCGAGTGCGAGGATGAAGCCGTCGTTGAGGCGTAGTGTATTCCGTCGCACTCTGTTGATACATCGCCGCACGGCAATTTCCGGGGTTCCATCCCGCGCATCTCTCCCCTATAAGGCCCGCCTAGCCTGACATTTTTCCCGGCCGCCTGCCGCATGGAGCCTCATCCGTGACGGCGTTCCTGCGGCCGCACGACGGACGGATCCGCTCCCATGCCCAAACGTACTGATATCAAGTCGATCCTGATCATCGGGGCCGGCCCCATTGTCATTGGTCAGGCCTGCGAGTTCGACTATTCGGGAACCCAGGCCTGCAAGGCGCTGAAGGAAGAAGGCTACCGGGTCATCCTGGTCAATTCCAATCCGGCGACGATCATGACCGACCCCGGCCTCGCCGACGCGACCTATATCGAGCCCATCACCCCGGAAGTGGTCGCCAAGATCATCGCCAAGGAGCGCCCCGACGCGCTGCTGCCGACCATGGGCGGCCAGACCGCCCTCAATACCGCGCTGTCCCTGCGCCGGATGGGCGTGCTCGAGCGCTACAATGTCGAGATGATCGGCGCCCAGCCGGACGCCATCGACAAGGCCGAGGACCGCGCGCTGTTCCGCGAAGCGATGGCCGAGATCGGGCTCGAGACGCCGAAGTCCTTCCTCGCCAACGCCACCGAGATCAAGGAAGTCGACCGCAAGAAGCACGAGGCCCAGCGCGCCCGCCTGCGCGGCGAACATTCCGGCGACGCGCTCGACGCGGCGCTCGACGAACTGGAAAACCAGTGGAACCTCGGTGAAGTCGACCGCAAGCAGCGCTACATGGACCACGCCATGGCGCTCGCGGCCCGCGCGATCGACGAAGTCGGCCTCCCCGCCATCATCCGCCCCTCGTTTACGCTCGGCGGCACCGGCGGCGGGATCGCCTATAACCGCTCGGAATTCTTCGACATCATCGAGCGCGGCCTCGACGCCTCGCCGACCACCGAGGTCCTCATCGAGGAAAGCGTGCTCGGCTGGAAGGAATACGAGATGGAAGTCGTCCGCGACCGCGCGGAC